>NZ_JBNGOP010000024.1:0-85387 GCF_050589625.1 Maribacter sp. 2-571 | reverse complement strand
CTTGGGGACGATCATCGGATTGAAGGAAGCGTCCCTGTCCCGAGGCACAGCGATTTCGGATTCCCCGAAGGACGTCCTGACCCTTTTCTTTGAGTGGCCGTTACGCGTGTTCCCGCCTTTGGATTTTTGGTGTTTTTCATAGTCCAAGTGACCATCCAGCTCACCTTCGAGCATCTTCTCGATGCCACGTTTTTGCAGTTCCTTTAAGAAACCGTTGAGTTCATCACCGGTCTTGAAACTGTTTTAAAAATTCATCGTTGAATAATTCCTCTTTTTTCAATAAGGTGTAAATATTTAAAGTTAAAAAAAATAGCGGGGGCATGCCCCCGCTATTTTGCTACTTACACACTTTATGAGATAGTCCTGTTTATTTTGAAAAAAGTAGAAGCTTATGGAAAATCCAATTTGTTGTATACCGAGGCAAGTTTTATCGTTTTGAATTTTCAAGAGTGTTAAGTGCGGCCAAAAAAATCAGATAAGTCTCCCCTTTATTTCTAATATCTAATTTATTAAAAATGGCATCAATTAAAAGCTCATAAATCAAATCTTGATTTTCTGAAGTTTTATTCTGGAAGCGAGATTTTGACACCAAAGACTCCCATTCAATTTCCCAAGCTTCTTTTTGAGATCCAACCTTTTTAAGCATAGTGTCCTCAAGATAACCTAAAATCTCATTTCTGTTATCGTTGAAATTTATCAATCCCAATTTCTGTGCATCTTCTACATATTCCGTTTTATGCTTTTTAAACTCTTTTTGCAACAGCGTATTAAAAAAGGTGATTGCCGAACCTAATTCCTTTTCAGAAATCAAACAAAAAAGCGCCATGATTTGAATGGCTATCTCAATGGTCATCCCTACAGTTTCTTCACCGAAGTCTTGAAAAATAGTAATGATCAGGCCTGTAATTTGATGGTTTATATCCGCAATGGATTCAAAAGGTTGATTGTTTGCCCTGAATATTGGTACATAGTCATGAACACCATAATGAATCGTGTTATTTGGGAAATCTAAAAAGAATACATCGTTAATTGTATCTAAACTTTTGTTTGATGAAGGTGTTGTTTCAAGAAATTTCTCGATACAACCGCTAAAATGTTTGACACATGTTTTTGAATGTTTTTTTCCAACCTCAATGGTGAACTCGACATGGCCCCCTCTAAAAGTGCTAAGATTCAGAAAATAGTTAAAAATTCTTTTGTCATCTTTAACTAGGGTGTGTATCTCATTGATCAACTTATGCCATTCTTTTTTATTATAGTAAATCGAAAAAGTTAGATGGTAGGTGCTCATTATCTTTTATATATAGCAATTTTAGTTCTTAAGTTCTATGGTCTAGTTACAATTAGACCGTAATTCAAAATCATAACAGAGGGTTGTAATCAAAACAACGCTCCCACCTTTAAAAGGGCTTTGACACCTTAATCTATTCAAATTGAGCCTTAAATTATGTTTCCTGATACATCGGTTACAAATAGATGCAAACAACGGCCTATTTGGTTGTGACTATATGGAGCCATGAATTTGTGATTTTACAGGTTATATGTTAAACACTCACCTCACAGCGCGTTACTAGAGCTAAAACTATAGCCGGCAAACTAAGCAATAACAATCGCTGCTTAAAGTTTCATCTTTATCTTAAGACCATATCTGATTGTATTGGGACTTGAAAAAACTTATGGTTCAAGGCCATTAATAAGTGAAAAATTAATCAACACAATCCTGGTCTTTCTTTAAACTAAAGTTTCACAAGATTAACTTTTCCGAAAGAAACTTGATTTAGGGTGGTTGACTTCTCACTTCTATTTCTTAACATTTTAATTCTATTCGAGATTTGAGAATAAAACATTTTCATAGATAAAATGCGGGCTTCATCTTCGACCGGGAAAAAATCTTCTACTGCCACATAATTCTCTGTTTCATTGAAACCATCCTTTGTTAAACCTGAAAGAAACTTAGGTTTTAGCAGCATTAATCTACCGTTGGTAAACTTAAAAAGTCCTTTTTCCCACTTATCTTGTTTGATGGAGTGTTCGTATTCATATTCTCTATTTTCTGGAAAAATGTTACTTAAAGATTGCGAATTTTGCAATCGATTATATAGTAATTCTCCATGGCAATATTCAGAATTTTTGAATAGAAATAACAATTGGACAGATTTATAGTCTATTTTACGGGCAAACACACGTTGAATATCCACAGAGTTTTTTTCATCTTTAAGTCGTTCCCCGTCATCATGTGAAATTGCGTTCAAATAGTTTGAATTTGTTATTTTTATCCTAGTTAATGGAAGCATTTCAAGTCTGTTGGTCAGGTCAAAGTCCTCAAAACCGTAACCTTTCATTGTTTCATCATAACCTGTAATCTTATAGAAGTCAGAAGCCTTGGCGCAAATTCTACCATAACAACCAACAGCTTTAGCGTTTTTGGGTGTCGCTATGAAAACATTTTTGTTTTCGGTAAACACTTTATTCACATAATCCACAAAACCTTTTCCAATAAAATTATCTGCATCCACATTGCAAATGATATTTCCTTTTGCACATTTAGCCACCGCATTTTTTGCATGACTATGCTGAAAGCTCTCCGGCTCCGTAGTTTTATAATATTGTAAAATACCTGAATCGAGATACTTCCCCATTTTTTTAGTTACCCACTCATCGATAGCATCTTTCGAATTATAATTTAAGACGACAAATTCTAAATTGTCGTAATCAATATTATCTTCAATATTTTTCGGCAACGTTTGCATAAGGTGATGCAGACGGTTCATGCTTACCGTACATAACGAGATTTTATTTTTTTTTAAATTTTTCATGGACTGAAGTTATATTTTGAATCGTGTCAGTTTTAAATCAGGACCTAAGAACAAAAGCGGTAACTCTAAAATTTAAACCGTAAATCACTGCTTATTTCTACTATATGTTAAAGTATTCTTCAGTTAAGACTCCACATATTACTTCAAAGTTTTTTAAAAAATTAAGATTTTTTCATACAATTAAAAGAATAATCCTAATTATTAAAGCGCGGTTCAAACTTTATTGACAGGTTATCAAGTCTGTTTTTTACTTTTTTGATACAACACAATGGTGTAAATCTGAAATGGGTATTCATTTCCAAAATGTAAGTCCTCAATTGGCAGAAAGCAATTCTTTTGAAAGAAGAGCGATCAAACATAAATTTGTATTTACCAGATACCAGGAAGTATTCGGTATTTAGTACTTTCCATATAACTATCATAATTAAGCAGTTTTTCTAAAAGTAACTTCTCTTCCCTAGTTATCCTATAAATTAGATTTGCTACAAATAATACAGCTGGTATTAGTCCATAATAGGACTCAGCTGCCAAAACAATTGATATAATCAGTAAAATAGAGGCAGAATACCCGGGATGCCTAACATATTTATAAGGACCGCTATCAATAACCATTTGATTTCTATCGGATTGGAACCGAACGTGTGTTTCGTAAAACGGATTGGTTAAAATTACCTGCGTAATTATTAATTTGTAAAAAACCAAAAGTACCAATGAAATTAAAAAGCTGAATCTAAGTTGATCCGGTTTTGGAAAAAATCGCATTTCCAAAGCTGATATTACAAATATGAGTACCAGAAAACTACCGTAAAGAAAAACTACTTTCTTATCCCACGATTCCACATTTAGCTTATTTTTTTTCAGCCTAAAATATAATGTCTGTGGAACTTTATCTGTTAAAACATAATAGCTTGCAACGGTCAGGATAAAGTAACAACCAAAAAATATATACACATATATATCCGTAAACCTACCGGAAAAAACTAAAAAAATCAATGCCAAAGCAGCTATCTGCAAAACGGATACCTTAATTGCTGCTATTAATGGAGATTCGGTTATTTGTCTGTTCAATTGTTTTTATTTAAGGATGAATTTTTGTAACAGAAGGATAGTCAGGATCGCTAAGACAAATGCGACACCAAACGGACCATAAACTGGATTTTCAATCTTAATTATCAATCCGGAAAGCGTCATTGCCGAGGCATTTATAATTCCATGCAAAACTGCTGGAGTAATTAAAGTATTGCTCTGTTTTAAGCTGTCGGCTAAGAAGAAGGAAATCGAAATACAAAGAACAATCATAATTAAACTTCCGGAAAGATAGTGTTCCCCAAAATTATGACCGTTCAAAATAATCGGAATATGCCAAGCCCCCCAAATAGTTCCGATAACAATATTCTTGGTAAAGTACTTTAATTTCAAATGCTTATTTAAAAACCCCCTCCACGCTACCTCTTCTCCAAAAGCAAAAACCATATTAATGGTTACTCCGGCAAGAATGCTGGATATTACCATCATGGGGAACCATACCAAAATAGGATATTTTACATCAAGAAAGCTTGGAAGCGTTTTTTTTAACTCGACGGGAAGTTCGGAAGAAGAAAGAATTACGCTGCCAAAATTTTCAATTTCTAAATGGTTTCCAAAAAAATATACTAATAAGACTATTAAGAATGGGAGAATAAAAGCAGTTAAAACAATGTATTTTAGAAGGGATTTAAAGTTAATAGAATTAAGATTGAATTGATACTCCGTAAAAATCTTCCTAAAATCAAACCTATCAACAATCAATACGGACAGTAGGGGAGTAAACATTAAAACTGCATAACAAATTAATACCGCATTCGGATTATTGCTTTCCGTTTTTAAATACCTTGCCACAAAACCAATTAAAACAGAAAAAGAATATGCAATCAATAAAAAGTAAACAACCTTTTTAGTCATATCTATATACTACTTTCCCGAATTTTTCTTTAAAATTATAGGTGGCATCAAAAAATTCCGATTCTTCTCCTTTGGAAAAAACTTTATCCACTACTACCTGAAATTTACCTGATTCGCAGTCTTTTATCGCCTTAATTCCATCTTCGTAAGAACCTATGCAATTGCCAATCAAACTAATGTTTTTCGTCATTACTTCGGTAATTATCTCACTAAACGATTTACCCCTAGGCTCGAATGACGTTTTTGAAAACAACGGAAATTGATTATAAAAACCACATGTGACGTATTTAGAGTCATATGTCATGAGTTCCGTAATTTTCGGAAGGTGAATATCAAATAATGGATCGATAACTGCATCAAAACCGGTAAAATCCTTTATGACTTTCTGAATATCGGGTAAGTAACTGTCGGTATCATGGTTTACCATAATTACATCGGTGGCCCCCAACTCCTTTAGTTCGTTATTGTTTTGGTCAGTCGAACTCATAACATAAACTTCTACCGGGTGATTTTTTAATGCACTTATGGCCGCTAAGGAAGTAGAGGATCTTCCTGCTGTTACCAATACCTTAATATTAGGACGAACTACTTTTCTGACCATACTGTGCGCGGTAAACCCGGCTATGGACAGACATGCCGCTACTTCATCGGGAATCTTATTCGATATTTTTATCAATTTGTTGGGATAGAAATCATCTATTCTTCTAGAGCCATGATTAGTAGCTAAGCCACCGGCATATGTCGGGTCGTAAGACGGGTAAGCAATGTTGGAAATAACGCGGTCTCCTATTTTGAAACCACTCACATTTTTTCCTACATCTACCACTTCTCCAACAAACTCGGACCCGATATAAGAAAAAGAGGGAACGCCCATTTCCATTTTATCAGAAACTTGCTTGTTATATTTAAATGTTAACGACTTGTCCCTGTAATTACAGGAAATTGCTTTTTTCTTAACAAGAACCCTATTATCTGGATCGGAAGAATTACTAAGTTCCAAATCTTCTTCCTCAATTAAACCGACATTAATTTGCTCATTTTCAAGTGAAAAACTCCCATAACTTTTAATAGAATCGTCCGAATTTAGCTCTTCCGGAAATATACCTAAACTTATCATATAAAAATTTGAATTATATTTTGATTTAAAATTGAAATTACGGTTTTCTTACAAAAAAAGATGAGTAAAATTATAGAAAAACTTCAATTAGTATGTTATAGTAAAGATTTTTAGTAGTCGATGATGAGAAGTTTCTAGTTCATCGTCACAGAATGCGTAAAATAAGATTTTAAGCAACTAAGTTTTGAGTGCGCGTCTGTGATATTATTATAATTTCTCAGCACCTGAACCCATTAAATGCACCAAGTGTTTTCAACAAAAGGGTACAAATCGCTAAAAAAAAAGGGTAGCTGCTTTACGCGCTACCCCGTCAAAACTCATAATCAATTCAACATGGAATCGTTATCGTAATGGTGAAAGTAACAGTAATGGTGAGCAGCTGCGCATACCCCCCTTTTATCTGCTCCATTTCTTGTTCGTTAATATTCGAAATTGTTGTCTTCTTTAGTTTTAACTTTTTTTTATTTTCCATTTTGTACTATTTATTTTGTTATACTTTGAACTATCAACGATAAAAAATGTTTTCTTTTTATCTATAAATTATTCTAACAATCATAAGACCATGTCCACGTCCATGAATATGTAACGGTAAGGGTTAACGATTGTGCGTACCCCCCCTTAATGTCTTCCATCTCTTTTTCATTAATGTTAGAGATAGTAGTTTTTTTTAACCTCAACTTTTTGTCATCTTTCATTTGTAAAAATTTATATAATTAGACTTAAATTAAATATTATCAAGAAATCTATATAATCCCAAAAAGGAATAACACTCCTAATCTATAAATCAAGCCTTTTCAAAGAAGAGGGAAATCAAACAATCATTTTCAGTTAGCATTAACACTAGAAATGTTTGTTCTTTGGGCTTACGCTTGTGTTAATCATATATATAAACACTATCCTTAGATTAAGGGTGACGACATCAAAAACAATTTAACGGGATGTTTTTTCACATTCATAGAGAGCACCTTAAATAGTAGCAGCGTCTTTTTAGCAACAAATCGGTAACGTTACCGTAATTATAGATGGACCACAGATAGTTATTGACAAACCATAGCCCCCTTTCAGTTGTTCCATTTCCTTCTCGTTTAAATTTGAAACTATACTCTTCTTTAATTTTAATTTCACCTGTTTTTTCATAATAAGTCTTTTTGAAAATTCATAAAAAAATCTTTTTTGGAGGGTAATTGCAAAATTTCACAACTACTATCTATAAGATAAATACTATAATAATTACTTAAAAGTAAGCAAAATATTAATAGATTTCATAAAAAGATGCATTTTATTCAGAATTAGTAGTAGGGTAAAGAATGTAAATCAATTTAATAATCCAGTATAATGCTTTATATTTAGTAGCTTTAACACTACATAAAACTATGAGATATCATTTTTAAACAGAAAGAATACAATTGGCTTGGATTGAACTTTGGGCCGTAGATTTGAAAAACGCTGCGCTAGGGATGCTTTTTATGTTTAGAACTGAGGTTGCTTTTAAAGCTGACAATGCCCTGATAAACGTTTTTGTAGCAGGAAGTTTTTTAAAACGATTCTAAAGGGTTTCACCGATTAAATGGACCTCACACTGGCGTTATTAAATAAGGCAATATGTTTTTGGACGACTTTAATTTTCCGGAATTACTGTTCAATAGAAAGTAAAGCATCCGTCGAGGTTTTTGTTAAATTAAAATTTCGCTCAATTAGGGGATTAAAATAATTAATATTTCAAAAAAATCGTGCACTGAAAATGGATAGAATATTGAAATCTAAAATTCACGAAATCAAGGGTTCCCTCTTGAATCCTTCATCAGTGAATACTTCTCTTCTGGCAGGCACATTAGGCGAAATACTTTTTCTCTTTTACTATGCTGAGGAGTTTAAAGATGAAGAAACCAAAAACTTTGCAGATAAATTACTAGATAAAGTTTTGGAGAAAATTCAAAAACAGCGGGGCACCTATTTATATTCCGACGGTCTATCGGGATTTGGTTGGTTAATGATACACTTAAAAGAAAAAAAATTTATAGATATTGATATTGAGTACATGTTTGAAGATTTAGATGAGAATTTTGAAAAATCGGTGGATTACCTTATTAAGAATAATGATTTGGATTTTTTGCATGGAGCTATCGGTATCGGTTTTTTTTACTTAAAAAGGGATAACGGTTTAGTGAGGAACCGAATACTAAAGAAAATCATATGTAGCATTAATGAAAGTGCTATTATAGTTGGGAAGCACGCAAAGTGGGCAAGTTACGATTATGAAAAAAAGGAGTTTGACAACACTAAAGTTAATATGGGATTGGCCCATGGTGTCCCCAGTATTTTATCTTTTCTAGTCAACTGCGCACGGCAAAGGATACATAGTGAAATAACGATACCATTGATTACCAAAAGTGCCGATTATATTTTGGACAATCAGTTAGAACAAAATGCTTACAACTGTCATTTTCCTTTCTATATAGATAGTGAACCATTACGGAGCAGAATGGGTTGGTGCTATGGAGATATGGGTGTCTGTAGTGCGCTATGGAAAAGTGGGGTTTTTTTAGAAAATCGCCGTATTCTAGATCGAGTAATTGAAATTATGGATGACAATGTTTTAAGAGAGGATTTAAGACTTAATATGGTCAATGATGCCGGCCTATGCCATGGAACGGGAGGCGTTGCCGTAATTTTTCAACGAATGTATTATAATACAGGGAGAAAGAACTATGCCAAGGCAGCCGATTTTTGGTATAACAAAACATTGGAAAAGGGGAATCGCCCTACGGGCTTGGCCGGTTACGAATCCTGCTATAGCGCAACAAAAGAACAATTGAACTTAAAAAAGTTTGTTGCTAATAACGGGTTTGTCGAAGGAGAGATGAAATGGGCCAGTAGTCGTGGTTTTTTAGACGGTATTTCCGGTATCGGCCTTGCACTGTTATCAAGATTGAATAAACGCAACATGGTTTGGGACGAGGCATTGTTGATTTCATAATTACCAGATTAGAATTACTCTTTTAATAATAAAGCAAAACTAGATGAAAGAATACGAATTTGGTGATGAACTTGTGTTGCGAACCCCACTTCATCCCATTGTTCTTGATACCACAGAAAATGAATTAAAAAAGTTTTTCTCAGAGCCTCAAAATAAGGAGGCACTGTTTTTAGCTTCTCCAGATTTACATTATGTACTTTGCAAATGGTTGAATAATGATATAACTGAAGAAACAGACAAGGCAAAATTAATTGTCTCCCTAAGCAAATATTACACCAGGATGCATAGTAGATGTACACCATTCGGTCTTTTTGCAGGGTGTTCGTTAGTGAAGTGGGGAGATCAAAATGAGATTACGCTCTCCATGCCAGATTCAATTTCTAGACATACTAGACTTGATATGAACTTCCTTTGTGCCTTAGCGCAAAACTTAGAAAAAATCCCGGAAATCAGGGGCCAATTAAAATTCTTCCCCAATACCAGTTTATATGCGTTCAACGATGAGATTAGATATGTAGAATATCTTTACAGACATACAGGAATCAGAACCCATAAGTTATCTTCTATACTTTCTGATGAGTATATAGAGATGGTCCTTTCGAAAAGTAAGTCAGGAGCTACTATTGATTTGCTGTCCGATAGTTTGGTCGATGACGACATTAGTAAGGAAGATGCAATTCATTTCATTTCGGAAATAATCAATTCGCAACTACTGGTTAGCGAGTTGGAGCCAGCTATCACGGGTAAAGAATTTATTTTTCAGATTATTTCCGTTTTAGAAGGAATTGGCCATAAAAGCCATTTAATAAATGCTATAATTTCTGATTTGAAAGCTTTAGAACAAAAAATTCTACGTCTTGATGAAAGGGTTGTTAATAATACTCAAGAATATTTTGAAATATCTGAATCCCTTAAAAAGTTCAACACAAAATATGATCTCAGTAAATTGTTTCAGACCGATTTAAACAGAAAATTGTTTAAAGATGCCACAATTTCGAAAACCATTACCAAAGATTTAAAAAATTGTCTTGAATTTATAAATCGGATTACCCCAAAAAGAAAAGGGGATAATAACAAATTGGAAGAATTCGCCATACAGTTTTACAGGAGGTATGGAGATGCCGAGATTTCACTTGGCAAAGCCCTTGATGTAGAGTCCGGAATAAGTTATCCCGTAAATACCGGTAATACTGACATAAGTCCATTGATCCAAGGTTTGGTTACGAACGGTAACACGAAAGATAATCCTAAAAATATACTATGGGATAGCTTTCAATCAAAGCTTTTCAATTTAATTACAGAGGCTAATATCAATGATGATGATTGGGTAGATCTGTTTGAGAAATGGGAACCAAAAGATATTGAAGAATCTTCGGAAAAGAATCCCCTACCTGATTCTATTGCATGTATGTTCAGTATTTTGGGTAAACTTGACAATGGCGGGCACCTTATCCACTTATTACCATCGGGAGGAAGTAGCGCCGTAAATATTTTGTCGAGGTTCGCTCATGGAAATTTTGAGATAAATGATCTTATCAAAAGAATTTGCTCATTTGAGGAGGAACTAAATAAAGATTTATTGATAGCGGAAATCGTCCATTTACCGGAAGCTAGAACCGGAAATATTCTTTTGCACCCTGCATTTCGAAAGTACGAAATCCCGTATTTGGCGAAAACTTCTGTCGACAAACAAGAAACCTTAAGAGTCGATGATATTATGATCAGTGTTATACCAGGCGAGAATCGGATTCTACTGCGATCATTGAAACATAACAAATTTATACTACCAAGACTGAGCAATGCTCATAACTATTCATTTCTATCATTGCCCATTTATCATTTCTTGGCAGATATGCAAACCCATAAGACAAATAGTGGTATCCATTTTAGTTGGGGCCGTATGGCGAACAAATTTAAAATAGTGCCAAGGGCAGTATGGAAAAATGTGATTCTAAAACCAAAAACCTGGCATTTGCAAAAAGAGGATTTCATCGTATTAATAAATAAAAACGCATCCTTGGAGGAACTTTCTAAATGGAAGCGGCAATGGAAATTACCGAATTTATTTTTTTTAAAGGATGCGGACAATGAATTGTTGATCAATTGGAAAAGTCGCCTGTCGTTAAATATGTTTCTATCTATAATTATCAAAAGACAATCTATAACGATTACAGAGTTTTTGTTTGACATGGAATCGGCAGTTGTTTTGGATGAGGAAGGAAACGCATATACCAATCAATTAGTAGCTTATTTAAAAACTAAAAAAACCAAAAAAACATTTCCTTTTAAGGCAATTCCCCAGAAAAAACCGGTCATCCCCAGTTCATTTGTTCTTGGTTCGGAATGGTTATATTATAAAATTTATTGTGGAACCAAAACTTCAGATTTTGTACTGACAAATATTGTAAAACGTCTTCTGGACGACTTAAAAGATAAGTCCCTAATTGATAATTGGTTCTTTATCAGGTATGTTGACGAGGAAGGTTTTCACCTAAGATTAAGATTCCATTTTGTAGACCTTACGAAGATTTCTGAGGTAGTCGACTTATTTAAGAATATGGTAACTCCTTTCATCGAAAAAGGTGTTGTTACAAACGTAACTACGGATACCTATAAGAGAGAAATCGAGCGTTACGGAGAAAATGTTATGGTTTTGACCGAAGCTTGGTTTGGTGTGGATAGTATGGCAATTTTAGATGTTTTGTGCCTACTCGAAGATGATCAGGGAGAGGATTTAAGATGGCTTTGTGGTATTTTAATGATAGACGAACTCCTTCAAAGTTTTAATTATGATAGTGAAAAGAAATTACGTTTGACAGAACATTTAAAAAATGCATTTTACAGGGAATTCGCCGTAGACAGAGGTGTAAAGAAGCAAATTGATAAAAAGTACAGAACCGTAAAACCCTTTATCGATAAAGTAATGAAAAGAGAAGGAATAGTAAGTGAGACTATTTTAGAAGTTTTAAAGGTTAAAAAAGAAAAATCGAAAGAAATAGTAGATGCATTATTATATAAAGAACAAGAGGGTCAGCTAAAGATTTCTTTAGATAGCTTGCTTCCTAGTTATGTTCATATGCTGTTAAATCGGTTATTCAGATCAAATCAAAGATTACACGAACTGGTAATTTATGATTATATGTTTCGTTTCTATAAGAGTGATATTGCGAAAAGAAAATATCTTTCTAAATAACGGATTACGCTTTTCAATCTGTTTAAGTAAGTAGATTATTGCGTAACTTCCCGATTGAAGATAAGTTTCACTAAAATTTATTTTTTTATAGGTAAAAAATATCTGACGTTTCAGTGAATCGTTAATAACTCATGTAACCTTAGGAGACGTAACGCATATGCCTTGGAATCTTAATAATTTCACAGCCATTTAAAACAAGTACATAAAAAAGGTATTTTAGAAAATGTAATCCAAGAACAAATGAGCACGGTACAAAGGAACTATCTTGAAGTTTGGATGTTCTAGTAGCATATGGAAAAAAATGGAAACCATTCACGCTCATAATCACTTAAATACTATCCCCTTAAATTATTTCAAATTTGAGTTTTCCACACATTAAACAGCTTGACATTATGGATTGTGGTCCTTCCTGTATAAGGATCATTGCTAAGTTCTATGGGAAGAACTTCTCTAGGGAAAGAATTGTGAACCTCAGTGAAACTACCAGAGAAGGAAGTACTTTGCTAGGGCTGAGCGATGCAGCAGAAGCTATAGGATTCAGGTCTTTAGGAGCAAGGCTTGACTTTCTATCTTTGGAAGAAGAATCCCCTTTTCCCTGTATTGCACATTGGAATAAGTCCCATTTTATCGTTGTTTATAAAATAAAAGATGATATTGTTTATGTTTCGGACCCTGCCTATGGTTTAATAACTTACACTAAAGATGATTTTATAAAGGGCTGGGTAGGCAATAATACTGATGAGGTAACGCCAGAAGGAATAATTTTGATTTTGGATCCTACACCAAAATTTAATCAAACTTCTCTTGAAGTTGATGAAACAAAAAAAGGACTTAAATTTCTATACAAATATATATTCCGGTACAAGAAGTTTTTAACCCAGCTTCTTTTGGGGTTAATCGCTGGTAGCCTTCTTCAGCTAGTTTTTCCTTTTTTAACCCAAAGTATAGTTGATATAGGTATTCAAAACCAGGACATCAATTTTATCTATTTAATCTTATTGGCCCAGTTGATGCTTTTTTTGGGAAAAACGTCGATAGAGCTGATTAGAGGATGGATTCTTCTGCACCTAAGTACAAGAATAAACATTTCGCTGATTTCTGATTTTTTTATAAAATTAATGAGTTTGCCTATCGCTTTTTTTGATGTAAAAATGACGGGGGATATCATGCAACGTATACAAGATCATAGAAGAATTGAACATCTTCTTACGTCCACCTCTTTAAGCGTGCTTTTTTCATTTGTGACTATCGTACTTTTCAGTTTTGTCCTTTTCTACTATAGCTTTAGTATTTTCTTAGTGTTCCTCTTTGGAAGTCTTTTATATTTTTTGTGGGTGATATTATTTTTAAAAAAAAGAAGGAAACTAGACTATAAACGTTTTGCTTATGTAAGTCAGGAACAGAGTAAAATAATTGAACTGATTAATGGAATGCAGGAGATAAAACTAAATAACGCCGAAAAGCAAAAACGTTGGGGTTGGGAACATTTACAGGCCAGACTTTTTAAGGTTTCCATACAAAGTTTGACGTTGGAACAAAGTCAAACAGCAGGCTCAATGTTTATAAACGAATTAAAGAATATTTTTATTTCGTTTTTATCGGCAACGCTGGTAATTAATGGGGAAATGACCCTAGGTATGATGCTATCCGTTTCATACATTATAGGAGAATTAAATGCTCCTATCACTCAAATTGCAGGTTTTGCCCAATCAATTCAAGATGCAAAAATCAGTTTGGAAAGGCTTCAGGAAATACACGTCAAAAAAGAGGAAGATGATGTTCAAGATACCTTCGTGCCAATTGTAGATGTTAACAATGATTTAATTTTGAGTAACGTCAGTTTTCGATATACCGGTACAAGAACGCATGTTCTAGATGATTTGAACATTTTAATTCCCGGAAATAAGGTGACCGCTATAGTTGGGGCAAGCGGCAGTGGTAAAACCACCTTGATGAAATTGCTTTTAAAATTTTATGAAGCGGATATTGGCGAAGTGCGGATCGGAGAACAAAACCTTAAAAATATCTCACAAAAAAAATGGAGGGATCTATCTGGCGTAGTCATGCAAGAAGGATATATTTTTAACGATACCATTGCCAGAAATATAGCGGTAGGACAGGATGTTATCGACAAGGAAAAACTCAGGAGGGCGGTAACCTTAGCAAACATAAAAGAATATATTGAAGGACTGCCTACTTCTTACAATACGAAAATAGGTCTGGAAGGTGTGGGGTTAAGTGCCGGCCAAAAACAACGAATTTTGATTGCAAGGGCAATTTATAAAGATCCAAAGTTGTTTTTTTTAGATGAAGCAACTTCGGCATTGGATGCTAATAATGAAAAAATTATTATGAACAATCTTGAGAAATTTTATAAGAACAAAACTGTGGTCGTTATTGCACATAGATTAAGTACCGTAAAAAATGCAGATAAAATCATAGTTCTGGAAAAGGGTAAAGTTATTGAAGAGGGAAACCATCAAGCCTTGGTTAATTTAAAGGGAAGATATTTTTCGTTGGTTAAAAATCAGTTAGATCTGGGAAAATTAAATGATTAAGTTAGAGTTATGTCGGAAAAAGATAAACTTGAAGCCATTGATCTCCGTTCTCCCGATTTTCAGGACATACTAAGCCATGTCCCAAACAAGATCATTAAATGGGGTTCAGGATTAATTTTGGGTATAATAGCGATAGCTATTTTCTTAACTTGGTTGATTAAGTATCCTGAAACCGTAAGTGGTCAGGCCATAGTTACTACCAAGCAACCAACGATAAAAGTTGTAACAAAAATCTCGGGTAAAATCGAAAAACTCTTTATAAAGAATGAATCTAAAATAGATGAAGGAGATTATATAGTTAAAATCGAAAGTCAAGTTCATATCAAGGAGATTAATTTCTTGGATTCCTTGCTTAAACAGGTTTTTAATTTGTTAAATGGTTCTCCAGCATCTTTAAATCTTTTACCGCATAACGGTTTCGTATTTGGTGAAGCACAAACCGTATATAATCAGCTAATAAAATCACTCCAAGACTATCAAGAACACTTGGAAGACGACTATTTTTTAGAGGGTATAAAGAATTTAGAAAGTCAGATTGCGAATTACAAGTACTTGTTGCAACTAAATTCAGAACAAATAAAGTCTTCCGAAGCGGAGCGGGAGTATGCCCGCGAACGATTGGAGGCTAACAACAAGTTATATGACAAGGGGGTGATTTCTAAGATGGAGTGGTTTCAAGAAAAAACAATTTTTTCTCAAAAAGATCAAAATTCACAAATAACAAAAAAAGACTTGGTCCAAAGTAAGATTACCCTAACCGAGTATGAAAAGCAATTAGCACAACTAAAGTTTGAAAAAAAGGAAAAAGAGAGAAATCTAAAAAATCAAATAAATCAAAATGCCATTCAAATTAAAAATTTTATAAATTCTTGGGAACAAAATTATGTCTTAGTTTCACCAACAGATGGAATAATTAATTATTTGGATGACTGGACGGAAAATGAATTTGTAAAAGGAGGTGAACCTGTATTTGCTGTAGTTCCCGACAATCAGGAATTTCTGGCGGTACTACAATTATCTGCTTTTGGTTTTGGAAAAGTTAAAGTGGGCCAAAAAGTATTGGTAAGGTTAGATAATTATCCTTTTCAGGAGTACGGTGAATTGGAAGGAAAAGTACAGAGTATTTCGGCTGTACCAAATCAGGATTTATACCGGGTTGAAATTGCCTTAGCAAAAAAAATGGTTACCCGATATAAGAAAGTAATAAAGTACACTCCGGAAATGACCGGTACTGCTAAGATAATTACCGAAGACCTTAGACTTATTGAACGACTACTTTATAAGTTTAGAAAGATTTTTACGACCGATTAATGAGCTGTTTTAAGTTGGTAATAGTACTTCCAAAAAAAGGCTTCAATTTCTTTTTCATGGTACTTTTAATGATAGTGGTGTGTTAAGGTATACCAAAGGCTTCACTTGTTTAGAATTTGAAGTTGAAGAATGCCCCGTTTTCGTAGAGTGCTGAGTTAAACAATCTTCTTTTTCCATTAGGCCTAGCCCCGATGAAAATTCTCTAAAATTCTGTTCGGGCTTTTTCTGCCAAGAAACTTGAAGACTTACCCGTTTTCGTACAGCCCTAAGTTAAACAATCCTGTTTTTTCATTGGGGCTAGCCCCAATGAAAATTCTTTGAATATTTGGTTCGGGCTTTTTCTGCCCAACGATTTGTGAGGGTGATACTGGTTGTAATCTTCCCTAAAACCTTCTGCTTGTTGATACACCTCCTCGATGTTCCTGAAAAGATAGGCATCCAACACATCTTCTCTGAAGGTCTTATTGAATCTTTTGTAAGCTACCCTTGAAACCGAACTGTTTAAAAGTAGAATAATAACCTTAATTTTAAACAGTCATTATGAGAAAGAGCAGATTTTCACCCACGCAGGGAAGCCTTCAAAAACAGGGAAGCCTTCAAACTTATGGGGACGATGTTCGTTCTAGTCTTCCCTAAAAATCTCTTTTATACAGCTAACTTCTTCGGTATTATTAAAGACATATGCGTTCAACACGTTTTCCTTGAAGGTGTTGTTGAACCTTTCCATACAAACGTTCTGTAATGACCTGCCCGGTTGTTAAGATAAAGACTTCACATTTTAGGAAAAAACCTTCTAAATTGAAGCAAATATTGTTAATTTGAAATAAATTACATAAATAATGATGTATTTTTCTTATATTCAATAGATTCTACTATGTATATTAACCTTTAAATTATTCTGAAATGAAAAAAAAGAAGTTAAATCTCAAATTAGATCTTTCTAAAAAAGTTGTATCAAACTTAAATTCTATTAAGGGAGGATACTGGTCTCAAGGTTGTACGGACGGCTGTTCACCGTATGCAACTTTTTATAATTGTACTCGTGGTGATTGTACGAATGACTGCAGAGTTGAATAATATTAGGGAAAAGTATCCCAATCGCTTTGTAAATAGCATTATCAAAATGTCTTAAGTATAATTTAGCGGGTTCAGCTTTTAGGAGTGGGCCCGTTTTTTAGATATATTCAAGGTAAATAGCAGGACTAAATCACTTAATATTAAAGTAATTTTTTTTAGTTTCAAAAACTACTGTATCGCGTCATAAATTATTATCAATGTCGTATCGAAACCAATTGAAGGTAATCGTTGTTTTTTGCCACAATAAGGTATTCCTTTTCTTGAAATGTAATTTTGGCAACATCGCGCACATCACCAGTGGCGAACAAGCCGCTGTCCCTTCCGCTAATGGGCAGGAAGGATCCGTTTTCGTCCTGTAACAAAAGCAGACCGTTACCGGCATCATTTCTAGGGGTTTCTACCTCTGCGGTATGTAAATTGCCCGCAATCATTACATCCAGTTTTCCGTCACCGTTAAAATCTTGGATTATAGAGCTGTTGATATTCGATATTTGTGCCGCTCTGGGTAAGGGGGAAAGTCGAAACGTTCCGTTGTCATTTTCGAGATAAACGCTGGCAAACGATTTGATTTTGTAGTTGAGGGATTTGTTCAAATAGTCTTCGGTATACACCTCTTCCAGGGTAGCCTCCGAAAAGGACTGATAGGATTCGAACTTCTTTTTAATTCCGGGCATTTGTTGTGAGGAGCATTCCCGTCCGCGCAGCGGATATTGTTTTCCCTCGTTAAAATAACTTAATACGATATCTTTGGAGCTGTTGTCGTCAAAATCCCTATAATACACGTCAAAGGTTTCCGCTTCGGTAGCTTGGTATTTGTAATTCAGCCCCAAGTTGCCAACAATATAATCCATGTCGCCATCTCCGTCAAAATCGGCCGAATTGATATGGTACCACCACCCATGGGTGTCCGCTATGCCTAAATTCTCGCTGGTATTTTTAAACCTGCCTGTTGTATTTTTAAATACGGTAATCGGCATCCATTCCCCTACTAAGATCAGGTCGTCCCAACCGTCGGCATCGTAATCGCTCCATAGGGCATCGCTGACCATTCCAATACGTTGTAACTCCGGGGCGACTGTAGCGGTTACATCCTTAAAAATGATTTTTTCCGGGGTACTTCTATTTTCCATAATGTAACTGTTGGTCGGTTCGGGATATCCACCGGGCACCAATCTACCTCCCACAAAAAGATCCAAATCGCCATCTTTATCAAAATCATGGGGTTTGGCAACAAGCCCGCTCGCCGTAATTTCAGGAAGGCTCCCTTCCGCTTTGTGGAAATGGCCGTTTCCGTCATTGACATAAATACGATCTTGTAGTTGCTCGGATTCCGGAGCGAATTCATTTCCGCCGCTAACGACATAGAGGTCGTTATCGCCATCGCCCTCCATGTCAAAAATTACAATGTCCATATCCTCATAGGCCCGTTCTTTTTCTAGGGAGGCTATCTGTGTTCGTTCAAAACCCGTAGCCGTTTGAAGAAAGATGCCCATAGGATTGTTGTGGGAACCTCCCACGACAAAGTCGTCCAAACCATCACCGTTCAAATCGGCAACCGATGTCAAGGGCCCGAGCATGGAGGTCTGATAGGGAAGTAAAATTTCTTTGTTGAAATCGTTATAATAATTTTCCAAATGGCGATAGGGCTTTAGGAAGGCAGTATCGCTTTCGGTTTTAAAAATTGGCTTCGACAACAAAGGGCTTGGACTATTTTGGACGAGGTTCTGACGTTTGGCATCCTCTTGGGAAACGGTCAAAAGTTGATTGGTTTTTACCGCTGTTTTAATTTCGGTGTCGCCATTGGGCCATTGTATCGCTACCGAATCGATTTGCGCTATCTTACCCACCCCAAAGTGCAACCGCGGGGCAACCGACGATTGAAAACCTCTGGTGAAGGTCATTTCCTGAAACTGAAAGTGCCCATCCTCCAAATAGAGATACACTTTAACGCTGCTCCCAAAAACATCGTTTACGCTACCTTTAAAGTCGAGGCTCAAAAAATTATTGGCATTCGGATTTAAATTTTCGTAGAGTTTGGCCGGTTCGTCTATATTGTTGGTCACGATTTCAAGATCGCCGTCATTATCAAGATCGGCGTATACGGAACCGTTGGAAAAGCCCTTATGTGAAATGCCCCAAGCGTCGTTTACCTCCTCAAAATCGAGGTTTCCCGTATTACGGAACATGAAGTTGTCTATTTTTTCTGAAGGAATGGCCAAGCTGCGCTCTAGCAGGCTGTCCTTAGGTTTTCCGGCCTTTTTATATCCGATAAAGTAATCCCGATTATTGATTTCCCTTCGGATACCGTTGGTGATGAACAGATCTTTATGCCCGTCGTTGTCGAAATCCCCAAAAAGAGGGGCCCAGCTCCAATCTGTGGAGGATGTTCCGGTCAGTCGGGCAATATTGCTAAAATCGGGTAGAGTGTCGTTCAGTATTCCGTTGTTCAGCTGAAAACTGTTCTGCATGTATTGATAATGAAATCCCGAACCGACGGTGTTCCAAAACAGCTTTGGATTCATACTGGCCATATTGGATTTGGAACGCCTATTGTCCTTTGCCGTCATATCGACCTGAAAGATATCGAGCCAACCATCGTTGTTAACGTCCGCGATATCGGTACCCATCCCAAAGAAAGAAGTTTGTTTGGTCACTTCTTTCACCACCTCGGAAAAGGTCCCGTTTTTATTGTTGATGTAAAAAAGGTCCGGCGTACTAAAATCGTTGGATACATAAATATCCGGCCAGCCGTCGTTGTTCATGTCTCCCACGGTGGCACTTAACGATAGTCCGAATGATGTTACCCCCGAAGCTTCTGTAGCGTCGGTGAACTGGCCATTATCGTTTCGAAACAATTTGTCGGTTTCGATTGTTTTGGGGGACTGCATTTTATAGCTATAGTACTGGTTTGGTGCGTCGAATGGTGTAGGGGGGTAGTTGGCCACATAGGCGTCAAGATCACCGTCTTTATCGTAGTCGAAAAAAGTGGTCTGTACACTATTGCCGTCTTCCGCCAACCCAAATTGTTCGGCCCGTTCGGAGAAGGTTTCGTCCCCATTGTTCAAAAACAACTGATTGGTTTTGATGCCGGATCGGCCGCCTACGGAACAATAAATATCCAAAAAGCCGTCATTGTTGACATCTGCCATAGTTACTCCGGTATACCATCGATCATCTCCGGCAACCCCGGCGGAAACCGAAATATTCTCGAACTGCAAATCGCCTTTGTTCAGATATAGGGCATTGGGCACCATGTTCCCTGTAAAATAAAGGTCGATTAGCCCGTCGTTGTTAATATCGCCCGCTGCGATACCGCCGCCCATGTACAGGTATCCATAGGTGAAATAATTTAAGGAATCGGTTTCGGTAAGGGTATTGGTAAAGGTAATATCAGAAGTGCTTGAAGCAATTTCCCGAAATACTTTTTTTATAGTACGTTCTTTATCCGGGTCCGCAGCTTTCTCGTTACAGGAGCCGAGAATTCCTATAATCGCCATAACAAGCAGTTCCAAGGCTCTTGGATGGAAAAAAGTAAGTCGATTTAAAAAAGAGAACATATGATACGGCATTTCTTCAAATAAATTCCAATTTAACAACATAGTAAAGGCTACGGATATTCCAAGATATCAGGACCACTCGCTTAGAAGTGGTAAAATATGAATTTTCGTGTTGAACCAAAAGTTAAAACAATCTGATTGTTCTTGAACCTGGATGATATATTAGAAAATCCATTATGGTTCGAAACTACTGTAAAACCGAAGGCTTCACTATCTTTTGGGCTTGACCGCAGTCTCAATGCTTTGCGGCGATGCGCAAACCCGAAGAACATCTTAATTTTATAGCATTTTCGACCCTCATGACGAAGTTCCATTGCTTAAAACGGGTTAAGCAATTCCCTTTTTTCCGCTTTTTTATGGGTGGTTAGGTGATGATATTATTGGTCGTATGCATCACTTTTTAAGTGTAAGCCTATATAGCAGGCGGCCTACGATGTTAAAACTGTTTTTAGAATATAATACCGTTTCTGGTATTAAATTACCCATTAAAAATTGTTCTTTTCCGTGTTTACTTCAAAAGAAAATCTAACCATAGCTACTGCTATGCTTGGATTTTCTTTTTCATCTACCCAAAAAATCCCTGGTTTTTATTTGCGTAATGTAACCCGCTTTATGCATTAGAAAATCGATTACAGCTTCCAGCTACTTCAAACTATGGTGCTGCGCTACATTTTTAAATGTAACCGTAGCGGTGCTATGCTTACATTCATAAAATGTCATATTTTATCGCAGCTAAAAGCTTCATTACGAAGTTCTAATACATAATCCGGGTTGAACACCATAAATGGTATAAAAAAGGCCGGTACTAGTACCGGCCTTTTTGAGTTGACCGGTTTTGAATACGGTCAACGGTATGGTCAAAAGGTTATTCCAATGAGTCGATAAAGGCCAGGGCCACAGCGGGCAATAACACTTTATCGATAGTATGGGCCACCCCGTTTCTTGCCGTCACGTCCGCGGTCAATATTTCCGCATTGATGTCGTCGGTAGCGTCACCGATAACAAAGGCATTGCCCCTCGCAATGATTTCCAAGGAAGCCGCTTCCAGAGCCGTATCTACCGATCCGGGCGCTAAGTCAGCAGCGGTAATGGTGCCCACAACCACATGATACCGAAGGATATCGGCCAACAAAGCGATTTCGGCATCCGTTTGGAAGTCACCGATACCATTGTAATTCGGTCCTAGTGCATCGAATAGGGCGGTAAACGCCGCATTTGTCGGTGCAAAAACGGTTGCTGTATTGAAATAGGTAAAACTATTTACGACCGTAGTATCATTGGTAACATCAATAAACAAGGTGTCAAGCTGCGTTGCCGCAAGGGCTTCACCAAGTATGGAAAGATCAGCAACGTTGCCAACCGTGGTCGCTAGGTCGTCCGAGGCCAAAAGGTCAAGGAACTCCTGAATAGCTGCCGGTTTCAAAACTTTATCGATAACATTGGCTTCCCCATTGGTCGTACTGATAGGCTCGGCCCCAACATTGGCCGTTTCACCAAAACTATCCGTAATGGTAAACGCCCCGGGAGCACCTGCTACATCCAGTGTAGCTCCTGTTGCAGTTTCGACCGTACCAACGGCAAGTTCTTGAAGCACATCCATCTCATCATCTCCCATTCCCATGGTAGCCGGAGGAAGTACGTGATAGGACAATATATCGGCCAATAACTGTAATTCTACGCTGTTGTCAAAGGATTCCAGACCGGTATAATCATCACCCAAATCTTCCAACAATTGTGCAAAAGCATCGTTGGTAGGGGCTAGTACGTTCAACGGTCCAGCACCGGAAACAACATCCACGAGCCCGGCCTGGGCCAAAGCACTGTTTAAAGTGGAAAGCGCCTCGGTATCACCTACCAATTCCGGTAGATTAGGTCTGATATCGAGACTGGCAGCATCGATTAAGGCCTGTGGGATCAGTACTTTGTCGACAAAGTGAATTACGCCATTGGAGGCATTTTGATCTTGGGCTGTAACGTTCGCTGCAGTGGAGGTGGACGAAAGTTCCGTTTTATCCTGTACCTGCACGCCATCGGCAAGGGATATGGTAATATCCTCTCCCTGTACCGTAGTAAACGAAGCGCCATCGCTCAAACTGGAAGCTCGGTTCGTTCCCGGCACCACATGGTAGGTCAGGATCGCCGATAGCAACGCATTGTCAACATTCGCCAAAAGTTCAGCGGCATCGGCAAAACCAAGTTGTTTTCCCAAATTATCAAAAGCGGTGTTGTTCGGGGCGAAAACCGTAAACGGTCCGTCTCCACTAAGGGTCTGCACCAAATTACCGTCAGCCTGCGATAATGCCGCGACCAGGGAGTTTAAGGAAGTGCTCCTTTGCGCGACCTCTACGATGTTACGGGTACTATTGTCCGAAATCGTACCATCGTTGGTATCGTCGTCTTCACAGCTAACTAAAAAAGCCGAAAGCGTTAATAGTGATAATAACCAGGTGGTTATCTTTTTGTTATAAATCATTATATGTCTTTTTTCTGGTTAATGTACGTTTAATATCCTGGATTCTGCTCAATTAACCCGCCACTAAGATCAATGATCGCTTGTGGTATGGCAAAATAGTTGCTTGTTTCGGTAAAACCGGGAGCCGCCTGTAGGTGTACTCTTTTGGTTTTTTCCGCGTCGAGGTAAGCATTCATTACCTGAACGGCATCGCCCCATCGTACAAGGTCAAAATAACGATGTCCTTCCAATGCCAGTTCCAATCGGGTTTCAAACTTTACCGCTTTTAAGGCAAACGCAGCGTCCGGGAACGTGCTGTATGGTTGAACATTATAATTGGCTGCAGGAACGCCGTTATCAAAACGAACAACATTGTCGGGAAGTGCCGCTCTGTTCCGTACTTCGTTGACCAGACTTAACGCCTTTGCCAAATCGCCTTCGTCAACGGCAACCTCGGCACGCCATAGCAACACTTGTGCATAACGGATGATATTGGTATTAAGCCCGTTTACTGCGGGAGTCCAAGCTGCGGTAGAGGAAGCATTATCCCTTTCGGCAGCGGAGAATACCTGCTTTATTTGGTTATAGGGCCCACCGTTACTTGGGTCCCTTACCCAGGCTACACCGGCAAATTCGCCATATCCCAAGAAAGGAATGCCACGGCGCGCGACGGTCCAATCCAAACGGGGGTCTAATTGTCCCGTGTAAGGCGTAAACGGATCCGAGGCGGCAACACTTTCATCATTGGTCACATCTGTAGCGTTAAACGTGTCCAAAAGAGGAAGACCACTAGCATCGGTCTTGAAGGCGTTCACCAAATTCTGGGAAGGCTGATAAAACCCACAGCAGGAAGATACCGGTCCACGATGGTGAAATTGGAGGATATCGCCCCAGTTCCCGTTTCGATCTTGGGGTGTTCCGTCACCTACGCTATATTGTATGGAAAAAATCGCTTCGGGGGAATTCTCCGTTGCGAGATCAAAGTTATCTCTGAACCTACCGTTTAAACTATGTTTGCCACTATTGATTACGGCATCCAACAAGGGTTTTGCGGCCGCGTAATCCGACTGGAATAGGTGGGTTTTTGCCAAATACGCCTGCGCAGCGGCTTTGGTCGCTCCACCGGTACGGGTGGGGTCTTCATTCAGGTTATCTACGGCATACTGAAAATCGGCCTCGATGGCGCTCCACGAATCGACACCCACATTGGTGGTACTTTCCGTAATATCCTCGGTTATATAGGGAATGTTGTTCCAGATTTGCTTGGCATCAAAGTGATAGTGCGCCCTTAAGAAACGCATTTCCCCTTCTGCCTGATTGGCTTCCGCTTCTGAAAGGTCTCCCGACTCCCTTCCCTGTGCTATGGATAGCAAGGTAATATTAGTTCTGGCAACACCTTCATAAAGCGCTTTCCATTTTCCATCAAGATATCCGTTTACCGAAGTGGTATTTCCGAATTCTATCGGGGTGATTACGGCGGCATCATTCGGTTCACTGCCCTTGTAGGCATTATCCGAGGTCACACCACCATAGGTCCAATTCGATGGGGAAGATGCAATGGCATTTCCGGTATCCGGGCGAAACCCGTCCAAAAGGGCATATGCCGAAACAACTTGGGTTTCGATGAATGTAGAATTTAAAGGAACACTGTTCCCCGCTATTTGTCCTTCGATGGGAACATTGAGGTCTTCCTCACATCCCATGGTCACCATAGATATGGCAACTAGAATACTAAGATATTTATACATTTTTTTCATAGTTTTTTTATTTAAAAATTAACATTTAACCCAACAATTACTTGTCTGTCAATAGGGTAGGCACCGCCGTCAACGCCGATGGTGAGGTTCTGGTCGTCCTCACCGAAACGGGCAAGACTGATTTCCGGGTCAAGACCGGAGTAATCCGTAATGGTGATCAGGTTTTTTCCTTGAACGTAAAACCGAATTCCCGCAAGCCCTAATTTTTCAACGGTTTGGGAAGGAAGGGTATATCCGATTTGGATGTTCTTCATTCTTGCATAAGAACCATCTTCAAGATAAAAGGACGACTGATCCGATTCCCTATTAATGATTTCAGCACTGGTAGTCAAGGCAGGAAGATTGTTTTCCTGTACGTAGTCTACACTTTTCGCTCCTGGAAAGGTATTAAAGTCAAGGAAAAATTTGTTGAAATTATAAATATCGTTTCCTTGTGACCCCTGCCATAACATGGCCATGTCCCAGTTTTCATAGTTCGCCGAGAAATTCAGGCCGTAAGTAAAATCAGGATGTGGACTTCCAATAAATTGCCTGTCCTCGGCATCGTCGGCTCCATCGCCATTGATATCCTCGAACAACATTCTCCCTTCGTCGTTGAAACCTAGGAACTTTTTGCCCCAAAAGGCTGCCAACGGCTGTCCGGCAATGGTTCTGTTCGGTCTTTGACTTCTAAATGCGATACCATCAATAAAATCGTCCAGGTTGTTAGGATCTAAAAACTTCACTTCGTTTTTATAGTGCGAGACATTTGCCGCAATGGTATAGGTAAATTTGTTATCGGGTGAGTTGGAATAACTCAAATTGACATCGATACCTTTGTTCTCGACCTCTCCAAGGTTTTTTCGGATAACGTTCGTACTACCCAAAATTGTGGCATCACCCGGATCGTTTACCAATAGGTCCTCTGTCGTGGCAATGTAAGCATCCACGTCCAAACCTATTCTATTGAAAAGCTGTGTTGTAATACCCACGTTGGTGGTTGTAGTGGTTTCCCAAGTCAACGACTCATTACCCCTACTTTGAAGCCCATAACCGATATCCAACGAGCCATTACCACTAGGGTAGGCATTAAACTCTGTATTGGGGGTCAGTATGTCGGCTACGTCATCGGCAGGAATACTTGCATTACTACCGATCACTCCATAACCCGCTTTGATAAGAAGATTGGTAAACACCTCGGAATCCTGTAAAAAGGATTCGTTGCTCACCCTCCAACCTGCACTAAAGGATGGAAAAACACCATATTTGTTTCCTTCGGTAAACTGAGAGGAACCATCTCTACGCAGGGTGGCCGACAATAGGTATTTATCGTCAAACTTATAATCGACCTTTCCGAATAATGAAAAGTAGTTTACCTGCGAGGCAAACCCAAAGTTAGCGATGTTTTCGGTACCCAAGTCAAGAACTCTGGTGTTCAGTACATCGTTAAACAAGAAACCTGTTCTACTAGCTCCTACGGTCCTGCGATTGGTATTGTTAAATTCGGTACCGGCCAATACATTAATGGAGTGTTTCCCAAAATCCTTATCATAGGAAAGCGTATTAAACCACGTATAAATACGATTGAATTCGGTACGTTCCTCTAAACGATTGGTAAGGTTGACTACCTCGCCTTCGGGAGCCGCAGGGAAAAATCGCGATTGATTAAAGCTATTGATATCAAACCCCATATTGGATTTGAATGTTAAGTTTTCCAAAATATCGTATTCTCCGAAAAAGTTACCAAGTGCTCGAAAATTGACAGAAGAGTTGTCCTTAAAGCGAAGTGCGCGGGCAATAGGGGCATTAGCGTTACCAAGCCCGGGAGCACCGGAGCCGGCAAAGTTGCCACCTTCGTCGTAAATAGGGATAAAAGGATGAATTCTGGTCAATGCGGCAATAGACCCATTGGTATCCTGATTGTTGTTCAACCCGTTTCTATCTGTCAATGACACTGTAATGTTTTCTCCGACCCGAAATCGATTTGTGATGTTGAACTGTGTATTCGCTCTTAAAGAGACCCTAAAGAAATCGGTACCTAGGGCCACACCGTCTTGATCCAAAAGCCCTAAGGAAAAGAACGATTTGGAATTCTCCGTACCTCCCGAGGCATTGATACTGTAATTCGTTGTCAATGCGGAGTTGAAAAATTCATCGAAGTAATCGGTTCCGACAGCATTACCTCGTGTTATGCGATTGGTCTCCAAATTATAAGGTAGGGCACCGGGATCTCCAGAACCCGCCGGAATAATATAGGTCGGCAATACTGGTGTAGGGCCGTTACCGAACTGCGGATGGTTCGGGGAGTTACCACTGGTATTGATTTCTGCACGCCATAAAGCCTCGGCATGTTGTTGTGGGGTAGCGATGTTCGGAAAAACGGAATTTGGAATAAAACTGACACCGGTCCATACATTAGCCGAAAACCGTACTTTCTGGTTTACTTTTCCCGATTTGGTGGTAATGATGATTACCCCGTTACCTGCTCGGATACCGTAAATGGCAGCGGCGGAGGCATCTTTTAGAATTTGGATCGATTCGATATCGTTCGGATTCAAATCGTTCAGACCCGCATTTGAAGGTGTTCCATCGATGATGTACAAGGGGTCGTTACCATTTACGGTTCCGAAACCACGAATACGAACTGCGGCCGAACCACCTGGTCCACCTTCGCTACCCACGGTAACACCTGCCGCCTGACCCTGTAAGGCCTGTTCTATGCTTGTTGGGGCGGTCGCTTCCAACTCTTTGGCCCCTACCACGGTGACCGCTCCGGTAATATCCCTTGTCGATTGTTTGGAATACCCCGTAACAACTACCCCTTCCAGTTCCGCTGCATCCAATTCCATGCTTACCTGCAGGGTCGATTGTGCGCTCACAGAAACTTCTTGGGTTTTGTAGCCGATATAGCTAAAAATCAAAACCGCATCGGAGCTGGCTTCAATGGTAAAATTACCATCAAAATCGGTCTGGGTTCCCGTAGTGGTTCCCTTGACCACAATGTTTGCTCCCGGTAGCGGTAATCCGTTTTCATCCAAAACGGTACCCGAAACCGTAGATTGAACCATTTCATAAAGCATTGGTCCACCTTTTATCTTGGGCTTTGCATGCAGAAAACCCGTGCCTAGGATGATTCCTATACCCAAAAGACGGGTAAGGAAAAAAGTTAAACCCCTATTGCAGCGCAACAGGTAGTAATCTCGTTTTTGATTCATAATCCTTCTTGTTTGTTAGTTTAAAATTGTCTTGTCGGATTTAAGTTTTCCTTGACATTTTCGGCTTTTAAGTGTTAAGAAAACTTAAAATCGTGATAATAATACCAAATTTCTGGGAGATAGTACCGTTTAAAGCATAATATTTTGACAGTAATAAATCGGATAAATAGGGTTTTAAATTGCTTTTATCTTATTTATGCCCTGTATTTATTATGCTTTTTTAATTTTTTCTATTGGTTTTTTGCGAAATACCCAATACTCTAAAACCTAATTTAGACTGATTTTAATCGTTAAAACGGCCCTGAAATTAGCTCTGGATCGGCCAACTATAACGTTTGAAGTGACGTCCGATTTTTAGTTGTTCTTATGTTAAATTAGCATAAAATTAAGAAATGTGGTCGGTAGCATTTCAAGGAAGAGTTTTATCTATTTTTTCAGGGTAGTGCTAAAAGCAAAAGAAGTTTTATCGCTCGATTTTTTCACAGTGAAGTACTACTTGTTTTTCCTCGGAATTTTTGACGAAAAACAAGTAGTGCTCACCACCGTCCTTAATCTTGGTTTTTTTTCGGATAACCGCACTGGTTTCCGGAAAATTGCGACAACTGATATTGGCTTTTTGGAGGCGTAACGTTTTTAATGCTTTTTTGGAGTACGGCAGTGTTTGTTTTATTTTGAAGCGTCTGCCGGGAAACGGGCACAGTTCCGAATGGGTATATAGATGGGTATTCCTGTGCAATTTGAAAAGCCCGTACGTTTCCCCTATTTTTTTAAAGGCCCCCGATTTCAATATGGCCGCATTGGGTTCATAAAGGTAGTGTTGCGGACCGGAAAATGTTGAAACGGCCGTCGATTCTTCCTCGCGATCAAAATCAAAGCGCATAACACCCGAATTGGTAAAGTTTATGGTTTTTACACTAACATTTCCCTGATATCCGCTTTGAATGACCCATAGCAGCTCTTTCACTTCATTTTGTATGGCGACAATATGGATTTCCTTCACCCATTTGAGTTCATTGATTCCTTGAGACAAATCCAATAAAGGTGCGGTTTTTATCAATAGATTATAGGTACGCCCCATCAGTAGTTCAAAATGGCTTATAACGTCAGGGGTACAATCGGCCAAGCGAAAAACTTTGCGCTGTTCAGGATTTCTCCGCGAAGGATCGATATACACCCAATCTATCTTTTCGGAATCTTCCCTTAAGAACTGCAACCCGTTTACTGGAAGTACCGTAATGTTGTTGGTCCCCAAAACCGAGAAATTATGAGCTGTAATTCTGGAAAGTTCTTCGTTGATGTCGCAATGGACTACCGTATCCATCTTCTTGGCAAAATAATAGGTGTCCACTCCGAAACCTCCCGTAATATCCACCAATCGTTCTCCGGAAACAATTTCAGCTTTGTAGCGGGCCGTTATTTCCGAGGAGGTCTGTTCGAGGTTTAATTTTGGTGGATAGTAGATACCCGGCGTACCGAACCACAGGGGAAGCTTTTTTTTACATTTTTGTTTCCCTACCAATTGTTGTAATAATTCCGTATTCGAAACGCCTTCAAAAATGGGTTTCTTGAACAGTAATGGAGTGGCATCCTTATGGTATTGCCGTTCAATATAGTCCTGCACCTCTTCGCTAAGTACCGCTACATTCAAAAGTATTAAAGGTTTTGTGTCAACGATTTCACCAATTTGTTTTCGGAAAGGAATTCTTTAAGAATTACTTTGATCGCCGTGTACCCGGGTACGGCAACGATCATCCCAATGATTCCGAACAGTAGTCCGGCAATGATAATGATCAAAAAGATTTCCAAAGGATGCGATTTCACACTATTGGAGAAAATAATGGGTTGGGAAGCGAAGTTGTCGATCAGCTGTCCAATAGCGAGACCGATGAGTACATATCCTGTTTTGGGAAGTATTACGGAACTGAAGTCCATGCCCAAAAAACTGGTCATTGTAAGAACAATCATCAAAACCCCGCCAATAATGGGCCCCACATATGGAATGATATTGAAAAGCGCGCACAAAAATGCGATAACCACGGCATTTTCTACCCCTACGACCAAAAGGGTTATGGTATAAATAATGAAAAGGACAAAGAGTTGCAGCAGCAACCCAACGAAATATCGGGAAAGGAGATTGTTGATTTTATCGATCGATTTTACAGTACCGGACTCCTTTGTTTTAGGGACGAACATCAAAAGACCATTTTGGAACAATTTACTGTCCTTTAGAAAGAAAAAGGAAATGAACAGTACGGAAAATAACCCAATACTGGCAGTACTTAAGAGCGTTAGAAAGGAATTCAGAAAGTCGGGAATGAACCCCATGTCCAACCCCTCCAAAATATTTTTTTCGATTTCGGTATCTTCAATAATTTCATTGACCACCACTGGGGATGCGCCCAAATATTCGGTCAATTGCCGGTACAGCGCATTTAGGTTCCCTTGAAGGGCATCAATATTGAGCAACGAAAGGTTTTTGCCCTGCTCCGATATCAATGGCACGAAAAGCGCAATAATGCCGACCAATACCCCTACCATGATGAGCATGGTCAGTATTACGGCCAACGTATTGGGAAATTTAAGTTTCCTTCTTAGGAAAAGAACCATGGGCCTCCCGATCAACGCTATTACCGCCGCAATGGACAAATATGCCAAAACGGACTGTATTTTATAAAGAAAATACCCGACTAGGGCAATTCCTACTAGAATGCCGACGGCCCTAAGAATACCGTTTGCAATTGTTTTCGCTTTCACTGTCATAGTTTCAATTCATGATATGGTTGAAACGATCATTATGTTTCCAAAAAAGAATAATAGTTTATTCCCATACCGGTTTTGGTTTCTTCGAGAAAATGGTACCACCTCAATTTTTAAAAACGTAAGAGATAATGTTGGCACCCATTTTTAATGCTTTTTGTCGAACGGCTTCGGGATCGTTATGCACCGATGGGTCTTCCCACCCATCCCCCAGATCACTTTCAAATGTGAATAGGAGCAGTAACCTGTTCTCATGGAAAATTCCCAGGGCCTGGGGCCTTTTGCCATCATGCTCATGAATTTTGGGAAGCCCTTCGGGAAAATCGTATTCTTGTTTGAACAGGGGATGATCGGCACCCAATTCTTCCAATTCCTTATCCGGGAAAACCGATTCTAACGCCTTTCTCACATAAGGTTCCATTCCATAGTTGTCGTCGATATGAAGAAATCCGCCCGACATCAGGTAGTTTCTTAAATTGAGCGATTCTTCATCGCTGAAAACCACATTGCCATGCCCTGTCATATGTAAAAAAGGGTATTGGAAAATGCCACTGCTCCCTACCGCTATGGAAACCACTTTTTCGTTTAGGGCGGTACCGATATTGGTATTACAAAAACGGACCAAGTTGGGAATAGCAGTAGGGTTCGCATACCAATCACCGCCCCCATTGTATTTTAAAATGGCAATTTCCTGCGCTTGGACCACCATACTCATAAAAAAAGCATAAAAGAAAAAAACGGATGTAAGTTGCTTCATGGCAGTGCGTACTAAAAGGACAGGTGCATTGTTCGTTTAACAGTACTCAAAAGTAAGGATTCTCATGATTAAAAAAGTTACAATTGCTATTTTGGTGTTCAGCGGATTTTTTATCACGGCATTTTCCTTCGGGAACAGGAACCTCGCGCCAAAAATGATGTCCGCACAACCCGATGGCATGAAGGAGCAAGCTACCTCGTTCGTAGTGCTAGAGTTATTTACGTCGCAAGGATGTTCGAGCTGCCCTGCCGCCGATGTACTCTTGGAAAAAATGAAACAGAAATACCCTGAAAATGTTTATGCATTATCATACCATGTCGATTATTGGAACTACATCGGATGGGAAGATCCCTTTAGTAGGTCGGAACATACGGAAAAACAAGGCCGATACAATAAAAAATTCGGGTACCGGGGAAACTATACCCCAGAGGTAGTGGTCAACGGAAAAAATCATTTTGTTGGGTCCGATGCCAGAAAAATGCAGCATGCCGTTGCTACTTATGGACAGGACGAAGGTGCCAATAGCATTCGGCTTTCCGACATAGGGATAACCGACAAAAAGGTCGACTTTCGGTATTTCGTAACGGGCACGGTAGCGAATAAAAAAATCAGGACGGTATTGGTATTGGACAAACGAGTTACCGATGTAAAACGGGGAGAAAACCGAAATAGGACCGTTACCAATAGTAACATTGTGGTTTCGGAAAACCAATGGAACCTGGAAAAGGACGAGGGCACGGGTGCTATCGCGATTCCCGATATTGTTGAAAAGGACGAGCTACTTTATCTAATGGTTTTGATATCGAACGCCAAAGATGAAATTACCGGCGCTGCAAAGGTCGCGCTACAAAATAGTACGATTTAAAATTCTTGTTTGTTAGGTGTTTATATCCGAACGGTCTACTTGTTCATGGGCCGTTCGGATTTTTTTATACTTCAAAGACACTTTGCACCAATGTGCAGGCCACAATTGCGGCCGTTTCCGTACGCAAACGGCTTTTTCCCAAGGAAATAGGTGCATAGCCCTGTTCCATGGCGGCTTTGATTTCCTGAGGTGCAAAATCACCTTCGGGTCCGATCAAAACAATACTCTCGGTATTGGTCTTTTCATGTGATAAGCTGTGCAAGGTCCATTTGTCCCCTTCTTCGCAATGGGCTATAAACCGGTTGCCTGAAAACGGTTTTTGTAAGAACGCTTCAAGGGTAATCGGACTGTTCAACTTAGGGAGGTAGGTATTCAGGCTTTGTTTCATGGCAGCCTGTACCACCTTTTCATAACGTTCCTGTTTGATGGTTTTTCTTTCGGACCGTTGGCAGATTATAGGGGTAATCTCATGGACCCCTATTTCAGTGGCCTTTTCCAAAAACCATTCGTATCGTTCGTTCATTTTTGTCGGCGCTACGGCCATATGAAGCCGATAGGCCGGTTTGGGCGTATGCTCGGTACGTAAGATATTGACTTGACATTTTTTTGGGTCCGCCACGAGCAAGGTCACCTCAAATAGCTCCCCTTTTCCGTTGGTGATGTGGAAGCGGTCACCGATTTTTTTTCGGAGCACCTTAACAATATGTCGGCTTTCATCCTTTGAAAAAGAAAAGGTGCCGGCGGTACTCACGATATCGGCATTATAGAATAACTGCATGGAACAAAAATACTACTAAAAATAGTTCGCTAATAGGTCACTTGATCGGTGCCGTCCAAACGGCACCAAAACAGGAAAATGATATCGTCTTTGCATGGCGTCCTGTTAGCCATTAAAGCGAACGTTATTACTTTTTACACACGATATAAAGCGCCCCCTTATTCCCCTTTTTATGGATTTCGTTTCCTTTGACTACTTCTTCGATTCGAAACCCTACCGCTTTGAGCTGTTCTATTATACTATCCTTGGTAGGCCAGTAGATGCTGGGTTGTCCTTTAGCGAACAACTTCCAGTTGAATTCGGTATCGTTTAATTTAAGCCATGGGAGATGATGTTTCGACACCGTCTCTTTTCTAAGATAGCGTAAGGTATTACTCAAAAAACTCAGTATGGGATTATAAAAACGGGAGTGATAATCCAAGAAAGAAAAAATAATGGTCGCATCTTTTTTGGCAATGCGAAAGGTTTCCATGAGAGCCTTATGAAAAAGTGGTTGTGGAACGAAGCATAGTACCTGTTGGATATACACCAAGTAGTCGAAATTGGCATCGGGAAAGCAATCTAGGTTGGAGGCGTCCCCAGTCAAAAAATGTACCTTTGAATTTCGCTCGGTAGCTTTTTTTTGAGCAATGGCCATCATTTCTGAAACGATATCGAATCCGGTAACCTGATCAAATCCCAATTCTTCTATAAAAAAAGTAAGTCGACCCCCTCCGGCACCTGCTTCTACAACAGTTTTGGCGGCGTCGGTCAAGTACTTCTTTAATATAGCCGCTTCTTCTGGCCAAACACCTTCGCGCCTCACGGTACTATCTACCATGTGCTCCGTGTAGAAATCCTTGTTCGGGTTTGCTGTGGTGCCTGCCATGTTTGAAGTGTTGTGCTCGGTCGGTTCGATAACCTTAAAGTTTGCCAGAATCCTATCGATTTTACTATTGTACTCTTTAAATGTAATCGTTTTCTGCGTAACGAGCCACTAAAAATCGTTAACCTGCCATTTTTGTTTCAACCGGACATGGCCGTTATATGGAGAATCTAGCCTTGGCACTAACGGTCTGTTTCGAGAAATCGTTTTCCTTGAATTTGTAGTATCCTACGATACCGATCATGGCCGCGTTGTCGGTACAGTATTCCAATCGAGGGATATGGGTTCGCCATTCATGGGTAGCTTCCATTTCCATAAGTGCTTTTCGAATTCCGCTATTTGCAGAGACTCCTCCGCCGATGGCAATTTCTTTGATGCCCGTTTCTTTTACCGCTTTTTGCAGTTTATCCATCAAAATGGTAACGATCCGATGCTGAATGGAAGCACAAATATCATTTAAATGTGTTTTGATGAAATCGGGATTTTCCGCCGTTTTTTTCTGTAAAAAGTATAGAATACTGGTCTTTAGTCCACTAAAGCTAAAGTTGAGCCCCGCGACCTTTGGCTTTGGAAACACAAACGCATTCGGATTTCCATGTTGCGCATGGCGATCGATCAATGGTCCTCCCGGGTAGGGTAGCCCTAGCAGTTTGGCACTTTTATCAAAAGCCTCACCAACGGCATCGTCCAAGGTCTCCCCAATGATCTCCATGTCAAAATAGTTCTTCACCAGCACAATTTGGGTATGTCCGCCACTGATGGTCATCGCTAAAAAAGGAAAGCTTGGGGGAGTACTTTTTTCATCGGCTATAAAATGGGCCAAAATATGGGCCTGCATATGATTTACGGCTATTAAGGGAACACCAAGTCCCAACGACATCGATTTCGCAAAGGAGGTTCCTACCAATAACGAGCCCATAAGTCCCGGACCTCTTGTAAAAGCTATGGCCGATACTAGTTTTTTATCGATATTTGCTTCGGCCAATGCCTGGTGAACTACGGGAACAATATTTTGCTGGTGCGCCCTTGATGCTAATTCGGGAACCACTCCACCATATTGCTCGTGAATTTTTTGGGTCGCAACGACATTGCTGAGTACCTTGTCGCCTTGTAAAACTGCCGCAGAAGTATCATCGCAAGACGATTCGATAGCAAGAATGTAAATAGTTTCCTTTTCCACCGGGTTTGGAATAAAAATTGGACGCCCAAAGGTAAAACATAAGGCCTTATCAAAAAATTGAAAAAAATATTGATTCGAACGGTACTGGTCTTGGTACTGCTTTGTGTGTTCGGAACCCTTATTTTATCGCTTCCCTTTGTGCAGACCCGCTTGGCCCGGTATACCACGGAGTCCATCAATACCGAGTTCGGGACCAATATCAATATCGAAAAGCTCCATATCTCGCTGATTTCCTGGGACACTTCCTTGGAAGGGGTGCTTATCGAAGATTTTAGACGGGATACCCTGTTTTATGTAAACGAACTGAGCACTTCAATTTTGAATGCGCGGAACCTGGTAAAGGGCAAGCTGGAGTTTGGGGATATTGAGGTGGATAAGCTCGATTTTAAGTTGACGACTTACAAGGACAGTAGCAGCACCAATTTAGAGGTATTTATCGATAAACTGGACGATGGCAAACCTAGGGCGCCCGGTACGCCCCCTTTTTATTTTTCATCTTCTTCCATTTCCGTAAGGAACAGTCGTTTTAAAATGATAGACGAAAATTTACAACGGCCCGTAGCGTTGGATTTTCGTAGCCTTGATATTGCCGCAAAAGATTTTCAAATCCTTGGTCCGGAAGTGACCACAGGAATAGAGACCATGTCGTTCCACAGCGGCAGGGGCGTACAGGTCGATACGCTGCGAACGGACTTCAAGTATACCAAACAACAAATGCGTTTCGATTCCTTGGCCATCCGTACCCCGGGATCTGAACTGAACGGGGCCTTGGTATTCAATTACGATCGGAAGGATTTCAAGGATTTTTTGAACAAGGTAAAAGTCGATGCCAGTTTTAATGAATCTACCCTCGCCTTTGACGAGGTGAATTTGTTGTACGACCAGTTTGGGAAGGGGAAAGAGGTTTCGTTTTCCTCCAATTTTAACGGAGTGTTGAACGACCTGAACTTGGAAGATCTGTTTTTGCTTTCTGATAATACGGGAATCCGAGGGGATTTTAATTTTAAAAACCTTTTTAGCAAGCGGCGTCCATTTTTGATGCAGGCCAAAATGAAAAACGTTAGCTCCAGTTATTATCAGCTGAACGCGTTAATGCCCAATATTCTGGGCAAGTCGTTGCCGCCCTCCATTTTTAAAAAACTGGGCCAGTTTACCATTAGGGGGAATGCCATGGTAACGGAAACTTCTATCGATGCCAAAGTAAACGTAAATACGGCCATAGGAAGCAGTTATACCGATATGACCTTGACCAACATTAATAATATCGATGAGGCGGCTTACGAAGGTTTTGTTTCGTTGATCGATTTTGACCTTGGCGATTTTGTGGAGAACGAACGTTTGGGAAAAACGACGCTCGACTTTAATGTGGAAGGAAAGAGTTTTTTGACAAAGAACCTCAATACCGAAGTTATTGGAGAGGTGTATTCCATCGTTTTTAACAACTACGAGTATAACAATTTAAAAGTATCCGGAATTTTAAAGGAACAGCTTTTCGACGGTAGCTTGATAAGCAATGATGAAAATTTAAAATTCAATTTTAAGGGATTGGCCGATTTCGCGCCCGACCGTAACAATTTTAACTTTATTGCCAACGTAGACTATGCCGACCTTAAAAAACTGAATTTTATAAAGGACAGTGTTTCCATTTTCAAAGGTAACGTGAATATGGATGTTACCGGAAATACCTTGGATAACTTGGTAGGGGACATCAAATTCTCCAAAACCAACTTTCAGAACAAGAACGACACTTATTATTTTGAAGACTTTAAAGTATCGGCCACCTTTGAAAATGACTCCACCAGAGTAATCGATATCAATTCGCCCGACATCATTACGGGGTACATGCGGGGCAATTTTAAGGTAAAGGAATTGGGCAAACTGGTACAAAATTCCTTAGGTAGCATTTATACGAACTACCGGCCCTTTCAAATTTCTCCTGGACAAAAACTAGCCTTTAATTTTAAAATTTACAATAAGATCGTAGGGGTGTTCTTTCCTGAAGTAAATTTTGACCCGAATACCTTTATCAAGGGAGATATCGTGGCCGACGAAGGGGACTTTAAGCTGACTTTTAAATCTCCGCTCATACAGGCATATGGTTCCAAAGCGGAAAATATCGATCTACAGATCGATAATAAAAATCCCCTGTTCAACACCTTCGTTTCGGTTGGGGACCTTTCCAACCCGTATTATGATGTGAAAGACTTTAACATCATAAACACCACCCTAAAGGATACGCTGTTTTTCAGGGCAGAATTTAACGGAGGAAGTGAGTATAACGATATATACAACCTAAATTTCTACCACACTTTTAATCAACAGAACAAATCGGTCATCGGTTTCAAGCAATCGGATGTCAGTTTTAAGGGGAACAAGTGGATTTTGAACAAATTCAACGATAGCAAGAACAAAGTTATCATTAACCGTTCCTTGGACAGCGTTAGCATTCAGGAAATTGTAATGAATAACGAGGTTTCCGAGCAAATTAGGTTAAAAGGTCAGTTGGCGGATTCTACCTTCAAAGATTTACAGTTGGAGTTTAAAATAGTGTCTCTCGACAAGATTACCCCGGCCATAGATAGCTTAAAACTCAAGGGAGAGGTAAACGGGATCTTGAATGTTTTTCAAAAAGACGGCATTTACCTTCCGTCTTCCAACCTGAATGTTGTCGATCTATCGGTCAATGATATCCGTTTGGGGGACTTGGCCGTAAGTATTGCCGGAAACCGTGATCTGACCGACTTTATAGTCAACTCCCAAATTACGGACAAGGGAGAAGAAAAATTGGCCATTGTTGGGAACGTGCGCAAAAAAGGGGAGATGCCTACGGCCGATTTGCTGGTGAATTTCAATCGGTTTGATCTGGAACCTTTTAACCCATTGGGCGAAGGGGTCATCGATCGTATTCGTGGCCGCTTGAACGGAAATGCCCGGGTAAAGGGTCCGGTGGATAACCCCGATTTTAGCGGTCTTCTCACCTTGGACGATGCCGGCATCGCAATTCCCTATTTAAATGTCGACTATAGTTTTGCGAACAACTCCAGGGTGAATTTGTTCGATCAGACCTTTGATTTTGAAAATATATCCATTACCGATGTGGCCGAAAATACCCAGGCCACTTTGGACGGTACCATAACCCATAGTTTTTTCAAGGATTGGGCGTTGGACCTGAACGTCGATACCAATAATGACCGACTATTGATCCTGAATACCCCGCCCGATGATGACGAACTTTACTACGGTACGGGATTCTTGAACGGTACGGGAAGGATATATGGCCCGACCAAAGGCTTGAATATCGATGTGGTAGGAAGCACTGCAAGAGGTACTTCCCTTTCCATACCGTTGAGCGATGTTGCCAGTGTAGGAGACTATTCTTTTATCAACTTCATCGATAAAAATACCGTTAACGACATTGCCGTAAGGCGCACCCTTAATGATGTTCAGGGGTTGGAACTTACCTTTGACCTGGATATCACACCCGAAGCGGAGGTGCAGATCGTTACCGATACCGAAACTGGTAGTACGCTTTCGGGTACCGGTCGGGGGCTGTTGCTCATGCGGATCAACACTCGGGGCGCATTTGAGATGTTCGGGGAATTTGTAGTGGTTACCGGAAAATATAACTACCGCTTTGGCGGTATTGTTAACAAAGTCTTTGATGTACGTCCCGGAGGGAATATTGTTTGGGACGGCAAACCTTTGGATGCCTTATTGAACATGGAGGCGGTGTATAATCTGCAGGCCAACCCCTCGCCGCTGTTGGTCAACAATAACTATACCCGACAGATTCCAGTCGACGTGGTCATCAAACTTACCGAACAGATCCAAAATCCCGGTATCGATTTCAATATTGAATTTCCCGGAACCAATTCTATCATACAGTCCGAATTGGAGTATAGCCTACAAGACCCTACTGTAGAAGAGCGTAATGCCATCTTTCTGTTAACACAAGGGTCTTTCGCAGGCCAGCAAGGCGGAATCAACCAGCAGGCCGTAACGGGCAATTTATTGCAATCGGCTTCCGGACTTTTTAATTCGTTGCTAAGTGGGGACAACGATAAATTTAACTTCGGGGTATCCTATGTACAGGGCGATGTGCTGGCCGAAACACAGGTCGAGGACAGGCTAGGGGTCACCGTATCCTCCAAATTGAGTGATCGGCTGTTGTTCAACGGAAAAGTGGGTGTGCCCGTAGGGGCCGCAGGAACCACAGTGGTCGCGGGAGATTTCGAAATACAGTTGTTATTGAACGAGGAAGGTACCGTAAGCGCCAAATTTTTTAGCCGTGAGAGCGAAATACAGGAGTTTTTGGCCGAACGTATCGGCTCCACACAAGGGGTAGGCCTGTCGTACGAAGTGGACTTCGATAGTTTTCAAGAACTTTTTAGAAAAGTGGTCCGTAAAAAAAATAAAAAACAAGATGAAGAAAACCCGTCATCCCCGGTCAAATTAAAAGCCTCGCCGACCGCCGTAATGGGAAGGGACAGTTTAATACGCATCACCCCCAAGAGCAGAACAAAGGGGCTCCCATAATTTTAACACACAATTTTTCAAAATCGTTTCATATAACACCCCGTAATACTCGGGTGAACGCAAACGTTTGAATTGTATTAAAATCTTGTATCCAAATCGATTCGATTTTCGAAACACAGCACTTTTTTTGAGATTAAATTATTGATTTTCAGTTATTTGAAATAAAATTTGTTTGATGTTTTCAGTTCCGTGTCTTTTTTTGAAACCCTTTGGCCATCCATCAAAAATCAGCTGTGGAAGCCGTAATTTTAGAAGGGCAACAATTCGTAATTTGAAATAAGTTTGTTAATATTGTAGCTTACATTTTTTTGATGGAGTCAGCAATAAAAAAAATAGGAGTATTAACTTCTGGAGGGGATTCTCCCGGGATGAATGCTGCCATTCGTTCCGTTGTTCGTACCTGTGCCTATCTGAAGGTAGATTGCGTAGCTATATATCGTGGTTACCAGGGGATGATAGAAGGGGATTTTAAACCTATGGATGCCCGTAGCGTGAATAACATCATTAATAAGGGCGGTACCATTTTGAAGTCCGCGCGTTGTGACGATTTTAGGACTGCCGAAGGCCGGAAAATTGCACATTATCAACTGTTAAAGGAAGGTATCGAGGCATTTGTGGTCATCGGTGGCGACGGAAGTTTCACTGGAGCGATGATCTTTAACCAGGAGTATAACTTTCCAGTGATCGGTATCCCCGGTACGATCGATAACGATATTTTTGGTACTACTTTCACCCTTGGCTTTGATACTGCCTTGAATACGGTGGTCGAGGCCATCGATAAAATTAGGGACACCGCCAGTTCGCATAACCGACTGTTTTTTGTTGAGGTTATGGGAAGGGACGTAGGGCATATCGCCTTGAATGCCGGAGTAGGTGCAGGGGCCGAGGAAATTCTGATCCCTGAGGAAAATTTAGGGCTCGAACGTTTGCTCGAATCGTTGAAACGAAGTAAAAAATCGGGAAAATCGTCCAGTATCGTCATCGTTGCCGAAGGCGATAAAACCGGTAAAAACGTTTTTGAACTTAAGGAATATGTTGAAGAGCATTTGCCCATATACGATGTACGGGTATCCGTTCTGGGGCATATGCAACGGGGTGGAGGACCATCTTGCTACGATCGCGTACTCGCCAGTAGAATGGGTGTCAAGGCCGTAGAGTCCATTTTAGAAGGGAAAACGAACCTTATGGTAGGGGTACAGGACAACCGGCTTATTTTGACTCCCATTAACAAGGCGATTAAAGGACACACGAAAATCGATAAAGAACTCATTCGGGTCTCCGAAATAATGACAACATAATACTAATACTTAAATAAGGAAAAATGGCAAAATTGAATATAGGAATCAACGGCTTTGGACGGATCGGTAGAATGGTTTTTCGTGCTACCGTTCGCAGGGACGATGTAGATGTGGTAGCGATCAACGACTTGTTGGATATCGAGCACCTCGCATATTTGTTGAAGTATGATTCCGTTCACGGTAGGTTCGACGGTGATGTTGAAGTTTCCGGTGATCACTTGATCGTTAATGGAAAAAAAGTAAGGATAACTGCCGAGCGAGATCCAAAGAACTTGAAATGGGACGAAGCAGGTGCCGATATCGTAGCAGAATGTACCGGTATATTCACCACTTTGGAAACGGCGCAGTACCATATTGACGGTGGCGCCAAAAAGGTGGTCATTTCCGCACCATCCAAAGATGCCCCAATGTTCGTTATGGGGGTCAACCATAAAGAAGCAAAAGCATCGGACATGATCGTCTCAAATGCTTCCTGTACCACTAACTGTTTGGCTCCTTTGGCCAAAGTGCTGAACGATACCTACGGTATCGAAGAAGCGTTGATGACCACTGTTCACGCTACCACGGCCACCCAACTGACCGTTGACGGACCTTCCAAAAAGGATTACCGTGGCGGTAGAAGTGCCATGCTCAATATTATACCGGCCTCCACAGGTGCCGCCAAAGCGGTAACAAAGGTAATACCGGCATTGGTAGGGAAATTGACTGGAATGGCCTTTAGGGTACCCACGGCAGATGTATCCGTTGTAGACCTTACGGTCCGTTTGGAGAAAGAGACCTCGTACGAGGATATTAAAAATACCTTCAAAAATGCCTCGGAAGGCGATTTGAAAGGCGTTTTGGGATACACCGAAGAGTCCGTAGTTTCACAAGATTTCATCGGGGACGCGCGTACCAGTATTTTTGATGCGGGTGCGGGAATAGAATTGAATTCCAAGTTCTTTAAAATTATTTCTTGGTACGATAACGAGGCGGGCTACTCCAATAAGTTGATCGATTTGGCACAGTATGTCAACGCCCTGTAGATAATACCATGTTAACTTTGAAATAACACTAATAAATGGTTTCTTTTTCAGTTATTCTTCGTTAAAAAAAATAACCGTAGCTACGGCTATGCTTAGATTTTTCGCCTTGAATACCTAAAAAATAATTCAATTTCTATACGTGCCATTTCAAAGTTAAAATGGCATAAGTAATTATAGGTAAAGTATTTTCCCGAAAATAGGTGTTTTTGCTTATTTTCGGGATTCTTTTTTAAATCGTTTGTGTATGATATTAATTGTGGATAGTGGAGCGACCAAATCGGATTGGATCGCCTTGGATGAAAAAGGAGATCAATTGTTTTTGACGCAGACCCTGGGACTTAGTCCAGAGGTGTTGACCCGTGAGGTTATAGAAGACCGTTTGGCGAATAATTTTGAGATCTCGAAAAATAAGGAAAAGGTGACCCGCTTGTATTTTTATGGCGCCGGTTGCGGTACCGACCGTATGAAGCAGTTTCTGACCGCAATTTTCAAGGACTTTTTTCCCAAAGCAAAAACGGAGGTCAAAGAGGATACCTATGCAGCAATCTTTGCGACCACCAAAATCGGTCACCAAGGTATCGTATGTATTCTGGGCACCGGTTCCAACTGCAGTTATTACGATGGACACCAACTGTTTCAAAAGGTGACTTCCTTGGGTTATATCCCAATGGATGACGGCAGTGGAAACTTTTTTGGACGTAAGCTGATACGCGATTATTATTTCCATAAAATGCCACAAGACCTTGGAATGAAATTTGCCAAGGGCTACGACCTTGACGCCGATGTCATTAAGGAAAACTTGTACAAACAACCGAACCCCAATACATACTTGGCTACTTTTGCACGGTTTTTAGTGGAAAACAAAGACCATCCCTATTGCAAAGGGGTCATCGACAAGGGGTTTCAGCAGTTCGTCAACAACTACATTATGCAGTTTGAGCTGGCCACCAAAGTACCCATCAATTTTGTAGGGAGTATTGCCTACTACCTGCGGGAAGAGCTCACTACGGTATTGGAAAGAAACGACTTGATTGTTGGGGTCATCCGTCAGCGGCCTATTGATGGTTTGGTAGAGTTTCATAAAGAAAATCTGTAAGTACTGAGGTAACTTAAGCAAAATCTGCCCAAGAATGGGTTTTTGATTTTATACAACGGGTGTAAGGCAAATCATCTTTGATGTAGCCTATAGTACGGCAATCATGGAGATTTCCACAGCTACGAACTTAGGAAGGTTCGCTACTTCTACCGTTTCCCTGGCCGGAGCGGTTTCTATGTCGAAATAAGTGCCGTATACCTCGTTTATTGCCGAAAACTGGTGCATGTCCTTCACAAAAATACTGGCTTTTACTACATGGGAGAAGGAAGCGCCCGCTTCGCTAAGGATGGCTTTTAGGTTTTCCATCGACTGTTGTGTTTGCGCTTTAATGTCACCGGTCACCAGTTCCCCGGTTTTGGGATCCATTGGTATTTGTCCTGAAATGTACAGCGTATTGCCGGTCAATATCGCCTGGTTATAAGGTCCGATGGGTGCCGGAGCATTGGGTGTATTGATGATTTTTTTCATAATCTTAAGCTGTTTTATGGGAATTCATGTCACTTCTGGGGCATTATTGTCTAACGGGTTGGCTGCGGTTCTCCCATTTGAGGTCTTTAAGTACATTTGCCTTTATCCCGATAAAAAAGTTCCATTGTCGAAACCGACCAAAAGGGGTCCAGTTAAAACGCATTACAAAACTCTTTAAGTCCCGCTGTATACGCAAGTTGGTTATGGAAAAACCTTTGTTCTTAAAGTCGTAACCCGAATTTCCACCGATTTTCCAACGTGGGGAAAGGCTGATATTTCCTGAGAACATTAAAGAGTGCGAACTGAATTCGTTCTGTCTTGCGGTATTCGCATAAGTGGCCGCGTAGGCAAGCCGAAAATCCCAAGGTATTTTGGTGGCGTATACCGGGTTTTCTACATCTTCGTCGCCATCGTCATCCTCAAAAGCACCTTGGTCCCCGTAAAGACTATCGGCCGTTCCAAAAAGATCGTCGTCTCGACCGCCGCTCTGCGCTACGTAATCATAAGGGTCCGGTTCTTCGTCCTCCTCGTCCTCCTCGTCCTTTTTTCCAAACATCTTGCTGCTGATATTGTAGCCCACGTTCAAATTGGCCCGTGTAAGCCGAAAAAGGCTTCCTCCGTTGTTAATGTTCCAAGTGTCGATTCTACGGCCGTTGTTGTCAATGGCATACGCGTCCAGCGCGGCACCAAAGTTAATACTCATCTTATTGTCCAGAATAGAGGTTCCCCCATTGATGTTGACCGGACTGAGTTTAAGGGAATCCGCTTCAAAGTTATAGGCCGTACTAAGGTTAAGGTTCGATAATAGCGGTATTTTTTTGGGTTCCAGTACTGTAGAGTCCCTATCGCGTACCTTTGCTTCCAGGGTATTGGCCAGAGAAAAACTAAGGCTGCTCGATTTACCCAAACTGGGCGCTCCATTTAGTGTCCCCTGAAAACGGGTGTACTCTACTATTTCATCGGTATCCGTATTCACATACTCGTCAAAAAACTGATCGAAGGATGGCGTGTATCCATAACTGATGGATGGCCGCATAACGTGTCTGATCGCTTGTATTTTTTTATCCTCCCCGAGCAAAAAGGTTCCGTAAAGGGTAGTACCTACACTGGTGGATACCCCGTATCGGTTAAAGCGGTCAAAGCCCTTCATGGTATCGATGACCACTTCGCCCCGTTCCCCGTTTTCCCCAGGCTCGAAACGTCTGCCAAACGTTTCCAAGGCCCAAACATCTTCATAGGTACCGCCCATGGTAACACTGAAAAACTTGGCGATTTTAAAGTTGGTGCTGATGGGTACGCGGTGTCTCGCCCCAACTTGGGCATTGTCGAACATTTTGGCGGTGAGAAAGTCGGCGTCATTAGTGGCCAGTCGATTCTGGCCGTTCACATCATATTGTAAATTAATATTTTGAATTGCCCCCTTCTTAATACCATCGCGTTTGGCGAACGGAAAAATACGTTCTAAACTGGCCTGAAAGGTCGGTAAGGTCATTTGAATATTGTCGGTCCCTTCCGGTGCACTGGTATTTTGGCTATGGGTCATGGTAAGGCTCATGTTCACGGACGGATACTCTGGAAACGTTTTGGAATAGGAAACGGAGGAGCTCAACGTATTATTGAGCCTGTTCCCTACATTTAACTGGTTTAGAGAGTTTTGAAAATACGAACTACTCCCCAGGTTAACAGAGGCCGAAAACCGGGAGTTTGGACTTGCCTTGGTATCTTGCGAATGCGAAATCTGGATGTTGTATATAGTGCTTCGTGCATAATCATCGAACCCTCTTTGGCTAGTGACCAGGTTTTCGAACCGGAAGTTTACATTTCCACGATATCGGTACCGTTTTGCATATACCGATTGCGTTCGAAACCCGTAACTACCGTTGGTGTAAAAATCCCCGGTCAATGTAAGGTCGGCAACCTCTCCAAAGGGAAAATAATATCCTCCGTTCTGCAAAAAATACCCACGATTTGGGTCATTGCCGAAAGTAGGCATCATAAGGCCGGCCGTTCGGCCCACGGTCAAGGGAAAATAGGCAAAGGGAAGCGCAATCGGAGTAGGCACATCGGCAATATAAAGGTTGCTCAGCCCGGCGATGACCTTTTTCTTAGGCACAAATTTTGCCTTTCGTATCCGTATGTAATAATCCGGGTTGATGGTGTCCTTTGAAGTCGTCAATTTTCCTTCGCTTAAAAAGTAGACCGAATCGTTTTCCTTTTTGGTGATTTCGGCATACACTTTCATAGAGTCGCTACCCAAGTTTCCGGCATCGGCCTGCTGTTCGGTCCTGGAGTTCCATATCAACGCTTTTTGGGTGTCAAAATTAAACCGTATGGAGTCGGGCCGCACTTCCTGAGTGCCCTGCTTGAAGAAGGGTAGTTGCGTATAATTGCCGAGCGAATCTTTTAATCTGCCCGCGTACACCTCATTGTTTACATAGTCCATGATAATGATTCCGGCCTTGAGCTCCGTATCCTGATAGTAAATTTCAGCCTCGTTGTACAGGTAAATCTTCTGCTCTTTTTGGCTTAATCGTACATAATCCTTGGCTTTGTATCGAATTTTATCCAAAAGAATGCTCTTCTTTTTTCCAAGGGAGTCGGTTTTGGTGGAATCGTTCAAAGTGGAGTCCTGCAACATTTCTGCAGAAAGCAGTGGGGCGGTAATGGTATCTTTCACCGCTTTAATGGGCATTACCACTATTTTATCTTCTTGGGAGAATACCGTAAACGTACCGATCAAAAACAGGAAAAGGAAAACTAAATTATGTTTGTTTGATTGCAAGGCTTTATATCCTATTTTTGTAATCATTGGGTGTGCGTGATACACCGTGTTCCGGGCTCAAACTTACATATATTTTTTGTTCCATGGCAGGGGCATTACCATAAATTTAACCAATTTGAAGACTCTAAAAACTATGAATAGTGCAAAGTTGAAGCCATTGCTTTTAATTCTTATGGCGCAGTTGGTTACATCATTTTGCGCTTACGGTGGTCCCGACTTGCCCAACGGGGGTGACGATAAGTTTGTAGTGGTGCTCGATGCCGGGCATGGAGGGCACGACCCGGGCAACCTGGGGAATGGCTATTTTGAAAAGAACATAGCGCTCAATATTGTATTGAATATTGGCAAGATTTTGGAGAACGATCCCGACATAAAGGTGATCTATACCCGAGATGACGACACCTTTGTAGATCTTTATGTGCGAGGGGAAATTGCCAATAAGGCGAATGCCGATCTTTTTGTTTCGGTACACTGCGACTCCCATTCATCCAATGCGCACGGTGCGGGTACTTTTGTATTGGGACTGCACGCCAACAAGCAGAATTTTGATATTGCCAAAAAGGAGAATTCCGTTATTTATCTGGAGGATAATTATGAAAAACGGTACGCCGATTACGATATCAATTCACCGGAATCAGTCATTGGGTTGACCATAATGCAAGAAGAGTTTTTAGACCAGAGCATTCGTTTGGCAAAAGGGATTCAAGATAATTTTTCCGGCCAGCTCAAGAGAAACGATCGAAAAGTAAAACAAGCCGGATTTATCGTGTTGCATCAAACCTTTATGCCAAGTGTTTTGGTAGAGACCGGTTTTTTGACCAATGCGGACGAAGGAGCCTATTTGAACTCGAAAAAAGGGCAGGAGGAAATGGGGAATGCCATTGCCAATGCCATTCTTAAGTACAAGAACGGCGTGCCGGTCGGCACTGAGAAGGCCACGAATACTACTTTGCCTTCAGATGTGGATAAAGCACCTGATACGGACGAGAAGCCAGAAATGGTGGAGGAACTTCCGGAAACAGTGACCGTCCCGGATACGGCCGTGGCCGATGAAGCCGTGGAGGTTAGTGAAGCATCTCCTCAGGCAACAGAAGTAAAGGAGGAAATCCCACCTGCGGTAGAAACCGAAGTAATAGAAGTGACCAAAACCGATACCGATGGGGTCGCAGCGCCAAGTGCGGATGTTCCAGAGCGTGAAACCCCAAAAGCGGTTGCGGAAAAAGTACTGACCGAAACGGTCGCGGAACCCGAGTCCACACCGACGGAACCCATTACCGAAGTGGCGCCTGCGGAAAAGAAAGAAAAGGCCAACATTACCTTTAAAGTACAATTGCTTGCCAGTTCAAAGGACATCGCCCTTCGATCCGACAATTTTAACGGTTTAAATAAACTGTCCCGTGAGCCTTTTAAAAACATGTTCCGATATTTGTATGGGAGCACCACGTCTTTCGAAGAGGCCAAGCTATTGAAGTCCAACGCCGATATCAAGGGATATCCTACTTCCTATATCGTGGCGTACAAGGACGGCAAACGTATCACTATGGCCGAGGCGCAGAAATACGTTTCCGATTAATGGTGTCTTGTAAAATTTATTTCTAATTTTGTTTGGAACAGAAAAACAATTCTTTTGAAGCTATCTAGGGAAATCAAAACGGGAATTATCGTAATAGGTGGCATTCTTCTTTTTATATTGGGCTTTAGTTATTTAAAATCCTCCCCATTATTCGACAATAGCCGGCAATTGTTCGCCGTATATCCCAATGTGGGCGGCCTACAGCCAGGTACCCCGGTATCGATAAACGGTTTGAACGTAGGGAAGGTGAACGACATTCGTTTTATCGATAAGGCCGGTAACCTTCTTGTCACATTTACCGTAAACAGCGATTTTGCTTTTTCCAAAAATAGTCCGGTAGAGTTGTACGATACCGGGATCATCGGGGGCAAGGGACTTCAGATAAATCCTATTTTTGATGGTGCCGCTCCGGCAAAGAACGGCGATACGCTGGCCACCGATACCCGGCCTGGGTTAACCGAGCTCGCACAAGAAAAATTGACGCCTTTGTTCAAAAAGTTCGAATCGGCGGTATCGGATGCCGATTCCGTATTATTGAACGTAAACGAGGTGCTCGATACCAAAACGAAAAGGGATTTAAGGGATGCGATTTCAGGATTTAGCCGGTTGATCGGTAGTTTGCAGGGCAGTGCATCCTCATTGAACGCTATCTTAAGTCAAAATGCCGGAAAATTGGACAGCTCCTTACGTAATTTTCAAGACCTAACGGCAAATTTTTCAAAATTGGCCGATTCCCTGAATAATGCCGGACTGCCCAGGACCCTTAAGAGTTTGGAGTCTACAGTGGCGAATCTGGATAAGGTCATGGCCAAAATAGACGCTAAAGAAGGCACTTTAGGCCAGTTGGTCAACGATAAAGAACTGTATACCAATTTAAACGGTGCATCCAAGGAACTGGAATTGCTACTTCAGGATTTCAGACTGAACCCGAAGCGCTATGTAAACGTTTCGGTCTTTGGCAAAAAACAAAAGGAGTATGAACTCCCCGAGGATGATCCCGCGGCAAAAATGGACGACCAATAACGATTTATGGAATACTTCCCCAATATACTTTTTGCCCTGCTATTGATTGCAGGGATAGGGTATTTCGCCCGAAACGTAAAAAAGCTGGCCCGTAATATAAAGCTCGGAAAAGAGGCCGATGTATCGGACAATTCGTCCCAAAGGTGGAAGAATATGGCCATGATCGCCTTGGGACAAAGCAAAATGGTAGTACGGCCGATCGCCGGCCTACTTCATATAATCGTTTATGTTGGTTTCGTAATCATCAACATTGAAGTGTTGGAAATAATACTGGACGGACTATTGGGAACACATCGGCTGTTTGCCTTTTTGGGTCCGGTGTATAACGTACTTATCGGTAGCTTTGAAATTCTGGCATTTTTAGTGGTCGTAGCGGTAATTATTTTTTGGATTCGAAGAAATGTCATACGATTACAGCGTTTTTTAAAGTCCGAAATGAAGGGATGGCCGAAAAAAGACGGAAACCTGATCCTGTATATCGAATTGGTGCTGATGTTTTTGTTCCTGACGATGAATGCCGCAGACTACCAATTACAATTAAAGGGAGCCGCACATTACGCTAGCGAAGCGGGAATTATGGGGTCGTTCCCCATAAGTGGGTTCATTGCGCCCCTTTTTGAAAATTTATCCATTTCAAGCCTTATTTTGGTAGAACGTACTGCGTGGTGGCTGCATATTGTTGGAATCTTACTGTTTTTGAATTACCTCTATTACTCCAAACATTTACACATTTTATTGGCGTTTCCCAATACCTATTATGGAAACTTGAAGCCAAAGGGACAATTTAAAAACCTACAATCGGTCACCAACGAGGTAAAGTTGATGATGGATCCAGAGGCCGACCCTTTTGCCGCTCCCGATGAGGATGCCCCCGAGCCTGAAAAGTTCGGTGCTTCCGATGTAGCGGACCTCTCATGGGTACAACTTTTAAATGCTTATACCTGTACCGAATGTGGTCGGTGTACCAGTGAATGTCCCGCAAATCAGACCGGAAAAAAGTTATCTCCCCGAAAAATAATGATGGATACCCGTGACCGTCTGGAAGCGGTAGGGAAAAATATCGATGCCAATAAGGGAAGTTTTGTAGATGATGGAAAACAACTGCTGGACGACTACATCACAAGAGAGGAACTGTGGGCATGTACCTCATGTAATGCCTGTGTAGAGGCTTGCCCTGTGAGCATAGATCCCCTTTCCATAATTATGGACATGCGACAATATTTGGTAATGGAACAATCTGCGGCACCCACCGACTTGAACAATATGATGGGCAACATCGAAAACAACGGTGCACCATGGCCCTTTAACCAAATGGACCGGCTGAATTGGGCGAACGAGTCTTAAACCCTTAATAACGACACAATACACGACTATGTCAAACGAGTTGAAAGTACCTACAATGGCGGAACTGTTCGCGAAAGGCGAACAACCAGAGGTTTTGTTTTGGGTAGGTTGCGCAGGAAGTTTTGACGACCGGGCAAAAAAAATTACGAAGGCGTTTATCCGCCTATTGAACAAGGCGGAGGTATCTTTTGCCGTTTTGGGTACCGAGGAGAGCTGTACGGGCGACCCGGCCAAACGAGCAGGAAACGAGTTTTTGTTTCAAATGCAGGCGGTCACCAATATTGAGGTGATGAACGCTTACGAAGTGAAGAAAGTAGTTACCGCATGCCCTCATTGCTTCAATACCATAAAAAATGAATATCCTGGCTTGGGCGGGAATTATGAGGTGTTGCACCATACCCAATTTTTAAAACAACTATTCGAAAGCGGAAAACTTGGTCTGCAAGGCGGAACCTTCAAGGGGAAACGCATCACCTATCATGATCCGTGTTATTTGGGAAGGGCCAATGCATTGTATGAGGCACCTAGGGAGTTGATCAAAAAGCTGGATGCAGAGCTCGTTGAAATGAAGAACTGCAGAAAAAAAGGACTTTGTTGCGGAGCCGGTGGCGCCCAAATGTTCAAAGAACCCGAAAATGGCGACAAAGACGTAAACATAGAACGGACCGAGCAGGCCATGGAAACAAAACCTGACATTATAGCCGCCGCCTGTCCGTTTTGCAATACCATGATGACCGACGGGGTCAAAAACAAAGAAAAAGAGGCCAGTGTTGCGGTAATGGACATTGCGGAACTGATTGCCCAAGCCGAAGAATTGTAGGTTTGCTACCCCAGATAGGAAGACTATCGATTACATACAATAATAAAATTTAGGCCCACGCGCCTATCCCCAAATACAGAAAAATGCTAGTTGATTTTGAAAAATTGCCCGGAGATTCCCGTGTTTGGATCTATCAGGCCAATCGGACCTTTACCGATATCGAACTTGAGGAGATCAAAACGGAGACCGATACCTTTCTTAAAGCATGGACGGCCCATGGCCAAGCTTTGAATGCAGGTTACGAAATACCGTATAAACGATTTTTGATCATTGGGTTAGATCAAACCGATGCTTCGGCCTCTGGTTGTTCCATAGATGCCTCCGTACATTTTATTCAGCAATTGGAGCAGAAGTACGATGTGCTTTTGTTGGACAAAATGAACGTATCCTATAAGCAAGGCGAGTACGTAGCCTATAAGCCTTTGACGGAGTTTAAAAAGATGGCCAAGGCAAAATCCGTTTCCGCAAAAACGGTGGTCTTCAATAATTTGGTCGCTACAAAGGAGGAGTATTTAGATCATTGGGAGGTACCGGCCTCCGAAAGTTGGCACGCCCGTTTTATGTAATCCAAAATCACGTATTGGTTGTAGGCGGCACCCCAAATGGCATGGTAGTTGAACCGCTATAAATGATATGCGACGGAAGATCGGTGAAATACAATAATTTCCGTTGTTTTTAGTTATTTGATAGAAGTTTTACTATGCGATCCGTATTTTTCTCCCTTGTGTTCTTTCTGTACGCAGCTTCCCTTTTAGGGCAAGCGCATCCCTTGGTGGCCAAGGACAGTGCGGCGCAGGCACAGTGGGTAGATTCGCGATACAACGCAATGGACATCAATGAAAAACTAGGACAGCTTTTCATGGTGATGGTCGCATCCGACGGAGGAAAAGCGAGTCATGAAAAAATCGGAAAGCTAATTCGGGAACAGCATATAGGAGGCGTGATTTTCTCCACTGGAGGACCAATAAAACAGGCACAGCTCACCAACGATTATCAAAAGCAATCAAAAACCCCCTTACTTATAGGAATGGATGCCGAATGGGGACTGTCCATGCGTTTGGATTCTACCTATGCTTTTCCATGGAATATGACCTTAGGGGCAATTGCGGATAGCAGTATTGTAGAATCAGTAGGATACCGTATCGGTCTGCATGCAAAGCGATTGGGCGTGCATATTAATTTCGCCCCGGATATCGACATCAATATCAATCCTAAAAATCCCATTATCGGAAATCGTTCCTTTGGCGAAAACCGCGTTAATGTGGCAACGAAGGGAATGGCGTACATGCGCGGAATGCATCGCGCGGGCATACTCTCCAGTGGTAAACATTTTCCGGGCCATGGCGATACGGCGACCGATTCGCACTTGGCCTTGCCGGTAATCGAGGCGAGCAGAAAACGTTTGGATAGTATAGAGCTCCACCCTTTTAAGAAACTCATCGATGCCGGGGTGTCCAGTGTTATGGTGGCACATTTGAACGTCCCCAGCATGGAAATAAAGAAAAATCTGCCGTCATCCCTTTCCGAACAGATCATCACAGGAATATTAAAGGAAGAAATGGGGTTCAAAGGCCTTGTTTTTACCGATGCGCTGAATATGAAAGGTGCTACAGACTATGGCGATGAGGGTGAAGTATCGCTGAAGGCCTTTATGGCGGGAAACGATATCCTATTGATGCCTACCGATGTGGTGAAAGCGAAAGAAAAATTGCTACGGTTTTATGAGCGGGGTAAAATTAGCGAGGACCGTTTGGCCCGTTCGGTAAAAAAGATATTGATGGCCAAATACCAAGCAGGTCTCGGGAATTATCGCCCTATCGATCTCAAAGGTTTGTACGCCGATCTAAACTCCTTACAGGACGACCTTGTCTATGAAAAGGCCATTGAAAATGCACTTACCGTTGTAAAAAATAATTTTTACTTGATGGGCATCAAAAAATTGGAAAACAAAAAAATAGCCTATGTGAAACTGGGCGATTCCGATAGTGACCCATTTTTAAAAGAGTTGAACAAATATGCTACGGTTACCCAAGTGAATACTGCCGACATCGGGAATGTTAAGGATAAATTATCGGAGTATAACCTCGTCATCATTGGATACCATAAGAGCAATGAAAGCCCGTGGAAGGCATACCGGTTTTCGAAAAAGGAATTGAGCTGGTTGAAGGAAATTTCAGAAGCAAGAACGTCCAATACCATACTGGCATTATTTGCAAAACCCTATGCCTTGTCGGATGTACCCTCCTTTAAAACCTTGGACGGTGTGGTGGTCGGCTATCAGAATAGCGAAATGGCACAGCGTAAAATGGCACAGTTGATTTTTGGTGCCATTCCTTCGAACGGCGTATTACCGGTAAGCGCCCATAAAGACTTTCCAGAGGGCACGTCCATACGGTTGAAGTCCTTACAACGTCTCGGTTACAGTTTTCCCGAACGTGTGGGTATCAGTAGTACGGCATTGGCAAAAGTGGATACCCTTGTAAAAAACGGACTGGACTCCCTAATGTTTCCCGGGGCGCAGGTATTGATTGCACGGAAAGGAAAAATTATTTATCAAAAAGCCTTTGGAAAGCCCACGTATACCTCAAAAGATTCCGTTACCCCAAAACACCTTTACGATTTGGCCTCGGTAACCAAAATTTTGGCCACACTTCCCATGGTCATGAAAATGGAGGAAGATGGCGATGTTGATTTGAGCGATACCTTTGGAGAGATCATACCCCAATACGATACTACCGAGCTAAAAAACGTGACGGTGTTAAAAGCATTATCGCACTATGGTCGTTTGCCTGCCTGGATCGCGTTTTACGTAAGTACCCTGAATGGCAAAAGACGTCCCTCAAAAGAGTTTTATAGACAAGCGCCCATGGACGGTTTTTCCATAAAGGTTAGTGATGGGCTGTATTTGGCGGATGCTTATACCGATTCCATTTATAATAGAATAGGGCGGCAAGACTTAAAATCGAACCGCTATCGCTACAGTGATGTTGCCTATTATGTGATGAAAAAATTTGTCGAGGATAGCAAAGGACAGCAGTTGAACGAATTGGCCAATGATTTTTTATATGGTCCTTTGGGTGCGACCACCACTACGTACAACCCTTTGGAGAAGTTTGAAAAATCGCTGATCGTTCCCACGGAAGAAGACAAATATTATCGCTACCAACGGGTGCAGGGTTATGTGCACGATATGGGGGCGGCGATGCAAGGTGGGGTCGGCGGTCATGCCGGTCTGTTCAGTAACGCCAACGATGTGGCGAAGGTAATGCAGATGTACCTACAGGGCGGTTTCTACGGGGGACACCGTTTTTTTGATGCGCGTACCATTAAAAAGTTCAATACCTGTTATTTCTGTGATAAAAAGGTGCGGCGGGGCGTTGGATTCGATAAGCCCAATCCCAATGGCGGCGGTCCGGCATGCGACTATGTTTCGCGAAAAAGTTTCGGACATAGCGGTTTTACCGGAACTTATACGTGGGCCGACCCGGAAGAAGAGCTGGTTTATGTGTTCCTTTCCAACCGAACCTACCCATCGGCAAGCAATACGCTATTGGTAAAATCGGGCTTGCGCACCCGTATTCAGGGTGCCATATACGAAGCCATTGTTTCCGACCGATAATTTGACCAACAAGCCGTTCATTTGCCATATCGATAATCCCGATATTGACCACCCTTTGTTGTAATAATACCAATGTAAAACCGACAGACCTACTGGATTTCACTAAATTTGACAGATGAAAATAGCAATTGTATGTTATCCGACCTTTGGAGGAAGCGGGGTAGTGGCAACCGAACTGGGTATTGCCCTTGCCAATAGGGGGCACGAAGTACATTTTGTAACGTATCGACAGCCCGTTCGTTTGGAACTCCTGAACAACAATATTTATTTCCACGAGGTAAACGTTCCCGAATATCCGCTGTTCCATTACCAGCCCTATGAACTGGCTTTATCGAGCAAATTGGTCGATACCATCAAACTTTTCGGTATCGAATTATTACATGTACATTATGCCATACCGCATGCCTATGCCGGCTATATGGCAAAAAAAATGTTGGAAGAGGAACAGATTTTTGTTCCCATGGTCACTACACTGCACGGTACCGATATTACCTTGGTAGGGAAACATCCGTTTTATAAGCCCGCGGTTACGTTCAGTATCAATCAATCCGATGTTGTAACCTCGGTATCCGAGAACCTGAAACAGCGTACGTTGGAATTTTTCGATATCAAAAAAGAGATTGCGGTAGTACCGAATTTTATAGACGAAAAAAAATACAGCCTTTCTTTTACGGATTGTCAGCGTTCGTTGATGGCCAATGACGACGAGAAAATAATTACCCATATCAGTAATTTTAGGAAGGTAAAACGGATCCCGGATATTATTGCCGTTTTCCATAAGGTACAACGGTCCATACCCGCTAAATTGGTTATGGTCGGGGAGGGGCCTGAAAAAGAAGGTGCCGAGCGCCTGTGCGAGGAACTCGGTATTGCCGAAAAAGTCATCTTTTTGGGGAATAGTAATGAAATTGATCGCATCCTTTGTTTTTCCGATCTTTTTCTACTTCCTTCGGAGTCCGAAAGTTTTGGACTGGCCGCATTGGAGGCCATGATCAATAAGGTGCCGGTTATCTCCAGTAATGCCGGAGGTATTCCCGAGGTAAACAAGCATGGGGTTACCGGATATTTGAGCGACATAGGCGATATTGACGATATGGCGGAAAATGCGATTCGGGTGTTGCGGGACGATACCGTGTTGGATCGTTTTAAGGAAGATGCCTATAGGGAAGCGAAAAAATTTGATATTCTTAAGGTGCTGCCCTTATACGAGCAGATCTATAAAAAAGCATACGATGCGCGACTTCATAAAGTTTATAATTAACGGTACCGCTGCAATGGTGGTGGCATCCATATTCCTTATGGCATGCAACGGGCAAAAAAAAGCGACTATGGGAACAACGGACGCAACTGCCGACAACCCCCTCACCTTAATTTTACAAGATAACTACGCGCCTACGGATACAGAGGAAACCTTGGTGGTTAAGGACCAGAAGTCGCTCCAGAAATTTTTCTCAAAAATTAACCGTACCCGAAAGCCCGGAATACCCGTACCTCAAGTAGACTTTGAAAAGGAGTATGTACTGGTCTATTGTTCCGGAAAACAAAAAGGTTCCGGCATACCAATCCTATCCATGGATAAGGAAACCGAAAGTGAATTGGTAATCGGTAAGCAAATGACCGTATTGCCAAAAGGAGCATCGGAAACCGCTGTCATAAGCCCGTTTAGCGTTTACAAAATACCAGCTACCCAAAAAGCTATTGTTTTTAAACCCGAAGAATAGCGGTATTTGTATATTTTGTTGGTTGTTTTTGTCTTTTTCAGCCCTTGGTCTATGCTCTTTTAAATCCTTGAAAGGACCTTCCTTTAAGTTCATCTGCTGATTTTTCCGTTTACTGGCCTCCCTGATTTTGGAGCATTCGCCCAAAACAAGGTGTAGAACCCCCGTGTATCGAATTATAAGGCACTTTAGAGGCACTTTTTGTGGCTAATACTACATATGGATAACTTTGTGACGGTATTGACCCAAATCCTACCGCTATGAAGAATGGATGCTTGCTTCTTTTGGCCTGTTTGTTTGTACGTATTGTTACTGCCCAAGTTGATGTGGAAAACGATAGCCTTCCCGAACTTACCGCAAAGGATAGCATTGTGGTAAGTGCTTGGACCGTTGGTCTTGGATATAACTTTGTTGACGATTCCGGCGATGTAACGGACAAACTTTTTTCCGTAAATGCGCAATGGAACGCCTTGCCCTATCCTTCGCGAATAAGTATCGGCCGTTACTTCAAAAGTGGTATCGGGTTATCGGCTGTAGGCAGTTATAACAAGTACAAGGTTGGAAAGCAGATCGATGGGCGTGTAAACCAACAAGAAACGGATTACTTGGCCTTGGATACCGGCGTATCCTACGATCTTAATAAAATAGTGGGCGAGACCGCTTGGTTCGATCCGTATTTGGGACTTGGGCTCGGGTTTACCAGGGCCAACACGATTTCTAGAGTTACTTTTAACACTACGGTCGGGTTTCGTATTTGGTTTTCCGACCGATGGGGGGCAGACCTGAATACCATGGCGAAATGGACCATAGGGGAAACGGATGCCACAAACCATGTTCAATATGGTGCGGGTGCCGTATATCGCTTTGGAATCGAGAAAGCGTTATCCAAAAAAGGGGAAGAAAAGTTAGCGTTGCGCAATGCGCTGGAGAAGCAAAGGCAACAGTATCAAGATTCCCTGGCCCAGGCGACCCGAGAGAAAGCGGCTTTGGCTTTGGCCGAGGAATTGGAAAATGCTAAAAAAGAAGCGGCATTGGCCGCCGAACGGGCAATCTCGGAAAGAGAACAGCGGGAGGCACGGTTACGCGCTGAAATTGATAAAATCGGCCACGCTTATTTTCCGTTGAACTCTTCTTACTTAAACCCCGAGTCCAAAAGGGTTTTAGATGAGCTTACCCTTTTTTTACGGCAAAACCCGACTGTTGTACTCAGTGTGGCTTCCCATACCGATTCCCGAGGGAGTACCCGGTATAACCAATGGTTGTCGGACCGGCGCGTACTACGTACTACGGATTACTTGATCGCCAATGGGGTTCCGGACGCGCAACTCGTGAGCGAAGCATTGGGGGAAACCCTTTTGTTGAACGAATGTGATGATGTTACCTATTGCCCTGAAGAAAAGCATAGTGTAAACCGCAGATCTGAATTCGGTATTGTGGCGTTTTAGGTGGGAGTCCGATAGTTCTTGTTGTTTAATGTGGCCTAGTATTTCGTTGCCAAGGGGGTCTTGAAGAAAAAAACATTCCATACCAATAAAAGTAATGCAATAGTATAACGGGTCTAGGGTTGTGAAGTGATACATTTCCGATTTCAAACACACTAAATCAAATGAAGCGGTATTAACCAATAGCATCAATTTTTTTAATGAACTTCGCCGGGTTTCCACCCCATACTTCGCCCTCGGGAATGGATTTGGTTACTACGGAACCCGCTCCTATAATTGCCTTGTTGCCTATGGTGACGCCCTTTAGAATGATGCTATGTGCACCAATAAAGCAATGGTCACCGATAACGACCGATTTGGTAAGGGGAATGTCCGTTTTACGATTTTCCCGTTCCGTGTATTTCAAATGGTGGAAATCGGTATCATAGATCTTTACACTGCCGCCGATTTTTACATGTTTGCCAATGGTTACGCCGTTTTGGCATACAATGGTGCAATTGGACAGGCCCGTATGATCCCCTATTGTCAATACGGCATTTTGTGAGACGATGAGGTTGGTTCGGGTATCGCCTCCGATGGGATTGCTGGTAGCTCCCGAATTTATGGAAACACCTGTTCCGAAGACCACCTTTCCGGTCTTATAAATATATATTTTTCCCGTTATTTTGGGTCGGGCCGCATAGAAAACCCTTTTGAACCGGAACATTACGGCATTATGGATGCCGTTCCAGGTTTGTGATGGAAAAGTTAAGATGGATTTTAATACCTGAATCATATTAAAGGTGTTGCGGTGCTGAATGCATTAGGGAACAATTTCTGAAATGTTCTCCGTGTCCGTATGAACAAGCTCTTGTTCCTTTTTAGATTCAGAAATCTTTTTCCTGTAAATTAAGATTACCCCGTTAAAAAGGCAAAAAGCGGTAAAAAAGGTAAATGAACTATCGATGATCGGCTCTACCATAAAAGAGAGGTACAACGCCAAAAAGAAGCAGATCATAACTACGTTTATGGAAAGACTTTTTTTTCTGAGGAAAACGGCCTTTTTTAAATTTAGCAACGCCCAAACCGTATAAATCAAAAGCAAGAACGCGGAAATAAGGCTGCCTACCCGAGCGGTGTCCAACCAGAGGTTATGGGCATGCCCGATATCTTCCAAGCCCCAACCCAATGGTTTGTCTACCAGATTTTGGAGGGAAACCTCCCAACGTTCCGACCGATTGCCTGCATTGGCAACGGTATTTTTAGAACTCTTTAATCGCGATTCGAAAGCTGCGAGCCAATTGGCATTAAGATCAAAGGAAACGTTTTTATAAATTACTCCCGAAAGTGCCAAAAGCGCTAACAAAAGCCCAACGTTTTGTTTAATTCGTTGCCTGGGAAACAAATAAACCAGCCCAATGACAAAAGTGAACATTAGTATGGCGAGCTGCGATCTACTTCCCAGTCTTATAACGCAAAGCAGGGAAATAAAGAAAAGCAGCCCTAATATTCCTTTTTGTAGCAACGATAGCCGCTTATCGTTGGTCATCAAATATGCGGGAATACACATATTGAAAACGAAGAGGACCGCCATGTTCGTAGCATTTCTGGAAGTTTCCGCCCAGAAGTAGGGGATGTCCCTTGAAGATTGCCCAAGGCCATCGGACATAATGTTCAATAAAATGGAAATCATTCCTATACTGGAAAACACCAACCCTATAACGATGAATGCCATGGTGAAGTCACTTAGCTCAAGCCTATAGGCAATGTATTTCCCCCAGAGATAAAGCGTTACCGGAAACGTCAGGTAAATGAAGAAGTATTGCACGCCCCCAATGGGGTCCATCAAGTAGAAAAGCGCATAAACAACGCTAAACGCCAACAACATAAAAAAGTGTTTGTCCAGATTTTTTTTTATGAAGCTTTTTTTAAGAAAAATGCTAATAAAAAGCGCATAGCCAAATACAAAACCGATGTTCATTGGGGTGGACAAAAAAGCAATAAGCAGGAGGGAGTGAATAATTCCTATGCTTTTTATATAGTTCAATATTTTGGACATATAGGTGACTTTCAAATGGCCCTTGACAACACGTTGTTTATGGAATTACGAGCCCGTATTCGACTCAAATATAGTTTCTATTTCCGTACTACATTATACCCTTTTCCAGTAATACGCTTAGCTAAAGTATAAATATTGATTGCCAATGATCCAAATAGGATGATAATTTTGTTGAAAAACAAAATTTTACCCGGGAACTACGGTTACCTATATCCATTTCTTATGCGTTCGTACGATGGTGTCCAAGTTTTGCAGCACGCTTTTTTATGTTGTGATTTCAACTTTTCTTTAAAAAAGATTGTGCCTTTTTTTGGAGTTCCAGCAATTCGGAGATGTTTAAAGTGCGCACCATGAAGTAGTAAAGTACCGGGGCAATAATTCCCGCCAATACCAAACGTAACCAATCGTAAGGTATCCACAGGTTGATCAGGATCAAAGGCACTACCATTACAATACCCGCGAAAACCACTTTCCTTAGGTCTTTTAGTTGTTGTAAAGCTCCAAAATTCATTAGTTTTCCGGGATAATAGGTATTGATGAAGAAATGGATGGAGGTAGCCACAACTTCGGCCAATGCAATATAGACGATACCGAACGGCAAAGCGGCAAGTAGCAGTGCTATCTTTATAGCAATGCTGACATACTGTTGCTTTAAAACAAGATCGGTGCGCCCTAGGACATAAAGGAGATTAACATTGATTCCGCTGATGATGGTGATCATTCTACCGATGCAAAACGCTTGCATAATGGGGATGGATAACAACCATTGCTCACCGATCGATATACGAATAATAGGCTCCGCCATTGTGGCCAACCCTAAGAATATCGGCACGACCACAATTGCGGAGGACTTGATGATCTTTTTCGTTTGAAATACTAATTTATCTCGCTGATCCTGCAACGGTGAAAGCCCGGGAAGAAGTACTCCGTTCAATGCGGAGGTAACCAGATTGAACACAACATTGGTAAATTGCATGCCCTGTTGATATAGTCCAAGGTCTTTTTGGCTGATATATTTCCCGATCAGCAAAGCGTTCATTTGAGTGGTGAACGTGCCCAAAAGCGAGGAGATGAGTAGCTTTGAACCAAAGGAGAACATTTCCTTGAAGGACTTTTTTGAAAAGACAAGATTGGGTTTCCATCGTAGCCAATACCACATTAAAAGGGTCGTTAAAAGGCCTTTAAGCAAGGCTTGCCATACCAATGACCATACCCCGAAACCCGAAGCGGCCATGATAACTGCCACCGTTCCCGAGATTAGGGCAGAAATAAAGTTAATTTTGGTGATTACCTTGAAGTTCAGATCAATGGTATAGAGCGTAGTAGGAACGGTAAACAAGGCATTCAAAAATAGCGATAGCGATAATACCCTTAGCAACAGTGTTAAGGCAGAATTGTCATAGAATGCCGCAACAAAGGGCGCGATAAACCATATTACAATGTAGCAAACAACGGCAATGGCAATGTTGAATAAAAATACCGTAGAAACATCGTCCTCTGAACGGTTCTTTTTTTGAATAAGCGCCTTGGTGAAGCCACTATCGATAAATACTTGGGATATTGTGGTGAAAATTACCAAGATGGTAAGCGCCCCATAAACTTTTGGACCTAGAATCCGCGCCAAGATGATTCCTAATATGAACTGTACCGCTTGAATACTAATACTTCCAAAAGCATTCCAAGCGGCACCTCGGAACATTTTATCACCTTGTCCCATCCGATACCGATTTTGAGCTATGTTGGGTTTCGGGGAAGAGACGAATGTTATAGCATTTATTTGGGCGCATCACTGTTTTAGATACCAATCGTATTGTTTTTGTATACCTTCTTTCAAGGATATGTTATGTTTCCATCCCAAATCGTGCAATTTTGAAACATCGGTCAACTTTTTCATGGTTCCGTCGGGTTTATCGGTATTGAACACGAATGTACCTTTAAAGCCAATAATTTCCGAAATGAGGTTCGCCAAATCTGCTATGGAAACATCTGTACCGGTACCGATGTTGATATGGGTATTGCGTACTTCGGTGGTGTCTTTGGAATAGGTATCCTTAAAGTCCCTTTCCTGCATTAAAAAGACGCAGGCATCGGCCATGTCTTCCGACCATAAAAATTCCCTCATCGGTTTTCCACTACCCCAAATCTCAACGGAAACACCGTCTTCCAAATTTGGTTGAAGTCCATACTTTTCAAGAATTCCTTTTATATCGGACGTAGAAGCTTCTCCGTTTACCCCTTCAATGGGCAAACGGTTCAAATCCGCCCGAACGCTGTCCCAATCTTCATTTTCTAGGGCCTTTCCCAAGTGAATTTTTCGAATTAGGGCCGGTAGTACATGTGACTTTTCTAAATCAAAATTATCGTTGGGACCGTATAAGTTGGTCGGCATTACCGAAATGTAGTTGGTGCCGTATTGGAGATTATAGCTCTCACATAGTTTGATGCCCGCAATTTTGGCTATGGCGTAAGGCTCATTGGTATACTCCAAGGGATCCGTTAACAGATAGGTTTCTTTCATCGGTTGTGGACAAGCCTTTGGATAGATGCAGGTGCTTCCCAAAAACAATAGTTTTTTTACCTGATGCAGATAACTCTGGTGAACCACATTGTTTTGGATCATCAGATTTTCATAAATGAATTCTGCACGATAGGTATTATTGGCTACAATGCCTCCCACCTTTGCGGCTGCGAGAATAACGTATTCCGGACGCTCCCGATCAAAAAAATCGGCTACGGCCAAGGCATCTGTCAAGTCCAGTTCAGCATGCCTCCTGGTAACAAGGTTGGTATATCCCCTGGCGGTCAAATTTTTCACAATAGCGCTACCTACCAGTCCGCGATGTCCGGCGATATATATTTTGGAATCTTTTTGCATGAAATTAGGCTATGCTGTACAAATAGGGTTTGAATTCTATTCGAAATAGTTTAAGGTACGGTATCCTCCAGTCTGTAAAAAACGGTCTTTTTGCATGAGTTTCAGGTCACTTTGCATCATATCCTTCACCAGATCTTTTAGTTCGAACTCTGGGATCCAGCCCAATTTGTTTTTGGCCTTACTGGGGTCGCCGATCAACAGTTCGACCTCTGTTGGCCTAAAGTACTTGGGGTCCACCGACAGGACTTCCTTACCAATTTCAATTTGGTAGTCCGGGTTATTACAGGCTTTTACAAAGGCCTTTTCGTTAACACCTTCCCCTTTGAACTCCAATTCGATATCTGCCTCCGCAAAGCTCATCCGTACAAAATCACGGACCGTTGTCGTTTTTCCGGTGGCAATTACCCAGTCTTCTGCCTCATCCGCTTGAAGGATCATCCACATCATACGAACGTAATCCTTTGCATGGCCCCAGTCTCTTTTCGCATCCAGATTTCCGAGATAAAATTTATCTTGAAGTCCTAACGCTATTCTGGAAGCCGCCCTGGTTATTTTACGGGTGACAAAGGTTTCTCCACGGATCGGTGATTCGTGATTGAAAAGAATACCATTACAGGCATACATGTTATACGCTTCCCTGTAATTCACGGTTATCCAATAGGCATACATTTTGGCCACCGCATATGGGCTTCTTGGATAAAAAGGAGTGGTTTCACTTTGCGGAACTTCCTGTACTTTTCCATACAGTTCCGAAGTGGACGCTTGATAAATTCTGGTTTTTTTGCCGAGCCCTAAAAGCCGGACCGCGTCCAATATGCGCAAGGTTCCTATTCCATCCGCATTTGCGGTATACTCGGGTACCTCGAACGATACATGTACGTGGCTCATTGCCGCCAGGTTGTAAATTTCGTCAGGCTGTATTTCTTGGATCAGCCGAATCAAATTGGTACTATCGGTCATGTCGCCATAATGCAGGATAAAGTTTCTATTCTCTACATGTGGGTCTTGGTATAAATGGTCTATCCTATCGGTATTGAACAAAGAGGATCTTCTCTTTAGTCCATGTACTTCATATCCTTTTTTTAACAAAAACTCGCTTAAATAAGCGCCATCCTGTCCGGTAACCCCGGTAATCAATGCTACTTTTTTCATGAAATGAAATTTGTTTTTCAATTACTGCTGGACATCGTCGAACAGTGATAAAAATGTTCCCGCCAATGGTTCGGGATGTTAAAAGTATAACGTTCATTTACTTGAGAAATTTTCTCTTCTTTCCGATACGCAATACCAAAATTTACGCAAACTTAAAGATGTTCCCTTTAATAGTAAACTTTATGTCCACATATATGCATAAAAAAACGTTATATCGACACAATTTACCATTACGAGTGGTTTGTCATCAAATTAGTATCGTTCATTTATACCTGACATCGGTGGATTGAAGCGAGTTCATTAAAGAGCGGCTTACCACCATCGTTTAACATTACGTTGATACCGCATCCAAAGGGATGTTGCTTCTTTCCTTATAACTTTCATGTCTTTTTAACGGTATAGTGATTTAGGAGACATTCAATATTTGGTCGTAAACCTGCACAAGCCTTTTGCAATTATTTTGTCGATGGTGTCGTTTAGTGGCCACCTCAATTTCTTTTTCCGACAATGAACGCGTCAAATCGCCATCTTCAAATAGCTTTCGCATGCAAGAAGCCAACATTTCCACTTCCTCGAAACGGTATAGTAGGCCGGTTTCCCCGTCGCTAATGAAAGTAGGTACTCCACCTACATATGAGGCAATGGTAGGCACGCCCAGTAGTTGTGCTTCACCTACCGAGTTGGGGCTGTTTTCGATACTTGACGGACAAATAAAAACATGGCTTTTTAGGTATTCGCCGACCATTTGTTCTGATTTAAGAAATCCTAAAAAACTAACATTTTTTTCTAGGTCATTAGTGTCTATTATGGATTGTATGTATTTTCCATAGCCTTTGCGTTTCAATTTCTTTTTGAAACCAGCATCGTTCATTAAAATATTACCACCGGCAATACGGACCTGCAGGTTTGGGTAGAACGGTTTTAAAAGAGCTACAGCTTTCAAAACCATATGGAGCCCCTTTATAGGATACCCCGCTTGACTTAGGAAAATGGTGTGCGGTGCCGCATTGTTCAAATCCCATTTTTTGGAGGTATAAAAAATATCGCGCAACGACTCGTCTGCATGGTAATAAGCCGCCTTGGGTGCCATAGTGGATATATGGTCCTTATCCCATTGTGTGCGACCTATAATGTGCTTCGCATTTTGTAAATATACTTTTTCCACCAGTCGAGCTCTTTTATAAAAGGAGCTTTGTGCATGTAAAATGGTATCCCGTTTAAGCACATCCCTAAACGTAATGTTTTTTACAATTTGTTTGGTGGGAATCCCTGCGGTGTAGTACCGAGCGATCACCCCGATCAATCCTTGTATGGAAATAACGTGTTTCATTTTAGGATAGGCTTTTAACAGGGAAAGACCCTGCGCATATTCCGTTCCGTGGATGTGTACCAGATCCGGCGCGACCGTTTCGATCAGTTTTTGCCATTTGGGCACCAAACTTTGATCGTAAAATGTTTTGGGTTTATTGGATTGTAATAGGTAGTATTGAATACCGGCCACGGATACCTGCTCGTCCTTCCCAAAATTGGTTACCGTTGCAACAGTAAGCGTTACGTTCGACTCGCTCAAGTCTTTAGCAAGCCCATACATCCAGCCTCCTACCACCGGTGGAGCTTTTCCCAATGCTATGGCCGCATCGGGGAAAAGGGTATTGGTTATCCATAAAATTTTCATGATGCGCTTTTTTGGCCCCTCTTGTTTTGTTCCGACTTTCTGGTCAAAGATAATTCGAATTACACGTAATACTTCTTGTTCTTTTTTTCAAAAACCATGAAAACATTAGTTTCCAATTATTTGTTGCATGGTCTTTATCTGTTCATGAGGATTATATTTTTTGTCGATAACCGTATAGGAACGTTTTCGTACTTCATCCCGTTCCCTTGTTTCTAAGGCGATCCAGTGCTCAATAGTTTTGCAAAGATCTTCGAAGTCCTCATTTTTATAAAAATCACCGGTTTCTCCGTTTTCAATAACTTCGTGTTCGGGCATTTGTGAAGGAAAGTGGTCGTTCGTTATTACAGGGGTCCCATAGGTTGCGGCATGGACGGCAGTAAGGCCCACCGGACCCGGTGATACACAAACATGAGCGTTGTACATCAGGTTTCCGATTTCCAATTCTTTATAACTGGGCCCGTAGAACCAAATATTGTCTTGTAGGCCCATTTCGTCAACCATTTGTGAAACGGGATCGTCTCCTGTTTCTTTTCCAATGAAAACTAGGTTACATCTTTTTTGGGGCGTGTTTATTTTTTTTACCGCCTCCACCAACATCGGTAATTTTTTGGATTTTTGGATGCGCCCAATGTATACCACTACCGGAAGGTCATTTTTAAAGTGGTCTTTATAAATGTCCGAGTACTTTAGTTGACTCCTCACTTTTAATTGTTCGTCGTAGTCGAGGGAATTATAGATGAGGTGTAACCTTTTTGCATCAAACCCTTCTTTGATCATCAGTTGTCGGGATCGATCTCCATATAGAAAGAGATGGTCGAATAGCTTAAAAAAAGTTTTGGCGAGTTTTTTGGTCTTTTCCGTTTCTCCTCCTTTTAGCCCATGGGCCCATCCGTAGGTTTTTTTACCAAGCAACTTGGCCAATAACAAAGTTGCCCAGCTCGATAGGTAATATGGCGAGCTATTGATCAAAAAATGATCGTAATGGGAAAATGGCAATCGCCAAATGGAATGCTGCCATATAAATCGGTTGCCAAGTACTTTGCGGTTTTTCACCGTTTTTTTATACCCGCTAAGTTTGGCATAATCCATTTTTTTTATGGGTGCAAAAATAGTGTCTCCAAAGTAAAAATCGCAAGGTAGGGCGGCATCCATTAATTTATAGATGGGTTCACGGTAGTGGCTGCCAATATTGAAAATGCAGCAAATAGTATTTTTCATGATAGTGTATTGTCCGAATTGGGGGTTTATTATTTTTGTGTGGTTCTTGTTCCCAGCGTATCCAGGATATTTCGGGTGATGATTTCCGCTACTTTATTTTTTCTAGCGCTTCTTAGTTGCGGTGCATTAAAATCATCCAGGCCCCAACTCCATTGTATGGTACCGTTCGCAAACACCGTACTGTTCGATGGAGTCCTGTAAATGGTCATTTGGGAATAACTTGTTGTCACTATTTTTCTGTTTTGTCGCAATACCATTCTCCAAAGTATAAAGAGAAACAGGGATACCCCCAAAAGTTGAAGTATTCCGAACAAAGACCATAACGTCTTTCCTGCAACCGCGAACAACAAAAAATTGAACAGGATCGCTCCGGTTAAAAAAAGGATAAGAAAACTTCCACTTTTTTTAGCTACCCAATCCCTAGGAAAATACAGTCTTCTACAAATCTTTTGTAATAGCTGCTTTATAGCGTAACCATAATTGTTATATAACAAATTTGTTGCCATGGAATCGGCCAGTACTGTAATATTTTTTGGGGATTGTTCCGTTACATGATCCACTTCATAGCCAAGCACCCCTTTGATGCGGTCTCCTTTTTTTAAATGGGTTCCTTTAAAGGCCCAATGCTCCGGATGGGTCACAACAATATCACCGTCCACCGGATCGATACTATGTTCTACGCCCAACAAGGCCGATTCCGGTTTGTTTACCGGTGGTTCCCGAAAATTGATAGTTAGTTTTTTTCCTTGAATGGGATCGGTTCTATCCTTATAGCAAATGATAGTTCTTGGTTCTTTGTTGTCTTTTTCGGAAAAGGCCAATCGAATTTGCCAAAAACCCGTATTTCCGGCAAAGAAAGCCAAGTTTACTCCCGAATTCCGAGCTTGCTCTAGGTTTTCCCTCATTTCCATCGACCAATATTCGTCGTGGCCGTGTGCAATGAAAAGCGTTTGTTTCAATAGTAATTCCGGATGTGAATGCGTATCCAGATTGGTACAGTAGGAGAGGTTATAGTTGTTTTTTTCAAGCCAGCGCACCATGTTGTAATCCCAAGCCGCGCTGCTTATGGGGTAAAAGTGTGAAGTAACCGGTTGAATGTTGGTGAAGAATTCACCAGCTCCTACACCATAAGCGGCTTTTGGGTCATTATTGGCGGCATATGGTCGGTCAAAAGAGACCTCGATCGCTCTTTTCCCGGTTTGCTGCCCCCATTTTTCCCATGATCCACTGCCCCAGTCGTACAAGGATTTACCGCCCCAAAAGTTATAGGCCTGGTAGGTATTTACCGGTAGTTGAAACAAAATGGTAGCTTCGCAGCTCATATCCTTTACCACAAAAATGATGTAACTTTCTTTCTTTTGCGTTTCTTCCTGAAGTTTCGCCACATATACCCCTGTAAGCCACTCTTTTGGTATTTTTAGCCGATATGGGTCGGTCCATTGGCAAGCGATCAATCCCGTTTCGCTATGCGCCCTTGGCATCTGTTGTTGGATTCCCTTGCGGGTAATGGGTCCGTAGACCGTTCTCCCCCCAAGGCCACCGTACCAGCCCATGCGATATATTGAAATGGTGTATTGTGGTGCTTCGGTATGTACGAAAAAATGAATCTCTTCTCCTGCGGTAACACTGCTCAAGGAGGCATACCCTTCAATTTCACGCCTTGAGGATGGGTTTTTCAACTGCCAATCAGTTGTCCCTTTTCGCTTGTTTTCAATCGCTATTTTTGTAGTGTCAGAGCTCATTTATGGTTTTCTTACCACATGATACTTCGTGTTACCGATCAACTGGTTGCCCGGTAGGCCGGAAAAAAATCGGAATGTTTTCGTTCTCCGACCAGGGTATCGTAAACCGAATTGTTCACAATGTACTTCCAAATTTTGAAATCACGATAATCTTTGGAAAAAGAGGCTTTAAAGTTAAAAAGGGAATCTTGTTCGCTGCCGAGACCGCCACCCAAGTTAAAGGTGGTATATCCTTCCTGGGTCGCTTTTAACCGCATCTCATCCAAAAAAAGGTTGGCCGGTGCAATGTTCAAATACTCCGTTCTGCTTCCCGATAAATGGAATTGTACCATACTGTTCGTTTTTACGAACATGGAGCCGGCAATGGCCAATTGGTCCTCTTCATGGATTACCAATAGGATATCCGTCTCAAAATCGGAACACTCCAAAAAATCGAAGAAGTACTTTCTTGGAAAAAAGTAACTTTCCGCGGCCGACAAACGCTTCATGTTCTCGTAGTAAATATCGATAAAGGTATCGATGTCCTCCGTAGTGGTTGCGCTAACGACCTTGCAGAGCCTCCGGCATTTATTGGTCCTGTTTTTGGTGCTTTTTCCATACTGCGTGCGCTGTTCGTCCACACTTTTTGTCAAATCGATATTTACCGTTTTTCCAAGGGTGATTACCTGGCCAAGTCCTGCTAAAAGCGGTTCTTGGTAGTTAAGGTAGGGATGTAATCGTGAAAAAACCGAAACGACCTTCAATTCGGCAAGACAGCTGTTGAACATGGTTTGAAACAGGCCAAGGTCGGCATCCTCCAACGTACCTTTCTGCAATGGACCGGCGTAGCCATACACGGACGTTAGGTCAACATATGGTCCGTCCGCTATCGTACGCTTTAAAAAAGGGATGACCAGATGTAGGTGTTCATCTTTATACATTACCAAAAGCGGGGTTTCATCAGCATTTTTGGATAAGTGGTGGTAATCGTACGTATGATAAAAATCATAGCCGCCTATCGCTTTCAGTGCGTTGCGCCATTCCTCTTTTTCTGTAATTAGGGATATCATGTTAGCTATACAAAGGTTACAAATTGTTGTGGTTTCTTTTACGCTTTCTCCGTTCTATCGGCCTTGCCAAGTGTTTAGAAAAAGAAAAATAATGGGGCGTACCCTCATTAAAATTTAATCAGGGCTATCTATTTTACGCTCCGTACCCATAAACATTTCCATGGTTACCGTCTCATTTGCGGAAACGCCTTCTGAAATAAATACTTTATGCACCGTCTTCAATAAAATGCGAAAATCGGTCACAAAACCGATGTTTTTAACATACCAGATGTCGTGTGCAAATTTCTCCTCCCAGCTGATCGCATTTCTTCCGTTCACCTGGGCCCAGCCGGTAATCCCCGGTTTTACCAGATGTCTTTGGGCTTGTTCCCGATTGTATCGGGTAAGGTAGGCAACCAAAAGGGGCCTAGGGCCTACGATGGACATATCTCCTTTTAAAACGTTCAACAACTGGGGCAGCTCGTCCAAAGAACTGTTACGGATCCATTTTCCTATAGTAGTCATTCTTTCGAAATCGGGAAGGAGATTACCGTCCGGATCTTTACGATCGTTCATGGTCTTGAACTTGATAATTTTGAAGATTTTCTCGTTTTTTCCCGGGCGCAACTGAAAAAAGAACGGTTTTCCATTGTTGGAATACAGCAAAATTAAGGTCACCGTGATGACAATGGGCGATAGCAAACTTAGTGCCAACAGGGCAACAAAAAAGTCTAAAAGCGGTTTTACTACTTTAGTGTACATGGCCGATACTAGTTCATTTTAATTTTGTCGTAGACTTTTAAAGTCTTTTCGGTCATTGCGGGAATGGTGAATTCCTGTAATGCTTTTTCCTTTGCATTTTTTGCCAAGGTCATCCTAAGGGTATCGTCAAAAATCAAGGTTTCCAATGTTTCGGTAAGACCTTGAACGTTTTCGGTCTCGAACAACATACCGTTAACTTTATGCTCAATTTGCTCATAGGCCCCTTCTACATTACTTCTTACCGGACAGCATTCCGACATCATCGCTTCAATGGTAGCCAAAGGAAAGGATTCCATTCTTGAGGGGAGCACAAAAACATCAAAAAGGTCGTAAAATGGTTTTGGGTCTTCAAAGGGTACCATATGTACCATATTTTCAATTTCCGCTTTTTCGATCAGGTCTTTCAGCCAAGTATGTTCGTCACTACCCGCGGTACCACCTAAAAAAACAAAACTGATCTTAGATTTTGCGCTGTCGTTAAGGCCCTGTAGCGCTTTTATCATAATATCGCTCCCTTTGCGCAGGGAAATGCTCCCTACAAAGCCAATAACAAGGTTTCCTTTTGGAATACCCAAGCGATCCGAAAGCATCGCCTTGTCCGTGTTGTTTATCGGTTTTGAAAACCGTTCCGAAACCCCATGATGTATCAGACTGGTATGCTTCTCCGGCATACCGAATACCTCCTTTGCGAACTGGTAGGACTCCTGACTGATGGCAATCATATGATTCGGGTTCTTATACTTGAAGTTTTTTTTCAAATACAGTATATGTATGGTGGTGGTGAATTTTAGCCTCATAAACCAAGGTATAAAGGTCATATAAGGCGATTGTGAATGAATGACATTCGGTTGATAGGCCCGAATGTCCCGCATAATTTCGATTACCGATGCAACGGCATCCACGCCTTTGCGTACTAAGCTTCCCTTAGGGGTCTTGAACTCTTTAATTTCGACACCCAAATCCACAAAGGCCTGATGAAAATCATCCACTCTGTTCGACGCGCCTTCAATTTTACCCCCGGTAATCAAACGCACCTGATGCCCTTTTTTAACAAGCCCCTCCGCAAGGTCGATGGTATGTGTGGTGACGCCCGTTTGTTCAATTCTACTGAGTAACAATACGATTTTCATGTAAACGATTCAATTTCGTTGATTTACAGGGGAGCTGTTTTACTTGTTCTATCGAACTTACAACGGTAAAGTTCTTAATTTTTTACGTAAAGACAAGGATGATGCCGTGCCAGGTCCGTTGAACTTTAAAAATATCCGTTTTATCAGGCTTTTTTACTTTTGATTTCTTTTTCGGCCGCTGCGATTACCGTTGCAAATTGTTTGCAAAGGATGGATTTATCGTACTTTGTTTCCGCTAATTTTCTTGAATTTTCACCCATGCGAGCGACGGTTTCCGGGTTTTCCATGAGCCAAATAATTTTTTCGGAAAATTCAGAGGGCTTTTTCGGGTCAACAAAAACACCACATTCATAGGTTTCTACAAGATCTTTGGTCCAACCCGGAGAGTTTACGATCAACGCTTTTCCTGCCGAAAGGGAATCGAACAGTTTGTTGGGTGAATTGGTGGCCAAAATTGGGAGGTCGGAAAAGGTAACCAAGGACACATTACAGAAATTGGTGATCTTGGATAGTTTTTCCATACGTACATTTCCAAAAAAGTGTACATTTTTTAAGCCTAGTTCCGCCGTTTTCGCCTTGAGCATTTTTTCCATGGCGCCGTGGCCCAAAAAAAGGAACTCTATGTTTTCACGGTCCTTTAACAGTGTTATGCCGTCCATAACATAGTTCATGGCATTGGCCAGTCCCATCGCGCCAAAGTAGATGACCTTAAAAGAGTCCTCTTTCAAACCCATTTCAAGCAATAGCTCCGTATCGTTTTCACGGGGCCAAAACGCGTCAATTTTGGACATGTTGGGAATCATGGAAACCAATTTCGGATCAATACCTTCCTGTAGCACGCCGGCCTCCATGCCAGGGCTTAAGGCTACGATCCGTGTAGCTTTCTTATAAATTCTTCTTTCGAACCACTTGGCGATACCGATGATAATCCCATTTTTCAGGGCACCCATTTGTATCGGTACTTCTGGCCAAAGATCTCTGACCTCGAATACAAAGGGTATTTTTTTCATCCGTTTCAACACCAATGCGGGAAAACCTACGGTAAGTGGAGTAGAGGTGGCCAAAACCATATCGACATCCTTCTCTTTCCAAGCAAGGCGAAGCGATTTGAACATAAAACGAAGAAACGAAAGGAGCCTTTTAAAAATACCCATATCGTTTTCATAGGGGATATTGATGTAAATAACGTTTATTCCATCGACTACCGTACGCTGTATGGGCCGTTCCATTACCTTATCGGTAGTGGTGAGCATGGTAATTTCATGCCCGTTTTTCATAAGCTCCCGGCTTATCCAATACGATCGGGTACCTCCCGGTTCATAAGGGGTCCTAAAATATTGATGTATATAGAGTATCTTCAATTCGAAAAGTATTTAGCGTCCAGTTCCGCCAGTTTTAAACGGGCATTTGATTCGTTCATTGTCCAATAGCCTGATTCTTTGATCGCTTCAAAAATGGTCGGATCGAGCCTTTTTTTGTAAAATTTGGCAGGACTTCCAAAATAGATCGTGTTTTCCGGTACATCGGTGTTTACGAAGGATGCTGCGCCAATAACGGCACCGTCCCCTATGGTTACTCCCCGTTTGATAATGGCACCGGCACCGATCCATACATCGTTCCCTATTTTTGTAATGGCGGTGCTTCCCTGTTTTTCGGTCAATCTGGGACTGGTACTCAACCACCAATGGGAGTGTTCCATACCTCCGATTTGGACCGCGGCAGCGATGGAGCAGTAATTGCCTATTTCGCACATGTTCATTACGGTATTGACGGCAATATAGGTTCCCATGCCCACTGTGGTGTTCGAAACCAAGGTGTTCGATCCAATACGCGCAGTATGGTGTACACGGTTATTTTTGAGCATATCTTTTGGATACCGCAATATATGTTTCAACAAAAAATAGAGTTTACGCATTTAGAGTACCTTTTCGTAGAGCTGTATGTATTTCTTGGCGATTTTAGACCAATAAAACTGGTCAAAATTAATATTTTCCATGCCATAAATGTGATAGTTCACGATAATCTTTCTTAATGCGGCGATCACACTGTCCAAATCGGTACCATCACATTTTTCCCCAACGCTGCCGTCCGGAAACACTCCATCGACTCCCTGTGCTTCGTTATACAGAATGGGCAGTCCTTGCGATAAGGCCTCAATGTACACCAACCCAAAGGTTTCTGCCGAGGAAGGCATGGCAAAAATTGCATTGTTACCATACACCTCTCGTAATTTTTCCTTATCGCGAACAGCACCCATATATTGGACGAAATTTGCGTTTTCTTTTGATTTTTGTTTGATAATCGACTCTTCTTCACCTCCGGCACCGACTAGATTCAAAAACAGATCTTGCCCTTCGTCCCGCAAGACCCCAATAGCGGCAATAAGGTTTTGAATATTCTTGGTGGGGATAAACCTACCTACATACAGTATGCAGTTGGGAGCAACCCTTTTGGAAGCATTTCTGTTATCCAACCAAAAATCGTCTATGCCGTTATAAATCAGTACACTTTTTTCTAGGATTTCATTTTTTTTGGAGGCCAATAACCGATGTTCCGCAAAGGCCGTACGCAGTGAATTGCTGATGAATATTATCTTGGCGGCTTTTTTGATAATTTTAAAGGCCAAACCCCGTAAATCGGGTCTCAAACGAAGAAAAACCGAAATATCGGTACCGCGAACGGCTACTATAAAAGGTGTGCCGAACTCTTGATGTACTTTAAGGGCCAATGCGCCATCGGTAAAGAAGGTCGTTGCATGAACTAGCTGAACAGTGTTAAGTTCGACCTTTTTTTTGAGGTCCCGAAAAAGATAGTTCATCTTGTTCCGAAAGAACACTTTGTGGTATTTCTTTATTTTTTTTGAATATACTATTTCCGATTCCTTGTCGGTAAAATCGATGGTATTGTTACCAATAGGGGTGGTATCCCGAACGGGATTGTAAACGATTTGGGTCATTCCCTCGGCATCGAAATTGCTATAGAGGTTTTTATGCACTTTGGTCAGGGAAAAATCATTACAGATATGCAAACATTTCATATGATCGATTCCTTAACGGTTGCGAAAAAAATTCAAATATAGCTTGGGGAAATAGAGTTTTAGCCAACCAAAAAAAACAACGAAAGGATAGCGGAACGGAAAAAACTTCCACATGTATTTTTTATAGGAACCCAATGCCAACCCATTTGGTTTGTAAAGGTGATTTTTACGTTCTTTAAAGCTCTTTTCGGCAAAACCTTCATAATGGTCGGTGTGGTCATTGAGGCAATGTCCGCAGTAGGCTGGGGCGATTAGCACCGGTATATTACTACGATTGGCCATAAGGCTGTAGTCATAATCGGCCATACCATGGCTATACCCTTCCGATAAAATTCCGATTTGCGCTACCGCTTCTTTAGTAACCATCATAATATTGGCGTTGGCCATATCACACCTTTGCACCTTTCCATTCGGTTCTAGCCTTTTGGCGGTATACAGAAAGCGGTTCAATAGTATCGAGCCGCTGTAGGTCAGTTTTTTGGTAAACCGATCTTCGGTGGCACCAATGTAAATGCCTGATTTTCCCAAGTGGTCAACAGCATACTTATGTGTTTTTAGAAGTTGGTCGAACAGGTTTTCATAAAGTTCCACATCATCGTTCAGTAGTAAAAAGGCCTCATAATCTTGGTCCAGTGCGGCTTTCCATGATTTGCGCATACCCTCCGCCCAGAAAAGGGTGCCATCTCCCTCTATGATCTGTACTTCGGGAAACTGTAACGAAACGGCCTCGGCGGTACCGTCCGTAGAGCCATCGTCCGTCAAGTATACTTTGAACGAAAGGGTAGGAGTCGTCCGTTGGGCAACGTCGTATAAACTTTTTAAAGAGGCCAAGGTTTTTTCCTTGCGATTGTAACAGGTATAAAGGACCGCAAAATGCTTCATCGAGTTTTTTTTACTTGAACCGTTATTCTTCGGTGGCGTGCTTCTGCTTAGACGTTATCGGTTTTCCAAAAAAAGGAATGGTTAAAAGAACGTCGGAATAGGGCAGACATTGTTTTTAGGTTTTGAGCTATATTTTTTAAATAGGGGAAGATATGTTGAACTACAAACGGTTTTGGAGTCTTAAGTGGGCACTATTTTTGGTTATTGTCAAACGAAAAATTTAAGTACGCAAATGTAAACAAAAAACCCCGATGGTTAGGTCCATCGAGGTTTTTTGATTGTCTTAGCCATGAGGGCCTTACCAGATTTCTGGATAGGCGGGACGGCCATTGGTCAATACTCTTTCATTTAGTGCGGCAATACCGGCAGGTTGTAGTCCCACATAGCCCAAGTTGTTTCTATTGCTATAGTGATCGAAAACTTTATCCTGTATTTCCCTATTATACCTTCCTAGATGTAACCACTCGTTCAAATAGGTCTGAGCAGGGTTGAGTTTACCGGTTCCGTTAACAAACTCTCTAGCATCTACGAGTTCTCCTGTACATATCACGTTGTTGAACGTTGATACAAGGGCATTGATATCGCTTCTGTTCCAGTACATGTTGTTTTCCTCTGCGGCAACCCAGAAACTGACCACTGAACCTCCATGGGAAGTGTCTTGAATGCCTGTGTCGTCCCAATTCATGTTCCACACATATGCGGTAGGTACGCTTGGGTTGAACTTCAGTTGGTTCCTTAGGTCGGACTCGCGATAAGGATTGGGGCCAAAGGAAATTTCGTCAAAGACTTTTTTATATTTTGCCTTACCTGTGATTACATACAGTTCCATGGCGATGCGGGCCCAATGTGATGCCATGTGGGTGTTGATCCGGTAGATGTAATCTTTTTCATTTTCGGCATAACGATCCCAGATGTTTCGTTCGGAAAAGTTCAAAAGGCGTTGATAGGCGTTCTGATATTTTTGATCGGAGCGTAAACTAGGCGATTGGTGCATTATACGGGTAAGTGTGGCCACGAATCTCCAATAGAAACTATCCCATAAGGGAATCTGTTGTCCTGAGGCTGAAGGCCATCCTTTATATCCCCCGCTGACCGAAACGGCGTCGTTCATGGTTTTGTCAACAATGCCGATTACGGTATCCAAATACGCATTGTCCCCGGTCGCTTGCCAAAGGCTTGTTAGGCCATCTATATAATATCCTAAATAGTAATACTCCTGATTCTTATTTTTACTATTGGTAAGCCTTGTGATTTCGTCGGAATAATAACTCCACCCATCATCAAACCGTTGCTTCCAGTACAATACCTGTTCTGGGATGGGTCCCGGATCATAACCCGCCGTCTCCTCTTCTTGAGTTTCCTCTTCTTCTTGCGTTTCCTCTTCCTCTTCGTCCGTATATTCTACGGTTACCGTCCCTTGTTCTGTGGTTTTGGTGCCGTCTTCGTTTTCTGTTTCGGCAGTGTAGTCGAACGTATCGGATTCGCTGGCTTCCGCTGTATCGGTGCCATTCTGGTTATCCGTTCCTGAATTTTCGGTTTCTTCCGTTTCGGTAGTTTCATCTTCGGTAGTGTCACTGGAATCGTTACTGCTATCCGACTCATTTTCATTGGTGTCGGTTTCTTCTGTAGTAGAGGCTACCGGGGTGTACAAAATGGTTTTATCTTCCTGTATCTCAACGATACCAAGGGATGGATTCGATATTTTTATAATGTTTACCTTTTCGGCATCGGGGAAATTGTCATTGGAAAGTACATCTAGTATAACGCTTTCATTGCCGTTAATGTTGAAAACATCATCCTTTACATACTTGCCATTTTCAATGATTTCGGGGATGTCGCTAACACTGTAATCTTCTAAAAGATCGGAATCTTTACTACAGGAAATGAGTAGTGAAAACACAAAAATACTTGCTGTCAACTTGTTGACATTGGGAGTGGTGGGGACCATAGTTAGGAGTAGGTTTAAATACGTTTAATTTAATTTCTGATAAGATTCGGGAAAACAAAAATCCAATTTATTTTTTAAAGTTTTGTTCCAAAAAAAATTTTTTCGACGAATGGTTAGCAGGTTTTCGACAAACTGCATCACAAATCTTACCCCCAAATTACGTCAGTTTTCGTAGCTATGGATGATGAACTACCAATTAATTCGATGAAATGCACTTTTTTTTAACAAATTTCAGGAAAATTGGGCATTTGTTAAGAAAAAAGCGCTATCTAAAAGGGTTGTGCCCAATGAATTAAGACCGATAGGGACGGAGGTCTCTGGCCACTACGGCATTTTTTTAAAAAACGTCTCTTTTAAAATGGACCGAGTTTGTGTGAAGAAGGCTATACCTATCTATTGATTTGATGCGAGGCCACGGTCGGTTCGCTGAGAAATTGCGTAATCGACTGCTGTAAGTAAAAAGAACATAACCTAAGGGACCATTATTTACTTAAAAGTACCTTAACCTTACGGTCGAAGTAAAAGCAATGGACCGCTATAACCTACCATCGGTATTTTGCAATATGCCCTTTACATCGTAAACAATGCTGTTCGAATTCAAGTAATCGGACCAATCTACCGTTAAAAACTCTTTGTGCGATACGGTAAGTACTACGGCATCAAATTTAGGTTGACCCTCCTTATCCAGATGTTGAACAGTGTCAAGGTTGTATTCGCGTAAAACTTCGGCAGGATCGGCCCAAGGATCGAAGATACTAAGGTCGGCACCGTAACTTTTTAAGTGTTCTATCACGGAAACAGCACCGGTATTCCGCACATCCGGGCAGTTTTCCTTAAATGTTATTCCCAAAACCAAAATACGGGCACCTTTTATTTTGATATCTTTTTGAACCATTAACTTCACAATTTCCGAAGCTACATAGGACCCCATGCCGTCGTTCATCCGTCGGCCGGCGAGAATAATTTCTGGATGATAGCCATATTGCTGTGCCTTTTGTGCCAAATAGTAAGGATCTACTCCAATACAGTGTCCTCCGACCAAACCAGGTTTAAAGGGGAGGAAGTTCCATTTGGTTCCCGCGGCTTCCAACACCTCATGGGTGTCAATGTCCATAAGATTGAAAATTTTCGCCAATTCGTTTACAAAGGCAATATTGATATCCCGTTGGGAGTTTTCGATAACCTTGGCCGCTTCGGCGACTTTTATGGAAGTGGCCAAATACGTACCGGCCGTAATGACCGAACCGTATAATTCGTCTACTTTTTTTCCAACTTCGGGAGTGGACCCCGAGGTTACCTTTAATATTTTTTCTACTGTATGTTTCTTATCACCGGGATTGATCCGTTCCGGAGAATAGCCCGCAAAAAAACCTTCATTGAAGCGAAGACCGCTTATTTTCTCCAAAATCGGGACGCATTCTTCCTCCGTCACCCCAGGGTATACCGTTGACTCGTAAACAACGATGTCTCCTTGTTTTAGGACTTTGCCAACAGTTTCGCTGGCCTTGTACAAGGGCGTCAAGATAGGTCTCTTCGTAGGGTCTACAGGCGTGGGTACCGTAATAATATAGTAGTTGCAATCCGCCAAATGGGAAACGGAATCGGAACAGTATAGTCCTGTTTCCATATTCGGGGATTTTGATAGTACAGCATTAAGTTCTTCATTGTCGACCTCCAAGGTACTGTCGATACCCTGCATAAGTTCGTTTACCCTTTCGGTATTGATATCAAAACCCACTACGGGATATTTTGTGGCGAAAAGGCGGGCCAAGGGAAGTCCAACGTATCCTAATCCGATTATCCCTATTTTAATTGTTGACATATGAAGAGCTTTAGAGTGGTATAGTGATATTTAGGCTTTTCCGATTTGAAAATATTCGAACCCTTGCTTGACCATGCGCTCATGGTTGTACTGGTTTCTTCCATCAAAAATCACCGGTTGTTTTAGTTGAAGTTTTAACTCTTCAAAGTCGGGGGAACGAAATTCCTTCCATTCGGTAAGCAAAAGCATGGCATCAGCTCCCGGTAGGGTCTCGTATTTGGAATTAAAATACGTGATGTTCTTTTCTTCTTTTAGGTAAAAGTGCTGTGCCTCCTCCATGGCCTTTGGGTCGTACGCATGAACATTGGCCCCACGTTTCACCAATTCCTTAATGATGTATATTGCAGGTGCTTCTCGCATATCGTCGGTCTCCGGTTTAAACGCTAGGCCCCAAATAGCGAATGTTTTTCCTTTGAGGTCTTCCCCAAATCGTTTGACCACTTTATTTGCGATCACAAATTTTTGACGGTTATTGACTTCTTCTACGGAATTGATCAGTTGTGCGGTGTAACCATGTTCTTGGGCAGTTTTTTTAAGTGCTTTTACATCTTTTGGAAAACACGACCCTCCATAACCACTTCCGGGATAAATGAAACTGTATCCAATCCTACTATCGGATCCGATACCGATCCGTACTTTGTTTACGTCGGCACCTACCAATTCGCAAATGTTGGCAATTTCGTTCATAAACGAAATTTTGGTGGCCAACATGGCGTTGGCTACGTATTTGGTCATTTCCGCAGAGCGAACGTCCATAGTGATAAGCCTATCCATGCTACTTCTGAAAAACGGAGCGTACAATGCCCTCATTTTTTCAGATGCTTCTTCATTGTCCGAGCCGATTACCACACGGTCGGGTTTCATAAAATCGTTGATCGCATCGCCCTCCTTTAAAAACTCCGGATTGGATACCACATCAAAATCGATTTGCAGACCGCGCTTGTCCAACTCATCCTGTACCGTTTTACGAACTTTGTCCGCAGTTCCTACAGGTACTGTGGATTTGTCCACGATGACCAGGTAATGGCTCATATGTTCCCCGATTTCTTTGGCTACCTGAAGCACGTATTTTAAATCTGCGGAACCGTCGTCGCCCATTGGAGTGCCCACTGCTATAAAAGCAATATCGCACTTTTCCAGGTTTTGCGACAAGTCGGTGCTAAAACGCAAGGTTTTGGTGCCAATGTTCCGTTTTACCATAGGCTCTAGCCCGGGTTCATATATAGGAATGATACCTGACTTTAGGTTTTCGATTTTTTTGGTGTCAACATCGATGCAGGTGACCGTGTTGCCCATTTCGGCAAAACAAGTGCCACTTACCAAACCGACATAACCTGTTCCTATTACAGTTAAATTCATCTTTAGTCTATTTTTAAATTTTGCCAATACCAGGTAACGGCATTTTTAAGTCCTTTTCGAATATCAAAATTAGGGGAGTATCCCAACCGTTGTTTTGCCTTTTCTATAGAAGCTAACGAGTGGGGTACATCTCCTTGTCTATTTGGACCATATTCAGGGTTTAATTTGCTGATTTCGGGGTCTAATTCCCCTAAAAACTCTTTTAAAAGGTCCATCAACTCATTTAAGGTCGTACGTTCTCCGTACGCAACGTTGTATACGGTATTGATCGCTTCATTGTCTTCCGCCATCATGGCCCGTACGTTCATTTGAACTACATTGTCGATATAAGTGAAGTCCCGCGAATAACTACCGTCTCCGTTAATGATCGGTTTTTCGTGTCGCATCAATTGAATGACGAATTTCGGGATTACCGCGGCATACGCCCCGTTTGGATCTTGTTTTCTCCCAAAGACGTTAAAGTATCGCAGGCCTATGGTCTCCAAGCCATAGGTGCTGCTAAAAATTCCGGCATACAGTTCGTTTACATATTTGGTTATCGCATAGGGTGAAAGCGGTTTGCCAATGTTGTCCTCAACTTTGGGCATTTTTACGGAATCACCATATGTAGAGGAACTTGCCGCATAAACAAATCTTTTTACACCTGTGTCCCTCGCCGCTACCAGCATATTCAAAAAGCCGGAAATATTTACTTCATTGCTGGTTATCGGGTCGTTAATGGATCTTGGAACGGAACCTAGGGCTGCTTGGTGCAGTACATAGTCCACATTTTTACAGGCCTGTTTGCAAACGGCCAGGTCTCGAATGTCGCCTTCTACGAAATTGAAATTCGAATGATCTATTATAGCATCCAAATTCGCCTTTTTTCCAGTGGCGAAGTTATCGAGGCAAATCACCGTATTGCCGTTTTTGATCAGGGCTTCACAGAGATTGGAACCAATAAAGCCGGCTCCACCGGTAACGAGAACGGTAAATTTGGCATTGAACTTAAGGTCGGTCAGATCCATTCGATCGAAATTTGAGACCGCAAAGGTCGGAAAAACATATTAAACTCACTATCGATTCCATTTTAGATGTATATAAATCGGTTGAATGGGGAACCCCGTTTTGTTGGGCAGTATCCTATGTAGCGGTTTTAACCGTTTTGTATGCCACCGTAATGGTTTAAATACCATTTTACAAATTGCTCGACCCCATCGACCAGAGGGGTGTTCGGCCGATAGCCATAGTCGTCGATCAATCCGCTGACATCTGCCCAAGTCTGTGAAACATCTCCGGGCTGCATCGGTAAAAATTCTTTTTCAGCGCTTTTTCCTAGCTGCGTTTCTATGGCTTGAATAAAATCCATTAATTTTACCGAATTGTTATTGCCGATGTTATATACTCTTGCACAATTTTTGACAATACCAGCGTCTTTTTTCTTGCTAATAACACGTACCACTCCTTCTACGATATCATCAATATAGGTGAAATCCCGGGCCAGCTCCCCATTATTAAAGACCTTTATGGGATTGCCCTCATGAATTGCCTTGGTGAACAGGAATAGGGCCATATCCGGTCTTCCCCAAGGGCCATATACCGTAAAAAAGCGAAGTCCGGTAGTCGGTAATTGAAACAAATGGGAGTAGGTATGGGCCATCAGTTCATTCGTTTTCTTTGAAGCCGCGTACAAACTAACCGGCCGGTCCGTGCGGTCGGTGGTGCTAAAAGGTACTTTTTCGTTTAGACCATAAACGCTGGAGCTGCTGGCATACACCAAATGTTTTACGGAGTGGTTTCTACAGCATTCCAGTACGTTCAGAAAACCGACGATGTTCGAATCGATATACGTTTCGGGATGTTCTAGACTATAGCGCACCCCTGCTTGGGCGGCCAAATTACAGACCACATCGAATCCTTCTTCTTTGAAAAGCAGTGGCAATTCTACTCTATTTTCCAAGTTGCTCCGTATGAATATAAAACCCTGATAAGTAATGCTTTGGGTCTTTTGGTCCATACGCATGGCATCGTCCTTTGGTATACCAAGTTCTTTCAACCGTGCATATTTCAAATTTGGGTCGTAATAATCGTTAATGTTGTCCAGGCCCACTACTTGGTGCCCTAACTTCAAAACGCTTTTGCAAACATGAAATCCAATAAATCCGGCGGCACCGGTAACGAGTATCTTCAAAATGCTCAAATTTCTATCAAATATCAGAACAATATTCTTAAAAATGAAAAAACCCTGAATAGCTTTCTAAACAGGGTCTTTTCTTTTGGTGGTATACTAGTTATCTTCTTTTGATGACCTTTTTTAAGGTATTCTCGTCTTCTGCCGTTCTTCTTATCTCTACGATGTAGGTTCCGACACTAAGGTCATAAAGATCCATCGTAACCACCGTCTGATGGTTTTCAGGAACTACCTCGCGAAAAACAAACTTTCCATAGATGTCATAGAACGTGATGAAAAGTCTTTCGTTCATATAGTTTTCCAATCCAATGGATAGGACGCCGTCCGTAGTAGGGTTTGGAAAAAGCCTCACATCTTCAAGTTTGGCTTCGGGGTCTACCGGCGCCAAGGGGGCTACATTTATGGAGAATTGGGCGGAACAACCTGATTCGGAAGAGAAGACATAATTTCCGGCCTGTTCCAAGGTTATGGCCCCCAACTCTTGTCTTCCCTCCGTATTGGTCCCGTCCGGCGCCGTAATGGTGAAAGGGATATCCTGAACGATATCCAATACAATGGCGCTTCCTTGGTCCACGGTAATTCCCGTCTCTCCCGAGCCGGCAGTACCATTGATGCTGAATACAACGGAAAAATCCTCGTCGGAACAGTTTGCCACCGGTAAAACGATTATCGAAATAACTCGTTCGCAACCCTTTGGCGAAGTAAATACATAATTGCCCGATTGTTCGGGTGTAATATCATCCAACTCTAAAAGGGTGTTATTTACGGTAGTATCGTCCGGTGCGGTTATGGTGTAATCGACATCTTGCTGAACAAGCAATAGGGTTACGGAACCACCTTGGTTTACCTCAATTGTGGTTTCCTCGGTTCCGGATACGCCATCGACAATGTATTGCGGGGTAAAGCGGTCTGGTGTACACGGATCTACTACCTCGATATCCAAAATGGCCGTACAGGAATTTGAACTGGATGTAAAAACATAGCGCCCGCTATCGTCAAATGTTGCCGATTCGATTTCATAATCTTCGTTCACAACGTTACCGTCCGGTAGAGTAATGGTATATTCCTGATCGTTTTGTAGCACGCTTAAATCAATGCTCGATCCTAAATCAACTGTATAGGCAACGGCCTCTGTACGTAATTCACCGTCTATTGTAATTCTAGGATTAAAGGTTCCGGGAACACACGGACTGATTACAATTATACTCAAGGAAGCGGTACACCCTTCGGATGATGTAAAAATGTATGCCCCGGACGCATCGGTGGTTACGGCACCAAGGTCCAAATCTCCCGTTGCGACGCTTCCATCAGGGCGTGTTATCGTATAAGGCACATTTTTTTCGACCGTGCTAAGGGAAACGGTGCTTCCAGCGTCTACCGTAAGAATTTCTTCTCCGCTGTTCGCTACGCCATCAACGGTATATTCCGGGGTAAACGGTCCGCTAGGGCAGGTGACTTCCAACGTTAATATGGTACTACAGCCATTCACTGTAGTAATCGTGTACTCGCCGCTATCTTCGCTATTAAGGTTTCCAAGGTCATAATCGAGCTGCCCGTTGTATACTTCATCTCCATCGTAGGTAATGGTATAGGTCGTATTGTTCGGCAACATACTGATTTCAAAGGCGTCTCCAAAGAGTGCGGGAACCGTAATAGGCTGTTCGTCGGGAGCACTAAAATAAGTACCGTTAAGGCGCCATTCCGCTCTTATCGCATCCGAGTCACATATAATGTCGGTCACGTTTAGGGTAAGGGTGGTGGTACAGCCCTGGTCCGAATCGATAATGTAGTCTCCGCTATTGGTCGGATCGACGACACCCAAAATATAATCTTGAGATCCATCATAAACAATTCCGCCCTCATAAGTCACGGTAAATTCAACACCATTGGGTAGCATGCTCAATCGAACATTATCACCCGTATTGGCCGCTACTGTAATATTGCCATCGTCCGGAGCGCTCTCGTAGGAGCCTCCACCGTCTAACGACCACTCTGCCCGAATCGTGTCGGCTGTACAATCGAATTGGGTCACATTTAAGTTCAAAGTGGTCGAACACCCTTGCTGAGTCGTGATAGTATAGGCGCCACTATCCGCAATTTCAGCAATTCCTAAAACAAAATCCGTGTTTCCGGTGTATACGGGATCACCTCCATAGGTTACGGTGTAGTCGATTCCATTAGGAAGCATGCTGATTCTTATATTGTCGCCCGTAAAAGCCTCTACGGTAACTGGTTCGGCATCGGGTGCGCTGCTGTACGAACCACCTCCGTTCAATGACCATTCCGCTTTGATGTCGCTACAATCGATTTCTTCCACTTCCAATGTAATGATTACGGAACATCCTTCTACGGAGGTCATCACATAGGCGCCCGCATCCAGTAAACTGACGGCTTCCAATACATAATCACCCGTTAAATCGTCTACGAACCCTCCTCTTGGTAAGGTGACATTGAAGCTGAGTTGTTCGCTACCTGCGCCACCCACGTTATTTGGTAAAATGCTCAATCGAACTTCTTGACCTTCGGTCGCGGTAATTTGAACGTCCTCTCCGGGATTCGCGCTTTCATAGGCCCCTGATCCTATCCTCCATTCGGGGCTGATCAGGATGTCCTCGGGGTCGCACTGTTTCACCACGTTGACGTTCACTACGGT
>NZ_JBNGOP010000023.1:0-89023 GCF_050589625.1 Maribacter sp. 2-571 | reverse complement strand
CACTAACCACTAACCACTAACCACTAACCACTAACCACTAACCACTAACCACTAACCACTAACCACTAACCACTAACATACGTCTTTCCGCGCAGCGGTCCCTCGTCTTTCTTCCATGAGCGCAGCGGTCCTTCATCTTTCTTCCAAAAGCGTAGCCGTCTTTTCCCCGCGTTTCAACACAATACCACCGCCGGCACGTAAAGTTTTTATATTTTAAGACGCTGATAGCCCCTGTTTTACTATTTTTATCGACCAACTGCATAATATTGCGGTTGATTTTCAGTTAAGGTAGTACGTACGCATACACACAATTTTGAAGCTTCTAAACAAATTTATTCTCGGGGCAGTTTTTTCGGGTTTGGCCTTTAGTGCCTGCTCGACCAAAAAGGACGCTTTTTTAAACCGTAATTTCCACGCCCTAAACACCAAGTACAACGTATTGTACAATGGTAATATCGCCTTTGAAGAAGGGCAAAAGGAATTGAATGCCAATTACAAGGACGATTATTGGGAATTGTTGCCCATAGAACGCCTGCAGGTAACCGAGGATATCAAGCTTGATTCCGAAGACAACAACCCCAACTTTGTTATTGCCGAAGAGAAGGCGACCAAGGCCATACAAAAACATAGTATGGACATTAAGGACTTGGAGCGCAATCCGCAGACCGATGAGGCCTTTCTGCTTTTAGGACAGGCACGGTACTTTGACCAACGGTACATTCCCGCATTGGAGGCGTTCAACTACATCATTAAAAAGTACAACTACAGCGATAAGCTCAACGAGGCCCATATTTGGCGAGAGAAGGTCAATATCAGGTTGGAAAACGAGGAACTGGCCCTTAAAAATCTGAAACGGCTGCTCAAGTATGAAAAACTGGAGGACCAAGAGTATGCCGATGCCCGGGCCATGATGGCACAGGCCTACATTAATTTAAAGGTATTGGACACCGCGGTGCAACAACTCAAAATTGCATCCTACTACACCAAAAATAAACCGGAAAAAGGACGGTACTACTATATTATCGGACAACTGTACAACAGGCTCCAATTTAAGGATAGTGCCAACTATGCGTTCGATAAGGTTATCGATCTGAACAGAAAATCGCCTCGGGTATACATGATCAATGCCGAGATACAGAAAATTCGGAACACCGAAATTACCGATGCCAACAAACTGGAGGTGTTCGAACATTTGACGGACCTTGAGGAAAATCGGGAAAACCGGCCCTTTCTCGACCGGATCTTCCGTCAAATTGCCGAATTCCATCTGCAAGGAGAGTCCGATAGCCTTGCCCTGCTCTATTTTAACAAGTCGTTACTGGCCACACAGAACGAACCCAAGCTGAACGCCCTTAATTATGAAAATTTAGCAGAGTATAATTTTGATGAAAATGAATACAAGATCGCTGGTGCATATTACGATAGTGTACTGACCAACCTACCCGAAAACACCAAAAAGTTCAGGGCCACAAAAAAGAAACTCGATAATCTAGAGGATGTGATTGCCTATGAAGATATCGTACAATACACGGATAGCGTATTAAACCTGTACAACATGTCGCCCGAAGATAGGGAGGCCTACTTTTCCGATTATATTGCCGAACTAAAAAGGGAGGCCGAAGCCGCTGCCAAAAAAGAAGAAGCCATGAAAACGGCCGGGTTTGTGGCATTTGGCGAAACTAAGGGCGGAAAGGAAAACAAGGGAAAATTTTATTTTTATAACGTAACCAGTTTGGGTTACGGACAAACCGATTTTAAACAAAAATGGGGCGACCGTGCCCTTGAGGACGATTGGCGTTGGAGCAACAAGGCAAGAACCTTGCCTTCCGAAGCTACCGGGGAGGCAGTTGCCCAAACCGACAGCCTTGCCACCGACCCTTCCGATGAAGAGCGCTATTCCGTTGCATTCTACACCGACCGTATCCCTACGGAACCATCGGTAATCGACAGCCTTTCCAAAGAACGTAATTTTGCGAACTATCAGTTGGGTCTGATTTATAAGGAAAAGTTTAAGGAAAACCTATTGGCGGCCGGGAAGTTGGAAAACGTGCTGGAAAACGACCCCGAAGAACGATTGATCCTTCCCTCAAAATACAACCTATACAAAATTTATGAGGAGGAGGGCAGCCCATTATTGGCCGGTATGCGGGACGATATTGTTCAAAACCACGCAGGCTCCCGATATGCGGAAATTATCCTAAACCCTCGGGCGGTTATTACCGATGGTGAAGATAGTCCCGATGCACGGTATGCGGCCTTGTACAAACAGTACCAAAAACAGGCGTTCTTGAGCACGATTACCGGCGCCGAGGAGAATATCGATCGGTTTACGGGGGACCCCATAGTGCCCAAGTTCGAAATGCTCAAGGCCAATGCCATTGGAAGGCTACAAGGGTTTGAATCCTTTAAGGAGCAGCTGAACTATGTTGCGTTGACCTACCCCAACAATCCGGAGGGCAAAAAGGCGGAACAAATGATCGCCGAACAGCTCCCAAAATTGGAGGTAAAAACATTTTCTACGGAAACCGAATCGGGAAATTGGAAAGTGCTTTTCCCCTTTAAAAGAAGCGATGAAGTACAGGCGGTAGCCCTAATGGAAACCCTGCAGAAATCCATAGACGACCTAAAATACAGAAACAGCGTTTCCAAGGACGTGTACAGTTTGGAAGATCAGTTTGTGGTCGTACATGGCTTCAAATCCAAGACCTATGCCCTTGGCTATGTCGAATTATTAAAAAACAACAAGGATTACCGCGTTGATAATGAGAATTTTGTAATTTTATCCTCCAACTATAAAATCATCCAGGTACACAAAAACCTACAGGAATATTCAAGTAAAATGTTAACCCCAAAACCATAAAAATATGTTTTCAGACAACAAAAGACCTATGCACGAAATAGGCGGACAACCCAATAGAATAGAAAAAAACACTAAAATTAAAGGGGATATTGTTTCCGAAGCCGATTTTCGTATTGACGGAAAATTGGATGGAAACGTAAAGACCTCCGGAAAGGTAGTGATCGGAAAGGACGGCTATATCCACGGCAAAGTGGAATGTGTCAATGCCGATATCGAAGGAAGCTTTAACGGAGAGTTATTGGTTTCGGACCTGTTGTCCCTAAAATCTTCAGCGGTGATCGAAGGAACGGTAGCGGTCAATAAACTGGCGGTAGAACCGGGTGCTACGTTCAACGCTTCCTGTACCATGAAAGGTAAGGGAGGGGCAGGTATTTCTTCAGGAAGCAGTTTTAAATCGGCCGCATTGGGAGGCAACAAAAATGGACCGGCAAAAGCCTCGTAAGCACAATAAGTTTAATGCCTACGCCCGATTTTCAGGCATGGTGTTTCAAATGGTGGGTATCATCTTTGTCGGTTCCTATATCGGCGTCAAGTTGGACGAACGATTCCCGAACGACACCAATTGGCTCACCGTGGTATGTGCACTTACGAGTGTACTACTATCCATTTACATGGTCATACGGAATATTAACTCGGCTTCAAAAGACAAGTAAATAAATGAACGAAGTTTTTAAGAAACGACAATTGTCATTTCTTTTGAAGTTGGGTTTGCTTTCCATTATTCTTTTTGGGGTTCATGTGTACCTGTATCATAGCTTTTCTCAAAAACCCCTATTCTTTCCGATTTGGCAGGTATATTGCTTTCATTTTTGCACGGTACTGCTTATTTTTTCCGTTATCAACTACAAGTACGCTAACGGTACAACAATGATCTTTAATCATTTTATGGTAGGGACCCTACTAAAAATGATACTTTCCTTCCTGTTCTTGTTACCTTTTTTACTCTCGGATTTTGAATTTAAGAAACCCGATGTCATCAACTTTTTTATTCCCTATTTTGTTTTTCTGGCTTTTGAGGTATACAGTGTCAATTTCTTCCTGAACAAACCGCAATAACTTTCGGTGCGACGTGCTCAAAACAGGTCGAAAAACACATTTTAAACCGCTTTAAAATATTGTTTGCGACAATCATTAAATGTGCTTACATTTGCACCGAATTTTACGAGGGGTGCATTAATCGATTTAGAATGAAGTTGCAAAGCATGAAAACACGATTCCTAACCATTTGCTTGATTTTATTTTCATCAAGTTTAGTTTTTTCATCTGAAACTGAAGAGGAAGGTGCTGAATTCAACCCCCAGGCAATGATTACGCATCACGTTCTGGATGCGCACGAGTTTCACATTATCGATTGGAACCATCACCCGATATCCTTGCCGTTGCCCATTATACTTTGGACGGAAAACGGATTGGTAACCTTTATGTCCAGTGCCTTTGAACATGACGATTCCGGAAAGGTCATTGTAGCGCGAAATGGCGGAAAATTTGTAAAACTTCACGAAAAAATCTATCAGCTTGACGCTGGTGCGAATACCGTTTCTTTTGATGCCGAGCACCATCCGGTGAACGCTAGTAAGCCTTTGGACATTTCCATTACGAGAAACGTTTTTATGATGTGGGTATCCGTAATCGTGCTGCTCCTTATTTTTATTGCTGCGGCAAGACGATACAAAAAATCCGAAAACAACGTTCCTACAGGAATTGCGGGCTTTATAGAGCCTTTGGTAGTTTTCGTAAGGGACGAAATTGGCATCCCCATGATAGGGGAGCACAAATACAAAAAATACATGCCCTATTTGTTGACCATATTCTTCTTTATATGGATAAACAACATCTTTGGCCTTATCCCTATTCTTAATGGGGCCAACCTTAGTGGTAACATTGCGTTTACTTTTACGTTGGCCATTTTCACCTTTATCATCACCACTTTTAGTGGAAACAAAAATTATTGGAAGCATATTTTCTGGATGCCCGGAGTTCCCGTGCCGATGAAGATTTTCTTGATGCCCATCGAGATTATAGGAATGTTCGTGAAGCCTATTTCGTTGATGATACGTTTGTTTGCCAATATTACCGCAGGTCATATTATTGTGTTGGCGCTGATGTCGTTGATATTTATTTTTAAATCGGTTTTTATAGCCCCGGTGTCCGTTGGCTTTGCTTTGTTCATTGGAGTGATAGAGATTATAGTAACGGCTATTCAGGCCTATATTTTTACCGTATTGTCCGCCCTTTATTTCGGGATGGCAACAGAAGAGGAACATCATTAATTAATTTAAATATTTTAGAACTATGAGTCTAGCATTAGTACAAGAAGTTGCGGCGGCGGCCGATTATGGCGCAATTGCAGCTATCGGAGCTGGTTTGGCAGCTATTGGTGCCGGAATGGGTATTGGAAAGATTGGCGGAGGCGCCATGGAAGCTATGGCCCGTCAGCCAGAAATGCACGGAAAGATTCAATCTTCTGCACTTATTTTAGCGGCCTTCGTTGAGGCAGTTGCTTTATTTGCGGTAGTTGTATCCTTCCTTAAGTAAAAAAGATTAGGGTGTAACGGTTGGTTGCACCCTAATTTTAATGATGTAGTAATCAAGTAACAATTATTATGGACAGTACGCAATTTGTAACCCCAGGATTCGGTCTGGTATTTTGGACCGCCATTACCTTCATATTCCTCTTGCTAATTTTAAAGAAATTCGCTTGGAAACCTATTTTGGGCGCCGTAAGCGATCGGGAAGAATCAATAAAAAGTGCGTTGGCCGCAGCCGAAGAAGCGAAAAAGGAAATGCAAAATTTGCAATCCGACAACGAACGTATTCTTAAGGAAGCTAGGGCGGAAAGAGACGCCATGCTAAAAGAGGCCCGTGAAATAAAAGAAAGCATCGTTTCGGAAGCGAAGCAGCAAGCGAAAATTGAGGCGGATAAAATGGTACGGACCGCACAGGCAACGATCGAGAGCGAGAAGAAAGCCGCTGTTGCAGATATCAAGGCACAAGTGGCAACACTTTCCGTTGATATCGCCGAAAAGGTGATCAAAGAACAACTATCCGGTAAGGACAAACAGTTAAAGCTGGTCGAGGATATGTTGGGTGATATAAAATTGAATTAGAAATTAGACCCTATTGCAAGCACGTTTCGGTACGGATTTTTTTTAACCCTACTTAAAGCGTATTGCATAACAACTAAAGAATGAACGATTCAAGAGCAGCCATACGATATGCAAAGGCAATTTTAGACCTGGCGGTGGACCAAAAGGCAGCCGATGCGGTCGAAAAAGACATGCGTTCGGTAGTAGCCACCATTGCAGGTAGTGAGGAGCTTTCCAAAACCTTGTCGAGCCCCGTAATCAACTCTGGGGTGAAGAAAAATGCATTGGCACTCATTTTTAAGGGCGGCCACGCCATAACAGAAGGCCTCTTTTCCATTTTATCGGAAAACAAACGGATCGGCATGCTGAACGCCGTTGCCGAAAAGTTCATCATCCTAAACGAGGATCGTAAAGGAAAAGGTATTGCGCTGGTCACCACGGCCGTGCCCTTGACACCCGAATTGGAGAAAAAAATATTGAAGCAGGTAGCACAATTGACCGGTAATGAGGTCACTATCGAAAACCGTGTCGATGAGCGCATTGTCGGTGGTTTTATATTAAGGGTGGGCGATTTACAGTATGATGCAAGTATCGCCAACAAATTGGGAAACCTAAAAAGAGAATTTACAAGCAGTCTATAACAACAACTCAGGATCGCAGAACGGCAACGTTTCAGATCTAACGTCTTATATCTAGAAAAAATGGCAGGAGTAAAAGCCGCTGAGGTATCAGCAATTTTAAAACAACAGTTATCAGGATTTGAAGCCACCGCAAGTTTGGACGAGGTGGGAACCGTATTGCAGGTAGGTGATGGTATCGCCCGAGTATACGGACTTTCCAACGCCCAATACGGGGAATTGGTAGAATTCGAAGGAGGATTGGAAGGAATTGTATTGAACCTCGAGGAAGACAATGTAGGTGTGGTACTGTTGGGCCCTTCAAGAGAGATACGGGAAGGTGCTACGGTAAAACGTACCCAACGGATCGCCTCCATCAACGTTGGAGAGGGAATCGTAGGACGTGTAGTGGATACGCTCGGAAGCCCCATAGACGGTAAAGGACCTATCACCGGGGATACCTATGAAATGCCTTTGGAGCGTAAAGCACCGGGTGTTATTTTTCGTGAGCCCGTTACCGAACCGTTGCAGTCCGGTATCAAAGCGATCGATGCGATGATTCCCGTAGGTAGGGGACAGCGTGAATTGGTCATCGGTGACCGCCAAACCGGGAAAACAACGGTTTGTATCGACACCATATTAAACCAGAAAGAATTTTACGATGCCGGCGAACCGGTATATTGTATCTATGTTGCCATAGGCCAAAAGGCTTCTACGGTTGCAGCGATCGCACAAACCTTGGAAGATAAGGGTGCATTGGCCTATACCACTATAGTGGCGGCAAATGCTTCCGATCCTGCACCGATGCAGGTATACGCCCCAATGGCGGGTGCCTCTATTGGAGAGTATTTCCGTGATACGGGAAGACCGGCATTGATCATTTACGATGACCTTTCCAAACAAGCGGTCGCATATCGTGAGGTTTCCCTTCTTTTGAGAAGACCTCCGGGACGTGAGGCCTATCCTGGTGATGTATTTTACCTACACTCCAGGTTGTTGGAGCGTGCTGCAAAGGTAATCAATGACGATGCCATTGCAAAAAACATGAACGACTTGCCCGATTCCTTAAAACCGATGGTAAAAGGAGGAGGTTCCTTAACGGCACTGCCGATTATTGAAACACAGGCGGGCGATGTGTCTGCCTATATCCCTACCAATGTGATCTCCATTACCGATGGACAGATATTTTTGGAGCAGGATCTGTTTAACCAAGGGGTGCGCCCTGCGATCAACGTGGGGATATCCGTATCCCGTGTTGGAGGTAACGCGCAGATCAAATCCATGAAGAAAGTGGCCGGTACCTTAAAACTGGATCAAGCACAGTTTCGCGAGTTGGAAGCTTTTGCCAAGTTCGGTTCCGATTTGGATGCCGCAACCTTGAACGTGATCGAAAAAGGACGTAGAAACGTTGAAATTTTGAAACAGGCACAGAACGACCCCTTTACGGTAGAAGATCAGGTGGCGATTATCTACGCCGGTTCCAAAAACCTTTTGCGCGACGTTCCCGTTGAAAAAGTAAAGGAATTTGAACGCGATTACATCGAGTTTTTAAATGCCAAGCACAGAGATGTGTTGGATACCTTAAAATCCGGTAAATTGACCGATGAGGTAATCGATACCCTGACAGCTGTAGCGAAAGACCTTTCGGGGAAGTACAGAGGTTAGTTAGGAGTTCAGAATGATGAGTTATGAGTAAGTTGAATGACAGTCCTATTCGGATCAAGAGTTTTCAATTTGCTTGTGAAGTCGTTCTCTACTGTGATTACTTAAAAGAAAACAAAGATTTTGAACTTGCTTCGCAACTACTCAAAAGCGGCACCAGTATTGGGGCGAACACCAGAGAAGCGCAACGGGGAGTAAGTAAAAAAGATTTTAAAAATAAATTTGGGATAGCTTTAAAGGAGGCCGATGAAACCAAATATTGGTTGGAGATATTGAGCGCTACCGGAAGGCAAGTACCAAAGGACATTATGGATAGGTGTGAGGAGTTGATTAGAATTTTAGTAGCGATTATCAAAAACTCTTAACTCCAAACACATAACTCATAACTTGAAAAAATGGCCAATCTAAAGGAAATACGAAACAGGATAGCATCGGTATCATCGACCATGCAGATTACCAGTGCCATGAAAATGGTTTCTGCTGCAAAGTTGAAGAAAGCACAGGATGCCATTACGGCCATGCGGCCCTATGCCGATAAGCTTACCGAGTTGTTGCAGAGTTTGAGCGCTAGTTTGGATGCCGATTCTGGAAGTAGCTTTTCCGACAATCGAGAAGTGAACAAGGTATTGGTGGTGGCGATAACCTCCAACAGAGGCCTGTGCGGTGCGTTCAACACCAACATCATCAAACAGAGCATGGCGCTTGCGAACGATACCTATGCGGGCAAGGAAGTCGATTTTATGGCTATCGGTAAAAAGGCGAACGATATCCTTGGCAAATCCCATAAGGTAATCGCCAACCATAGCGAGGTGTATGACGAGCTTACGTTCGATAACGTTGCCAAAATTGCCGAGGCCCTCATGGAACTGTTTACCACAGGGGAATATGACCGTATCGATATCGTTTATAACAAGTTCAAAAACGCTGCGACACAGCTAATAATGACGGAGCAATTTTTACCGATCGTTCCCGTAGAAGGGGCCGAGGCTTCCAGTGGTGATTATATTTTTGAACCTTCAAAAGTGGAGATTGTGGAACAATTGATTCCAAAATCGTTAAAAACACAGTTGTACAAGGGTATTCGCGATTCTTTTGCTAGCGAACACGGCGCTCGAATGACCGCAATGCATAAAGCGACCGACAATGCTACCGAGTTGCGAGATCAATTGAAGTTAACGTACAACAAAGCGCGACAGGCCGCTATTACCAATGAAATTTTGGAAATTGTCGGTGGTGCGGAAGCGTTGAACAATTAAGCGACAAAAAGCTAAAACGAAAAGCCGCTGTCCTAAAAGGTAGCGGCTTTTTTGTACCCGTTTATCAACCTTTATAAAGTGTCATTCTACCTGGCCCTTTGTCCTTTGTCCTTCCTCCTTTTGTCCTTTTGTCCTTCCGTCCCTATAAGCGTAGCGTCCTATTTCAATTTTTTAACGATTTTTGTGGACAAATGCAGCAAAAAAAAACGGCCTTACTCTTCATATTTATAACCATATTGGTCGATGTTATCGGTATCGGTATCATCATCCCCATAATTCCAGATCTGATCATGGAACTTACGGGAGAGAGCACCCATAGGGCCGTCATTTACGGCATGTGGCTCACTACCGCGTTTGCGGGAATGCAATTTCTATTCTCGCCGGTGCTGGGTGAGCTATCCGATAATTTTGGTAGAAAACCCATATTGCTAATGGCCTTATTGGGTTTGAGTGTCGATTATATGATCCACGCCTGGGCCCCCACCATTACCTGGTTGTTTTTGGGCAGGTTTCTCGCGGGCATTACCGGGGCGAGCTTTACCGTAGCCTCCGCTTACATTGCCGATATCAGTACCAAAGCGGAAAAAGCTAAAAATTTTGGGTTGATCGGTGCCGCTTTTGGTCTTGGGTTTATTATCGGGCCGGGCATTGGAGGGTTCTTTGGAGAGTTGGATATTCGGTTGCCCTTTTACATTGCGGCCGGGCTCACCTTTGCAAACTTTATCTTTGGTTGGTTCTTTGTACCGGAGTCTTTGGTGAAAACCAATAGAAGGCCGGTGAAATGGATAAAAATGGTGCCAGGGGTCTCTTTGGTAGCCCTGCGCAACTACAAGGGCGTGCTGGTACTGATCTTCGCTTTTTTTATGGCCAATTTGGCCGGTCAGGCCCTACCTTCGGTATGGTCGTACTACGGGATAGAGCGTTATGAGTGGAGTCCTCGGAGCATTGGTGTTTCCTTAATGGTGGTCGGTCTTTTGGTAGCTTTGGTACAAGGGTTATTGATCGGTATAGCGGTAAAAAGATTTGGAAAACGGAACGTGATTACCTTTGGATTTTTGCTTTGGACCGTGGGAATGTTCTTGTTTTCGTTCGCTTCCGAACCTTGGATGTTGTATGCCTTTGTAATCCCCTATGCCTTGGGGGGCGTTGCCGGGCCAACGGTACAAGGTGTAATTTCCAACCAGGTATCCGAAAAGGAGCAGGGCAACCTACAAGGTTCCATAACAGGTTTGGTGAGCGTTACCGCGATCCTGGGCCAGTTATTGTTTTCTCCCGTGTTTTACTTTTTTATTCGGCCCGGTGCTTCCATCTACTTTCCGGGTGCGCCCTATGCATTGGCGGCCTTACTGTTGTTGATTGCTTTTATTTTTGCACAAATGGCCATCAAACGGATGACTTTTGAAGATGACGATGCCATGGCGTAAAACCCCAGGGCATCTGAACAGACTTTTTATCCGTAAATATTGTCCTTTACGATTGTTATGGATATGATGAATAGAATGCTATGGGCATTGCTCCCGTTATTGGTATCGTGCAGTTCGCAAAAACAATTGGAGTACACCACTCCTTTTCGAATGGGGGAACCCTACGTACAACCTTATGTCACCGCCACCGATACGGATATCTCCTATTATGAGGTGATGATACCGATTTTGAGTTTGGACAAAGAAAATGCGGAACTGCAACAGCTTTATTACAAGGGAATGCAGTTACCGCTTCAAATAACGCTCAAGGATATTGGCAACGTGGCGATAGCACGTTATACCCCAAAGGACATAGCGGAGTCCCAAGGGACCGATACACGGCAACAAAGCGAAAAGAACGATACGGCAGGCCAAGCGACCGTGCCGTTTCCTTTTGAATTGTCCGAAACACAGGCGGTAATCAGCTATGTACAAAAAGATAGGGTCAAGTACGCTGAACTCAATGGAATTCGGTTAAACCCGGCCGTTCAGCTACAGGGAGATACCGAATATAGTACCTATTGAGAATATTGGGATTCCCCTTCCCGATGCTTTGTTGCAACACTATAAATAGGTACTTTTAAAGCTAGAACGGTCATGAAAACGGCCCACTAAAAAGAAGCACTGTTGAATCCGCTTAAAAAACTTTTCAAACAAACCGCTATATATGGTTTGGCTACAGTGCTGCCGCGGATGCTATCCTTTCTTTTGCTACCGTTATATACCGATATTTTGGCTACCGCAGGCTTCGGTAAAGTGACCATTATATTTTCATGGATCGCTATTTTGAACGTGTTTCTCGCCTACGGTATGGAAACGGCTTTTTTTCGATTTTATAACACATCGGACGACAAAAACAAGGTAGTGTCCACCAGTTTGATGAGCATTGGCGCCACTACACTTTTTTTTCTGCTGATTTCCCTTTTGTTTCAAAAAACGATTTCCGGTTTTACGGGTATCGATTTCCGATACATCAAATACACCATTTTCATTTTGGTTTTTGATGCGCTGGTAATCATACCGTTCGCATGGTTACGGGCCAACGAACGACCTATGCGTTATGCGATAATCAAAATTTTAAATGTTGTGATCAACGTAGGCCTAAGTGTCTTTTTTCTGGTGTTCTTGCCCAACTTGGCCCAAGATGGTCCTGGCGCCCTGCTGAAATGGATGTATCGGCCCGATTTTGAGATATCTTATATTTTTATGGCCAACCTTATCGCAAGTGGGGTTACGCTGCTTTTAATGGCCCCGTTATATTTTAAAAGCACGTTTGTTTTTGATGTGGTACTATGGAAAAAAATGATGCGTTATGCCTGGCCCGTTTTAGTGGCCGGTATCGCCTTTACCATTAACGAAGTATTCGACAAAATTATGTTGGAGCGTCTTTTGCCACAGGATATTGCGGAGAGCGAAGTAGGAAAATATTCCGCTTGTTATCGTTTGGCCATGTTTATGACGCTTTTCGGTACCGCTTTTCGAATGGGTATAGAACCCTTCTTTTTTAGTCATGCCGGTAAGGAAAATCCGCAAAAGGCTTACGCGCAGATAACCAATTACTTTGTAATCCTAGGCAGCGTCATTTTACTGACAGTGGTGGTTTTTGCTAACGTATTAAAGGTATTGTTCGTAAGGAACGAGGCCTATTGGGACGCGATGGAGATTGTTCCTATCATTGTACTGGCAAGTTTCTTTTTGGGAATTTATCACAACCTTTCCGTTTGGTACAAAGTAACCGACAAAACCCGCTATGGGGCCTTTATATCGGTTATCGGGGCAATTATAACAATTGGTATAAACTATTTTTTTATTCCAAAGATCGGTATAATGGCCTCGGCGATCGCCACGGTTATGGCCTATGGTAGCATGATGGTCATTTCATACTATCTGGGTAGATCACGGTATCCTGTGCCCTATAATTTTCGGAAAATTATTTTCTATCTTTCTATTTCGGTCTGCTTTTCGGTGCTTTCGTTTTATGTTTTTCAAGGCAATTTGATAGTGGGAATTGTTTTGCTTACCCTATTTTTAGGGCTGGTATACCGAATGGAGAACGACAAGTTGCGACAGATTTTTTTAAAAAAATAGACTTCGGAAGAAGCCGTATCCGCACAATCCTTACTTGAACCAAAAATAGCATATGCACATTAACATCATCAACAAATCCGAACACCCATTGCCCCATTACGAAACAGGGGCCTCCGCGGGAATGGACCTGCGTGCCAATATTTCCGAAGCGGTAACGTTACAACCATTAGGGAGGGCCATTATTAAAACAGGGCTCTTTATAGCACTTCCCGTTGGCACTGAGGCGCAAGTACGCCCGCGCAGTGGGTTGGCCGCAAAAAAGGGGATTACCGTATTGAACGCTCCGGGCACTATCGATGCCGATTATCGTGGTGAAATTGGTGTAATTCTTGTAAACCTTTCCAACGAACCCTTTGTTGTTGAAAACGGGGAACGTATCGCCCAATTGGTAATCGCCAAACACGAACGGGCCGAATGGGTGGCCGTAGAAACCTTGTCCGAAACCGCTCGAGGCTCCAGAGGTTTTGGGAGTACGGGCGTAAAGTAAATTCTTTTTTGGAACAGTTGTTGATAGTTTTTGAAATTTAAAAGAGCTCTTTAGTAAACAACTTCAGATGCGCACAAAAGGAATAGGCATTGTCCTAGTGCTGTTTATATACTTTTCAACGTTGTACTCTCTCTGTGCGCAAAAGAAAAAAAATAAGCTTGATTTTATATATAGTGATTGGATAATGAAGACTAGTAAGGTGTCGGACAACATTCTGATATTTAGAAGTCCTAGAATCCAGAATTTTCAAAACGACGGGGATCCCGGCGCTAGGTACCATTTTGTTAAGAATGATGATTCTATTCTTTATGAGGGAAAAAAGACCATCCGAAACAAAAGAATTGGATGGTGCGGGAATGAGATACGAAATGAAACAACAAATCCTTCAATAGACGAGGTATGGATTTTGGATAAAAAAAATTTACAGCTTAAGCATCAGCTCGTTTTTGAAAAGACAGGAAAGGAAGAAAAATCCAAATATTTGGCCAATTACAGCATTCGGAAGTTAAAAAGAGATTATTTGGAGCTGGAATTGAAAGATGAAAGTTATGGGCAGTTTTGAGGTATCGGTTATGAACAAGAAATTTATAGGTGTAATTGCCATTTTTACTTTTTGGGGGCTTTTAGCTCAGGAAGAAAGTGTTCCCGATTTTATATATAAAGATTGGGTACTCGTTACCCAAGAATCAGATCAAGACTTTTTGGTCTATTCCGATGAAGACGAATTTTGGCTTCACGATATACCTTATGATTCAAGCAACAATTTGAACTTAAAATCATCTGATGGAGTGCTCTCCCTTGAGTTTATAGGACCAAGAAAAACCGGGAGAAGATGCGGAAACTATAGATCAACATATTCCCAGCGAAGAGAATATTGGAAAAAAAGCACCTGGAAAATCCATAATGTGAGGGATACCATGTTTTTGGTCTTGGAATACTTTACGGCGGAAAAGGGAAAAAAATACGTTTCAACTAAAAAAGAAACTTTTCAAGTGCTTACCTTAGAGAAGAATCGTTTGGTTTTACAAAAACTGCCTGTTGACCTTTAAGAGCGGAATCTTTTTTTGTTGCTATAATTGAAGTGATGCTTTAGGTTTTTCCAATAGGGAAAGAATCGAATTGCAATCTTATTCAAAATTCCGACAATCTAAACCAAGAATATGGCAATTGGCGTGTTAACTTTGGAAAACGCTTTTAAAGTAAATTTTATGAAAAGACTAAAAGAAGAAACCTCGCTTTTGCCCAAAACAATCGATATGCTTGTTTTTAAAGGCGATAAATAAGATATGAAGGGTTATAGAACAATACTATCTCTTTTGGTTCTGTTAAGTTGCGAAGCTTTGATGTCACAAGAAGCCGACCCGGACCTTGAGGTTGAGGAAAGTGCCGCTGTTTTTTTAGAGGAGTATTCCGATGCGTTTCAGGAACACTTTTTTGAGGCCTTAAAACAAAAGGGAATCGAAAACTATGATAAAGCCATCAACAGCCTGTTAAAATGTAAGGAATTGGACCCGGGAAACCGCGTAGTCGATCATGAACTGGCCAAGGTGTATGTAAAGGACAAGCAATACAACGCAGCCGAATCCTACGCCTTGGAAGCGTTGACCTCGGCGCCCGAAAACCCTTGGTACCTTGAAACCATGGTAAGCGTTTCGCAAAAACAAGGAGCGCCCCTTCAAGACCTAAAAACCCGCATACCTTATGACAACGATAGGTTAAAGGAGAATCTGGCGCTTATTTACTATCGGCAAACTAATTACAACAACGCACTTGCCATTCTAAAGGAGACCAAAAAAACAGCCTTTTCCGACGACCTAACGGCCAAGATCAACGAGCTGCTCTCCAAAAGAACGGTCACCAGCCGATCCGTTGGCTTTACCAACACCCAAGACCGGTCCGAAGCCGGTTCGGCCGATCAATATAAAACCAGGATAAAGGGCCTTATCACGGCCAATAGCCTTCCACTTTTACAACAATTATCCGAGGAGGCCTTGGAGCGTTACCCCTCCCAACCCTACTTTTACTTTGCCAACGGCTATGCCCTGAACAAAAAGGCAAAACATCGTGAGGCCATTTCAATACTCGAGGCAGCCTTGGACTATATGATCGACGACATTTCGCTTTCCAATAAAATATATAAGGAACTGTCCGATGCCTATACGGCCTTGCACAATCCCGTAAAGGCAAATATGTATCTTCGTAAGATAAAACCCGGTTTTTAGAATGAAGCACATGCAAATGATCCTATGGTGTAAGAAACCTGTCGCCCTTTTACTGTTTTCTTTGATGATAATGGCCTGCAAATCCGGAAGAATCGCTACGGACGGTACGGTGGACTCCAGATTGACGGCAAAGACCATCATCAAGGAACATTACCAGAACCAGCTCGATTTTAAAACGCTGAAAGGAAAAATAAAGATCGAATACTCCGAGGGCGGCTCGTCCCAAGGGCTTTCCGTAAGCCTCCGCATGGAAAAGGACAAGGCCATTTGGATCAGCGCCCCACTAGGCATCGTAAAGGCCTATATTACCCCCGGAAGGGTTTCGTTTTACAACAAACTGCAAAACGAATATTTTGATGGGGACTTTAGCTATTTGAGTAAAATTTTAGGGACCGAACTGGATTTTGAACAAGTACAGAACCTGTTGTTGGGCCAGGCGATATTGAATCTCAAAGCGGAAAAGTACGCGATACGGACCACAGGCGACACCTATGAACTTAAGCCTAAAAAACCTTTGGAACTGTTTAAGATCTTGTTTCAGATCGAACCCAAAAACTTTAAGATAGCCACCCAACAGATTTCCCAACCTTTGGAACGCCGCTTGTTGCAGGTCAACTACACCAATTATCAGAAAATAGAAAAATGGATACTTCCCGACCAAATTGCGATTGCGGCAATAGAAGGAAACACTCGAAACACTATAGACATTGAGTACCGTAACATCGAATTTGACCAAGCGTTGAACTTTCCCTATAAAATACCAAAAGGTTTTGATGAAATCATATTGAAGGCGGAATGAAGCTGCTAACGGGAAATAGGATATGGCTTTTTTTGTTAATGGGTTTCCTTGCCGTACAAACCTATGGCCAAACCGATGAGCAAAAGGCGCTGGAAGTCAAACGGGCCAGACTTCAGAAAGAGATCAACGACATCAACCGATTGCTTTTTGCCGAAAAAAAACAGCGCGGTAGCGTATTGGATCAGATCGAGGCGCTCGATAAAAAAATTACGGTACGGCAGGCCCTGTTAAAGGTAACCAACCAACAGGCGAATTTGTTGAACCGCAAGATCAATGCGAACGTACGTAACATTGCTACCCTTAAAAAGGATTTGACCACGCTTAAGGACGAATACGCCGCAATCATAGCAAAGTCCTATCAAAACCGATCACAGCAGAACCGGTTGCTCTTTCTCTTGTCGTCAGAAAGCTTCTTTCAGGCGTTCAAACGGGTTCAGTATATGAAACAGTACACGGATTACCGAAAGTCGCAAGGAGCGCAGATACTGGCCAAAACAAACGAACTGACGGCCTTGAACGCAGGTTTGATCGAACAGCGTAAGGAAAAAGAACGGTTGATCGCCGAAAACAAAAAAGCCAAAGCGCAAATGATGCGGGAAATGACATCGCAAAAGGCATTATTAAAAAGTATTCGCAAGAATGAGAGCAAGTATGCCTCCGCTGTCGATAAAAAAAAGGCGGCCGCTAGAAAAATAGACCGTCAAATCGAAAAACTCATCCGAAATGCCATTGCGGCTGCGAATAAAAAAACAGGAAATACGACCAAGGAAAAGGCTTCCAAAGATTCTTTTGTACTGACACCGGAAGCGACCATTGTGGCCAACAACTTTTCGGCCAATAAGGGCCGCCTGATCTGGCCGGTGGACAAAGGCATAAAAAGTCAAGGTTTTGGCGTGTATAACGATGCCGTCTACCCTGGGATAAAGCATGAAAGCAATGGGGTGATCATCGCCACGGACGAAGGTTCCAAGGCCAGGGCCATTTTTAAGGGAGAGGTCATCGCCATATTATCGGTGCCGGGCGGTAAAAAAGGGGTGCAGATCAAACATGGAAATTACATTAGCACCTACTACAACCTTACCGAACTATCGGTTGAAAAGGGCGATATGGTGGAAGCCAAGACCGATTTGGGTACAATTTATACCGATCGGTCCAATGGGCAGACCCGCTTGAAGTTTTACCTCTATCAGAACACCCAAAAGTTGAATCCCGAGGAGTGGGTGTATCAGTTATAGTTTCCCGAGAACGATGTATAAAAAGAAATGCACCACTACAAGGTGATGCATTTCCAATGGTTTGGTATTCAGGATCAAGGCGTTACCCCTTGTATAAAAAGCGCAATGCGGTTTTATCGTTATTGTTCAACCGTCCCGTCGAAATGGATCCGAAACAGGCTTGCATAATACTGGACGGATCATAACCGGGAGTGGTTCCGGGGATCGGGATTGCCCCTACGCCTGCCTGACCCTCGTTTTGGCGTGCTCCACCGCAGCTTCTTCGCGTTCTGAAGTCGGAGTGGCGTAATCCTAAACAGTGGCCAAGCTCATGGGTGAGTACATGCCGTAATTGCCTCGGGGTAATCAAATCGGGTCGGGTATTGAATATGCGAACGAGTCCGAACGGGTCGCCGTTGGGATTGGGAAATCCGGCGATACCCCCTGGGGAATTCCGAAAACGGGGCGGCAATAACTGATCGTCCCGGCTAACGGCGATGTCGGCATTCCCACGTTGTCTTTTAAAGGAAAGCGACAAGGAAAGGTCGAGGTTTAACCTGTTGTAGTTGTTCACGGCCTGTCTTAAGGCGGTTCTTTCCCTATTGTTAAGCCCTTTTGACGTATTGATGATCCCTACGACCTTAATGGTACGGGGAAGTTGGGTTACAATATTGGTGGTACGGTAGTTTTTGTCCGTACCGGCCCCTTTTTTGTCCACATAAGTCGGATTCATAATCTCCTCATGGGTCATAAAAATATCGCCACCTACAAGAAACCCTTCCATAGGAATGTTTTGATCGTCCCTTAAGCTAATGGGTATGGCCGTGTCGCCATTAAGTCCCATTTCAAAGAGTGCCGACTTCATTTCCGCTGAAACCGGTTCTTGAATACTATCCAGTTCTTGCTCCGTTGTCGGTACCTCGCCCCGTTCGCAGGAGAAGAGCAATACCATAGTAGTTGTAAGCATCCACAAGGAGGCTTTCCAGTTGATTTTAGTTGTTTTCATCATTTAGATTTAAGGTTCAAAAATAAATTTTTGGTAAATCGGTAGTTTTTGGTCGGTTCCTTAAAACTTGAAAAAAATATTCCGGTATTTCTTCTGATTTGAAAAAACATTGAAATTAAATAAGACGAATTTCTGCGTTTTTACACGTTGTTCTGTAAGAAAAAACAGATCAATTACTGGGTTTTAGATGGATTGGGGCAGCTTTGTAGACGACGGCCATATTGGTTTTTTAATTCCGGTATCGGTACCTTTATTCTTGAATTGATAAAATACCAATAAAATGATCGCAAGTATCGATAGCAGTGTGGCATTGCACAATGGTGTAAAAATGCCCTATTTGGGATTGGGCACTTACCAGTCGGATAATGATGAAGAAGTGATCGAAGCTGTAAAACACGCAGTGTCGGTAGGGTATCGCCTTATTGATACCGCGTCGATCTATAAAAATGAAGAAGGGGTCGGTAAGGGCATACGAGCGTGCGGTATCCCGCGTGAAGCCTTGTTCGTTACCAGTAAGGTATGGAATTCCGATCAGGGTTTTCAAGGGACTTTGGACGCATTTGAACAGAGCTTGAACCGCTTGGGTCTGGAGTATTTGGACCTCTATCTTGTGCATTGGCCAGTGGCCGGGAAGTATGTCGACACTTGGCGGGCAATGGAGCAGCTGTATCGGGAAAAAAAGATACATGCTATAGGGGTGAGTAATTTTATGCAACACCACCTTGAGGAGCTTATGGGACATACCGAAATTGTGCCCATGGTAAATCAAATGGAGTTTCACCCTTACGTGGTACAACAACCATTGATCGACTTTTGCCATAAAAATAACATTCGGTATCAGGCGTGGTCACCCTTTATGCAAGGAAAAGTTTTTGGTATCGAAGCCATTAAGGAACTGGCGGAAAAGTATCAAAAGTCGGTTGCTCAGCTAGTATTACGATGGAGTTTGCAAAAAGGGGTAGCTACCATACCCAAATCGGTAAAAGCACAGCGAATTACGGATAATGCTGCTATTTTTGATTTTGAGTTGACCCAAGCCGACATGGATTTTTTGGATGGTTTGGATCGGTGGGAACGTATCGGTCCCCATCCGGATAATTTCGATTTCTAGTCCGTACTGGTTATGCACAATTAATACCAGAAATGGTATAAAGCGACCACCGCCTCGGTCAGATCCGAAATCGCGAACATGCCTATGGCATCGATGCAGGTATCGTAGCGTTTAAAAAACACTAACTTTTCCAATAAAAGGAGTAGGGTAACGTTCGTCGGTTTGCAAAAACGACCTATTGTTTTACCGCACTGAACATGCTCGGGATTGAATCCTGTAAACAGGTTTCTTCCCTATGCGGATCAAAACGGGAACGATACTTTACGGATTAGGGTCTCCCATGAACAGGGCTCTTAACTCCGAGGCTTCCGAGGGCTGCATTTTACCTGCTAAAACGAGGCTCAGCTGTTTTCGGCGCAATGCTCCCGCAAAACGTTCCCTTTCCAGATCGGTTTCCGGGGCCAAGGGTGGCACTTCAGTGGGCGTTCCCGTTTCATCGACAGCAACAAAGGTGTAAATGGCCTCATTGGCCTTGGAGCGTTCGCCGGTAAAGCGGTCCTCCATCCACACATCGATATATACTTCCATGGAGGTACGGAAAGCGCGCGAAACTTTTGCCTCGACCGTGACGACACTTCCTAAGGGAACGGCCCTATTAAAGGCTACGTGGTTTACCGAGGCGGTAACGGTAATTCGCCTGCTATGGCGCCGCGCGGCAATACTGGCGGCGCGGTCCATGCGTGCCAACAACTCACCTCCGAACAAATTGTTCAATGGATTGGTCTCGCTGGGGAGTACCATATCGGTCATCATCGTGTGGGATTCGGTGGGGCTCTTGGGTTCCATCAATAAAATTTTGGGCAAAGATATGGCTTAAACCCGGTTTTATGCGGTAGAAAATTTATTCTGGCTCGAAACTGTTGCAAACCAAATCTTTTTGAGCTTGATGACGGCCCGAAGCATCCTTTCTATGCCCAAACTTTGAAAACATACGATTTAATATCGTTTTCGATTCTCATAAACAAGGGCATAAAACATAAAAAAGGTTAGCAGGAAGATGGTACAACAGCAAACGTGCTATTTCACCGACTTTAGCCAAGCATCGGATGATTGGGTAGCCTTTATAACACGTAACATGGACAAGGCCTTATCGGTATCGGTAAAACTATCGTAGGAAACCATGTGTAAGCCGGATTCGTTTACGCCAAGGTAGGAGGCGTTAAACCCGTTTTGCTTTAACTGTCGTATTTTTTTATCCGCATTTTTTTGAAAGCGAAATGCCCCGGCGATAATGTGGTGTGTTTTTTGGGTATTCCCAGGAAGTGCGGGTTTTTCAAAAACGTTTAAGGATACTGCCGGTAACTCCATGGGTACGGCATCAAAAAAGGTGGCCTCTTGAATTTTTTTGGAAACCTGTTGTTGCGCTTCCTCGTAAGCCAATTGTTGGGTCTCCAAAGAATTTTGATATGCCCTATATCCGGTAAAACCGGTCGATACTGCCAATAAAAAGATGGCCGCATACTTCAAATAGGGGCGAAAAGAATATGCTTCCCGTTTTTCGGGAGTGATTAAAATAGGAGTTTGCTCCTCAAGGGCGTTTACCTGCGTCTTTAACACTTCACGTACTACGGGTGCTGTTTTTACCGGTGCCAATCCAAAGGAAGAAGGTAGAAAATTGTGTTGTTTTGAAGGTTGAAATTGAATGTTCCCTTCGTTGTTGAACCACAATTCCCCAATATCCGAAAACAACAGTCGTTCCTCGGAACGCATTTGGTTTTTCCAATTGTTAGCGGTCTCTTCTACTAGTTGCAACATGGTGTCATAATCGGTCTTTTCCGAGTCTGCCATGTAAGAAACCAACAAACCGTCGTTGGCGATCAATTGGCCATTGAAAGCTATGGTTTTGCTTGGAGGGTAAAAGGTATTGGAAGCCTCATCTAGCATTGCGGATCGCTTTTGTGCCAAGAACGCACCAAATCCCGGAACAACAACACAGTTGTACCGATATAACAATTGACCCAGATAGTGTTCTACTCCCATCAAGGCAAATATGAAAAAATTTAACCCGATTTAAAACCCCCTTAGTTTACTTTTTATTAACATTATAATTTGTGTATTTTGTGGATAACTTATTAGGGATTTTAAATGACTACGAATGAACTTATTGCGCTGTTAAGATTGCAACGGATCCCAAATATTGGTGATGTGACGGCCAAAAAATTGATTGCCCATTGTGGTAGTGCGGAAGCAATTTTTAGCGATAAACCTTATCGACTTCAGCAGATTGACGGCGTCGGGACCAAAATACTCACGGGCATAAAAGAAAGTACGTATTTGACCGCCGCGGAGAACGAATATCGGTATATCGAAAAACATCAGGTCAAGGTTACGGCCTATACCGATCCGGAATATCCGGAATATTTGAAGCATTGCATCGATGGCCCTATCCTATTGTTTCAAAAAGGAAATATTGATTTACGGAACAGAAAAATACTCAGTATAGTCGGCACCCGAAAGATTACCGGTTATGGGCTGGCACTTTGTGAGCGATTGTTGGAAGACTTGGCACCCCTTGATCCGTTGATCGTTAGCGGTTTTGCCTATGGTGTGGATATTTGTGCCCAGCGCGCCGCCGTCAAACAGGGGTTGCAGACTATTGGATGTTTGGCACATGGGTTGAACCAAATGTATCCTAAGGTACATGATAGGTATTCGGGCCAAGTGATGCAAAACGGAGGGTTCGTTACCGAGTTTTGGAGCAGTAGCAGCCCGGAACGCGAAAACTTTTTAAAACGAAATCGGATCATTGCGGGAATGGCCGAGGCTACCGTTGTTATAGAATCCGCCGAAAAGGGCGGGAGCTTGGTCACTGCCGATATTGCGAACAGTTATGACCGGGAGGTATTCGCATTTCCGGGCAGGGCGCAAGATGCCTATAGTGTCGGTTGTAATAATTTGATAAAGCGCCAACAGGCCCATATGGTGACTTCGGCCGCCGATATCATTTATCTGTTGGGGTGGGATGTACCCGTTCGGGAAAAAAAGGTAGCGCAACAGCAATTGTTCGTAAACCTTGACCCTATGGAACAAACCATTTACGATTACTTGCAAAAAGCGGGAAAACAAGAGATGGATCAAATTGCGCTGGAATGCAAGCTGCCTGTTTTTAAAACGTCTTCCACCTTACTGAATATGGAAATGAAAGGGGCGATACGGCCTTTGCCAGGGAAGCTTTTCGAAGCCGTTTAGTACCTCTCGATATTAAAGCGCTCCCGCTTCGTTCATCTAATAGGATGTGTAAGAAGTTTGTCTTCCGTTTTCATAGGTGGTTTCGGAAACTAATTTTCCGGTGGCATCATAGCTTTTAAAAACGCCCTGTTTTTTGCCATTTACGTACTGCCCTTCTCTTCTGATATTTTCCAATCCATCTGAATAGTATGTTCTATAAACACCCTCTCGGATGCCGTTCACGAACTCTTCCTCCCTCATTATAACTCCGGTCATGGAGTATCTTTTTTGTATACCATGTTCTTTGCCATTTTTCCATGGAAGATGATATTCTTTAATACCTTGATCGTTAAACCGCTCAAGAATTCCTTTTCTCCCTTTTTCGTTAAAATGCTCTACCGACCGTAATTTTCCATTCGGATGGTATTGTTTGTCGAGCGTTTTTAGACCTTTTTCAAAGGTAATTAAGTACCATTTTATTCCTTCCTCCGAATAGCCTTCATGAAGACCGTGAGGCTTCCCCTTTAAAAACTGTTTCACGGTTTTCAATTGTCCGTTTTGATAATATGTTTTTTCCTTGTAAGAATCAAAATCGCTATACTCTTTTGTCCACTCGTCTTGTCCGTTCAACCACGTTTCGCTCCAAGTACCTGTGGGGACATCCTTTTTATAAAATTCGGTTCGTCTCGTCTTTTTGTCTACATATTCCGAAAATTCAGTAGTAGCAGTCCATTTCCCATCTTTCAATCCATCGGAATAGTTTTCAGTTTTTATAACCTTTCCCTTTTGGTTATATTCTATCCATTTTCCATCTTCTTTTCCGTTTTTCCAGTAGGCTTCGCTATTTACATTCCCGTTTTTAAAGTAGGTTTTCGCTTCCCCATCGGCAATACCGTCCTTAAAAGTGGAGGTATACTCCAAGTTTCCAAAACTGTCGTACCCCATCCATTTTCCATTTACTTTTCCGTTAACAAAGTTCGCTTCGCTATAGGCTCCGGACCCTTCCGCTATTTTATAAGATCCGTTCAATGTTTCTTTGTTACTATTATAGTAAATGTTTTGCTTGCCAAGTTGTACAACGTTAACATCATCTATTACTTTAAAGTCGTTTTTTTGGGCGTATGCGGTGCCTGAAAATATGAGATGAAAAAACAGAAGCGCTGCAATGACCGTGGGTCTAAAATCGTGCAAAGAGATGAAAGCTAGGTTCATACGTGATGGTACTCTTTTTATTTGTTAAAAAATCTGTTTAAATACAACCCTTTGTTCTCTGGTGTAGGTTATTTACATACGTTTTCGGTTTGAAACCTGCCAAGAACCCGTTCTATTTAACGAAGGTAATAATGTGATTTGATCGAAAAACATTACTCCTGACAACGTGCTTACAAAACCCATATTGTATTTCTCCATTGTTTTGATTAAAATTTTTCGGCCATTACGGCAATATGGGCAATTTTTAAGATCAATATCCCAATTTGCTACGAACCCTTGTCAATACGGCCTCCGCTACTTTTTTTGCTTTTTCCGCTCCAACAAATAGGGCCTCATCAATTTCATCGGTATGCGCCATATAGTAATCGAACCGTTCCCGTGCTTCCCCAAAGGTCGCTACAAGAAGCTCGAACAGAGCCTGTTTGGCATGTCCGTAACCAAAATTTCCGGCCAGGTAATTTGCGGTCATTTCTTCGATCTGTTCTTGGTCCGCCAACAGTTTATACAGAGCAAACACGTTATCGTCGGTAGGGTCCTTGGGATGTTCCATGGGCGTACTATCGGTTTTGATGCCCATTACCTGTTTGCGTAACTTTTTGTCTGTTTGAAAAAGGTTGATGAGGTTTCCCTTACTCTTGCTCATTTTTTCCCCATCCGTACCCGGAACGTACATCGTGGCCTCCTGTACTTTGGCCTCTGGCAATACAAAGGTATCCCCCAGCTGTGCATGAAAACGGGAAGCGACATCACGGGTCATTTCCAAATGTTGCAATTGGTCTTTTCCAACGGGAACCACATCGGCATCGTACAACAAAATATCGGCGGCCATGAGCATCGGGTAGGTGAACAGCCCGGCGTTTACATCGCCCAATCGATCCGCTTTATCCTTAAAAGAGTGGGCCAGGGTCAACCGTTGGTACGGAAAAAAGCAACTCAGGTACCATGAAAGCTCGGTTACTTGGGGAATGTCGCTCTGTCTATAAAACACCGTTTTTTCGATATCCAGACCAAAAGCCAACCACGTTGCCGCGGTGGCATAGGTGTTTTGCCGCAGTTCGTCCCCATCTTTGATCTGGGTTAGGGAATGCATGTCCGCAATAAAAAGGTAGGATTCGTTGTCAGGGTCGTTCGCCATTTGGATTGCCGGCGCGATAGCGCCCAAAATATTGCCCAAGTGCGGAACGCCCGTGCTTTGTATGCCTGTTAAAATTCTAGCCATCTGCTTTTTTTGATAGCGCACTCATTTGGACTTTTGGGATCGGCGATTCCAATGTTTCGGAAAGCGATTTACGGCCCCGTTAAAGGCTTTTTGACCAATCAAAAAAAGTCTTGATGCGTTCGAAAGGCAAATGTATAACAAATCATAAAAATGCTGCCCCAAGAAAACCAACAATGCTTTTTTAAAAACAGATTGGCACGGCTTATATTCTTTAAAAAGGGCAAGCTTGGGCGCGAAATATGAAAATAACGCTAAAAGAAGACGGCATGACGCGTTCAATACTTATTTTTGGGGCCATGCTCCGTTTTATTAAAAATATAGGACATACCGTCTATCGTGTCTGGTTTTACATATTGGTCGCCGTTCCTATTTTGATCATGTTTCCTATTTTGGTGGTGTTCAGTTTTTCGGAAAAAACATATCCGCAGTTTTTCTGGTTGGCACGCAATATATGGGCGAACGTAATTTTGTACGGTATGGGTTGTCCGCCCAAGATCCATCGGGAACAACCCTTGGAAAAAGGGAAAAGTTATATGTTGGTGGCCAACCATACCAGTATGCTCGATATTATGTTGATGTTGCGGGTAAGTTCCAATCCCTTTGTTTTTGTCGGAAAAAAGGAACTGGTAAAGATTCCGGTTTTTGGCTTTTTTTACAAACGGGTCTGTATTATGGTCGATCGCGGCGATACCCGAAGTAGGACCGGGGTGTATCGGAGGGCACAACGCCGTTTGAACCAGGGGTTGAGCATTTGCATCTTTCCCGAAGGGGGCGTTCCCGAGGAGGAAGTACTTTTGGACGACTTTAAGGACGGTGCCTTTAAAATGGCCATAGCCCATAACATTCCCGTTGTTCCCATGACGTTTTACGATGGAAAAAAGCGTTTTTCCTTTACTTTTTTGAGTGGGGGGCCAGGGCGGCTTCGGGCCAGGGTACATCGTTTCTTTGATACCTCGGCACAGACCGAGGAAGACAAATCGAAACTAAGGGAATCGGTAAGGGAAGTGATTTTGACCGAATTGCGGTCGTTCGTTAAAACCACATCTACCCTTCCATAACGCCTTTCCCACCATATTGGTGGAGAGGTGAGCAGGACATTTGCTCATGACAACGCTCAATCATCTTGCACTATTTCAAAGTTAAAAGGGTATTAGAATTCCCGGTAACGCGCATCTAAAAACCGATTGGCCTCCGTTTCGGCAAATTTTGCCGCAGTACTGTCCCAATGCAATGTTTGACCGGGGAAACGCCCGGCGATCACGCCCAGCAAAATCGTTTCCGTAAGCTTTGCGGCATAGGAAAAGGGCGCACTGCAGGTGGCATTTCCAAGACAGGCGTCTACAAACTGATGGTAGTGCTTTTTCCCCTCCGAAGCATAGTCCCGAACCGGGGCACCCAGTTGGAAAGAAGCGATATCGATATCCTGATAAGCACCGTCGACGATCAGTTGGGGAAGTTTCATGAAGTGGGGAAGGTATAAACGACCTTTTTCCCCTATGAACATGGCCCCTTGGTCGTGTAGCTCTTCACCGTTGGGCAAATTGAGGTCTTCCCTTTGTTGGTCGGCTCCCGCACCATCGTACCATACCCATTTTAAGGTATCCGTGGTATATTTCGTGCCGGGAAACTCGTAAATGACAGTATTCTGTTCGGGATATCCGAACCCGTTAGGGTTTCTACAATGGTTGATTACCGTTTTGGGAACATCCAATTGTAGGGCATTGTAGGGCGTGTCGAAAATATGGACTCCCATATCGCCCAAGGTGCCACACCCATAGTCCACCAGTTTTCTCCAGTTTCCGGGATGGTAAAAGTCGTTTTTATAGGAGCGTTCCGCCGAAGTCCCTAGCCAAAGGTTCCAATCGAGCGTTTCCGGAACGGTATCGCTGCCCTCCGGTACCTCGCCATCATAACCCCAGTTTTTTGGCGACCATGCCCGAACGGTATGTACTTTTCCGATAATTCCGGATTGGATGAGCAACGTGGCCAGCTTGTAATCGTAAAACGAATGTACCTGAATGCCCATTTGGGTGACCAGTTGTTTTTCGGCCGCCATTTTTCGCATGGCCCTGGCCTCGGTCACATGATGGGTCAATGGTTTTTGACAGTATACCGGCTTGTTCATTTCCATGGCGAGCATTGCCGCCGGAGCATGGGTATGGTCGGGGGTAGATACGATAACGGCATCTATTTTTCGCTTCATTTTTTTAAGAAGTACCCGATAGTCCGAAAAGGTCTTTGCTTCCGGATGTAGAAAGGAAGCTTCTGCCAAATGTGTGGCGTCCACATCGCAAAGCGCCGTTACATCGACCAAAGGATGCGAAGCGATCGCCATAAGGTCTTCCTTGCCCATATTGCCCACCCCGATATGTGCGGTCCGCAATCTTTTTTTACCGGTAAGGGCCCACGTTCCCGTTGGCAATAACATCATGGAAGATAGGGCGGCACTACTTTTTAAAAACTCCCTTTTTTTCATTTGTATGCTTTTTATAGATTGGCGGTAGGCAAGGAAACTTCCTTTTAAGGTCTTGCGGGCTTGCCCCGAGGTAGTTTACCAAAGCCGAAAATACGAATCCCCTTGCTGTTTTTGTTTTATCCGACCAGGACAAAATGCTTTAGAAAGCACCTTAACAGCCTTTTAAATGTAATATATTTTAAGAGATCGGCCCTATTTCTTTTTATGGAAGTCGCTTTCAGCGGGTACCCGATGAACGCGTCTTGTGTTTTTGATTTCCACCAGTGGGTTTTACCCCCATGCTGGTATCGAAATGGTATTAATGCCGCATGGGCTTGCCACGAGGAAAATACTGGCATCTACCAATAAAAAAGCCCCAACAAGCTGTCAGGGCTTATATTAGGGGACGTTGCGCTCCACAACGGCCAGCCTAACCAACATCCTTACCAGAATTTGTGCCCTAAGTATCATACTTCGGACCTCTGATGTGGAACAGCATACTAAAACCGAAAGCTCAATCCACTATAGACCCCTACTGAAAACGGTTGAAAAGTACCGTCTACGGTAGAAAAAGTGTTGAGTTGATACTTGAACATCGGTTCTATGTTCAATCGAATGCTGCTATTAAAGTTATAATTTACACCAATGCCTACGTTGGTACTAAAGTTCAGGTTGTTAACGTTGTTCGCCTCCCCCATTTCCAATGTTTCGTTACCCGAGGTAAGCGCAACGGAATTGTCTACCAAGAACAACGAACTAAAACCGCCGATGAGGTTGATCCCGAACTTTTTGTCCATAAGGGCATAGTTCAGCTCCAAGGGAACTTCCAAATAACCGAACTGCTGCGACATGGTGCCGTCCCTTGCCGCCGATGGGGCATTTATGTCCAATGCTTCGGTAGGCATATCGCCCACACTTTGCACGGTTCGCCCGGCCTTACTCTGTACTACCAAACTACGCGAGTTCAATGAATAATCAATATTGTCGATCTGACCGTTACTGGAACCCTCCAAAGAGGAGGTGAATTCAATATCATTGGTGCCGTAACCGTAATCTACTCGGTGCACCCCGGAACGTACACTTAATTTTTCGTTTATTTCATAGGCTACCGATAGCCCATAGCTAAGGTTGGTCTCTCCCGATTTTGAATTGGGCACAAAAATGGAGTGTACCGGTGAGCCCTCTCCAAAAGCACTATAAAAAACAGGGGCAATACTTGGCCCTGCGGACCACCGCCCTTCCGAATCATTTTCGGCAACAGCTTCCTCTTCTTGTTCTTTTATTTCATCAAAAATGGACTTCTTTTTATTGGTGCCGAGGCTATCTTTCTCTTTTTGCCGCTCTGGAACCGTTTGGTCCTGTGCCAATGCCTCGCGATTTTGCTGTTTGTCCAACAGGCCCTTATCGGTACCATTGTTTTTGTTTAAAGTGTCCTTAGGGTTCAAGGGTGTTTGTTCCGGAACGTCGTTGTTGATCGCTACCCCTTGTTCTTCCGGTGTACGGTTTGCATCATTTGAGGGTTTTACGGTAGTATTGGCAACTTTATCCAAAGTATCCGTTGTCGTCCTGAACGGTTGCGATTCTGTATTGCGACCTTCTTCTTTGATTCCTTTATCGTCGTCCGTAACGGATAGTCCGGTTTGTTCGCTATTTGGAACGGCAAACGCTTTTTGGGCCTGCTTTCCATCGTTTTGATCAACGGTTTCTTTCACGCGCTTTTCGGGTGAACTGCCCGCAACCGAAGTGGTATCGGAATTTTCGCCCTTAGGGTTGGTGTTTTCATCGGTAGTAACGACGGCCCCGTCGTCGGTTTTGGTGTCGTTGTCAAAAAGAGGTGTGGTCTTTGTATCGTTTTCCGGATCCTGTATTACGGGTTTTTCCGTATTGGTATCCGTGTCGGTCACTGCAGGCAACTGGTTGTCGGTTTCCGCAAAGGGATTAAAGGCCCAAAAGGCAATAAGCAATCCTGCCGCTACACCGGCATACCGCCACCATATGGGAATGATCCTTCTGGAATCTTTTTTCTTATCGAGCGACGCTTCCAGGGCCTGCCAGACTTTTTCGTCCGGCATTTCCGAAAAGTCCAAGAATTTTTCTTGGAAGAATTCGTCTAATTTCTTTTTACCCATCTTAAAATGGTTTACAATTTTTAATTTTCTTTTTCCAATCCTTTTTTAAGGGATGTCCCGTAATCAAGAACAATATGCCTAGCACCGCTTTGTCCTTATGGGCTTCAATCTTTTCTTTTAGCAATATTCGTGCACGGGCCAAATTCGATTTTGAGGTGCCCGGTGAAGTGCCCAACTGTTCCCCAATTTCCTTATGGGTATATCCATCCATCACATACATATTAAAGGTGAGGCGATATTTGTTCGGCAGTTCCTGTATATATTTCAGTAAGACTTGAAGGTTGATATCGGTATGTTCGGAAGCGATTTCGACTTCTTCCTCCAAATTTTCCGAAACTACGTTCAAGTGTTCTTGTTTGCGATATTTTTGCAACACCGTGTTTACGGTAATGCGTTTCATCCACCCTTCAAAAGAACCCTTGGAACCAAATTGATGGATCTTGTCAAAAATGGTCATAAAACTATCGTGCAAGGAATCCTCGGCCTCCGTTTTGTTGCGCGAGTACTTCAAACAGATACCGAACAGTACGCCCGCGTACTTGCGGTATAGCTGTTCCTGTGCCTGCCGGTTTCCCTGTTTGCAGTTTTGTATGAGCTCTTCTAAACTCAAATTTATCGGTTAGAATTGTCTGTTGGTCTATTTATGGGCACGATCACTTCCAAATACAACGGTTCCCCATTTTCATCCTCTCCCTGCCAAAATCGAAAACGATAGTCCTGATCGTGGAGCACTACAAAATTAAAGGTCGCCGTTACTTGGTCGCCGGTTTCGTTGCATTCCCTATCGGTAAGTACCGAGCCTACCACTACCACGCTTCGCACCGTGGTATCGTTCTGGCTTACATCAAAACCTTCGAAAAAGGTACAATCGTCGGGACGATTATAGGTCACCGTAATTTCATATTGCTCGTTCAGTTCAAAGGCATCGGGCAACTGGGCATTTACGATTTCCAAGGCCTCAAAGTGAAAGTTGACGCCGTCGTCGTTGTTGCAGCCGACCGACCCAAAAAAGACCAGTACCAAACCTAAAAGTAAAGAGAGTCGTTTCATATTCCGCCTTTTAATAGTGCTGCGCACAGCACATTTCCTTCCAATGCTCGACATTCAAAGGCAATAAAACCTGTGAATGGTCAATAATAGGATGGTCAAACAGCGCAAGGGTTGCGTTTTCGACAATAAAGTTAGCCCAAATGCAAAATATGGCAGTAAAAGGGCCGTAGAAAAGGATGAAAGGCACCTTTTTTGGGTAAAGGACTATGCCAACGCCTTAATGGCTTCCCTTATTTTGGTTTCCAATTCTTCAAAAAGTTCAGGATTATCCAGTAAAAGTGCTTTTACCGCATCGCGTCCTTGACCAAGTTTGGTGTCGCCATAGCTGAACCAAGAACCACTTTTCTTTATGATTTCGTATTGTACGCCCAAATCGATGATCTCACCGACCTTGGAAATACCTTCGCCATACATAATATCGAACTCGGTGGTGCGGAAGGGTGGTGCTACTTTGTTTTTTACCACTTTTACGCGGGTCTTGTTTCCTCTTACGCCACCGTCGGTATCTTTGATCTGGGTGGAACGTCGAATATCCAAACGAACCGAAGCGTAAAATTTTAAGGCGTTACCACCGGTGGTCGTTTCGGGATTACCGAACATGACACCGATTTTTTCCCGCAACTGGTTAATGAACATTACGGTACAATGTGTTTTGCTGATCGAGCCCGTGAGTTTTCGGAGCGCCTGCGACATCAAACGGGCATGAAGTCCCATTTTTGAATCGCCCATCTCCCCTTCGATCTCACTTTTTGGGGTAAGTGCGGCAACAGAATCGATAACAACGATATCAATGGCCCCGGAACGGATCAAATTATCGGCGATTTCCAATGCCTGTTCCCCATTGTCGGGTTGGGAGATGATAAGGTTATCGATATCGACACCCAGTTTTTCGGCATAAAAACGGTCAAAAGCATGTTCCGCGTCGATAAAAGCAGCGATACCGCCATTTTTTTGTGCCTCGGCAATGGCATGTATGGTAAGGGTGGTTTTCCCTGATGATTCCGGGCCGTATATTTCAACGATCCTTCCACGGGGATACCCTCCCACGCCAAGCGCAACATCCAGTCCCAATGAACCCGAAGGAATAACCTCTACATCTTCTACAACGGAGTCCCCCATTTTCATAACGGCCCCTTTACCATAGGTTTTGTCCAGTTTATCAAGGGTCAGTTTTAGGGCTTTTAGTTTCGCTTCTTTTTCAGAACTCATTAGTATGATTTTTAGGATGGCTAAATTAGTGTTTCTTTTGGCATAATTCAAATATTGTCAAACTACCGGGCATTCCCACGCAACCTTTTTATGAATTATACATCTTCTCCTTGAGAAAGCGTGTTGAAAACGAAAAAACCATAGTGTTGCACTATGGGAAACGATGGTCATTTTCTTTCAACTTTTCAAAAATTGCTATGAAAATCAAGATTGATGTGACCACAAAAAGCCCCGGCAAAAGCTGGGGCTTTTTATTTTACGGTTATATGGGCCACGATATTCCGCAATGCATTTAAAAGCGGTCCTTGCCTAGGCTAGGAAATTTCGGAATCTACAGTATCTTTGTATGATTATTTTTTTGAAACGTTAACATTGGTATAGCATGCAACTGTACAATACGTTAAGTGCAAAGGAACGGGCAGCGCTCATTGAAGCGGCGGGCAAGGAACGCCTGACCATCTCTTTCTACAAATATGCACATATCGGCAATACGTCGATTTTTAGAAACCATCTTTTTATCCGTTGGAACGAACTGGACGTTCTTGGACGCATTTACGTGGCCAAAGAGGGCATCAATGCCCAACTTTCGGTCCCTGCCGAAAATTTTGACGGCTTCAAACAGCATTTGGACAGCATTTCGTTTTTGGAAAACGTACGACTGAACATCGCCATTGAGCACGATAATAAATCCTTTTTGAAATTAAAGGTAAAAGTGCGGCATAAAATTGTGGCCGACGGCCTCAACGATGCCACGTTCGACGTTACCGATAAAGGCATTCATGTAGGGGCAGAACAGTTTAACGAACTGATCGAGGATCCCGATACGGTGTTGGTAGACATGCGCAACCATTACGAAAGCGAAATCGGCCATTTTAAGAACGCCATTACCCCGGACGTCGATACGTTCAGGGATTCGTTGGACATTATAGAAGAAGACCTTTCCGAACATAAGAAAGACAAAAAGTTGGTCATGTACTGTACAGGCGGTATCCGTTGCGAAAAAGCCAGTGCCTACTACAAACACAAAGGTTTTAAACAGGTGTACCAGTTAGAGGGCGGTATTATCGAATATGCCAGACAGGTAGAAGAGCAAGCGTTGGAAAACAAGTTTCTAGGGAAAAATTTTGTGTTCGACCATCGCAGGGGCGAACGTATTTCCGATGTCGTAATTTCCCATTGCCATCAATGTGGAAAACCTTGTGATACCCATGTTAACTGTGCCAACGAAGCCTGCCATTTATTGTTTTTGCAATGCGCGGCATGTGCCGCAGAAATGGACAATTGCTGTTCCGACGATTGTAAAACGGTACATGCATTGCCCTACGAGGAACAAAAAGCGCTGCGAAAAGGAAAAGGTGCCAGCAATAAAATCTTTAAAAAAGGGAGGTCTCCCGTCCTAAAATTTAAAAAGTAGAGCGTATTGCCAAACCATAGCTGTTCGCTTGCCCCCAAAGCGGTAGGCCGACTTTCTTTCCATACGAAATTATGTTACCTTTACCTTTAAGAATAGTATGAACCTTCTTCGATCAAAACCGTTTTTGAAGTCCAAATTTCAAAGGTATTGTCTTGATCGAACCAACATATAAAATATGGGTTGTAGCAGTTGTTCGACCGGTACGGACGGGCAACCACGTGGATGCAAGAACAATGGTACTTGTGGCACCGATGGTTGTAATAAACTGACCGTTTTTGATTGGCTTTCCAATATGTCGCTTCCTTCCGGCGAAAAACCTTTCGATTGTGTGGAAGTGCGGTTTAAAAACAGTCGTAAAGAATTTTTTAGGAATTCCGAAAACCTTTCCCTTTCCATAGGCGATATCGTCGCCACCCAAGCACAGTCGGGCCATGACATCGGCATGGTTACCCTTTCCGGGGAATTGGTGAAAGTGCAGATGAAACGCAAAAAGGTGGACTTTAAGGAAGAAACACTTCCGAAGGTATATCGAAAAGCGTCGCAAAAAGATATCGACAAGTGGCAAAAATGCCGTAATCGCGAAGAGGAAATCAAAAAAAGGGCACGGGAAATGGCCATTCTGTTAAAACTTCAAATGAAGATTTCAGATGTCGAATTTCAGGGAGACGGCTCCAAAGCCACTTTTTATTACACCGCCGAGGATCGTGTCGATTTTAGGCAGCTGATCAAGGATATGGCGAAGGCCTTTTCCATTCGAATAGAAATGCGCCAGATCGGTTACCGACAGGAAGCGCAACGATTGGGCGGTATCGGATCCTGCGGTCGGGAACTTTGTTGTTCCACCTGGTTGTCCGATTTTAGATCGGTGAGTACTTCTGCGGCCCGCTACCAGCAGCTTTCCCTGAACCCACAAAAACTGGCGGGACAATGTGGCAAGCTAAAATGCTGTTTGAATTATGAATTGGACACTTATTTGGAAGCGCTGAAAGATTTCCCTTCACAGGACACCAAATTGTTTACCGAAAAAGGAATCGCTTTTTGTCAAAAAACGGATATTTTTAAAGCGACCCTTTGGTTTTCATATAAGGACGATCCTGCAAATTGGCACACCCTGTCCAAAGAGCAGGTGCAGGAAATCGTGGCCAAAAATAAGAAGAAGGAAAAAGTAGCGAGCTTGGAAGAATATGCCGTCGATAATATCGTTATCGATGAAAAGGTAGTATTCGAAAACGTTGTGGGCCAAGACAGCCTTACCCGTTTTGATCGGCCGAAACACAGTCGAAACAAAAGCAAGAATAAAAATCGCAACCGAAACCGCAACCGAAACCAAAAAGGAGGCCAAAATAAAAAAAATACCCAAGGAAATAGGGGTAAACAAGGCAACAAAAGTGGTCAGGGAAAAAAACGGAACCAAAAAAATTCTAGGAACAACGCTAAAAATAGACAACCGAAAAATGCGTAGAGTTATAGTGATTGTCGGGTTGTTCACGCTTTTGAACGCCTGCGATACCACAATTGTGAAGTCGAGTTTTAAAGCGTTGAACGGGGCGGTTTGGGAAAAGGACGAGGTGGTGGAGTTTACGATCTCGGAATTGGATTCCACTACCCGATACGATGTGTATATCAATGTAAGGAACGACAATAGCTTTGCGTACAATAATTTATTCCTTATCGCCGAACTGGCATCGCCAGAAGGAACGATCCAGAAGGATACCTTGGAATATGAAATGGCCAATGCCGATGGTAGCTGGCTGGGCAAAGGGTATGGAAGTATAAAGGAAAACAGGTTATGGTATAAGGAAAACATCATTTTTCCGGCAGGAGGGGCGTATACCCTCCGATTTACCCACGCTATGCGAAAAAATGGAAATGTAGAAGGTATCGAACGTTTGGAAGGGATAACCGACGTGGGATACGAAATCGTAATAAGTAAGCAATAGTTATGGCAAAAGCGGTGAAAAAGAAAGCGGCCCCAAGCTTTGGAAAATTCATTAAATGGTTTTGGATCCTATTTGGCGTAGGCATTCTTTCCGTGGTTTTGCTGTTTTTTGTTGCGGCGCAAGGGTGGTTCGGAGAGATGCCGACTTTTGAGCGTTTGGAAAATCCGCAGACGAATTTGGCCACCCAGATCATTTCGTCCGATGGGCAAACCTTGGGCAAGTTTTATTTGAACGATAACCGTACCCCCATTCCGTTCGATAGCATTCCAAAGAATTTTATAGAAGCTTTGGTGGCGACCGAGGACATTCGCTACTATTCCCACTCCGGTATCGATGCCAGGGGTACCTTACGGGCCTTGGTTTCCCTTGGTGGAAAAGGAGGGGCAAGTACCATTACCCAACAGCTTTCAAAATTGCTTTTTACGGAAAGGGCGTCGTCCAACAAAGTGGAACGTGTCAAACAAAAAATTAAGGAATGGGTGATTGCCACCCGTTTGGAACGGCAGTACACCAAGGAGGAAATATTGGCCATGTACCTCAACCAATACGATTTTGGCTATGCGGCGGACGGTATTCGTTCCGCTGCCAAAATATATTTTGGAAAAGAACCCTCGTATTTAAAAGTGGAGGAATCGGCAGTGTTGGTGGGCATGTTGAACAACTCATCGCTCTACAACCCCATACGGAGAAAGGAATTGGTGAAAAAACGGAGAAACTTGGTGCTTTCCCAAATGCATGTTGCCGATTTTATCACCGAAAAGCAAAAGGACTCCTTGCAAGCATTGGAAATGGTAATCCGTTTTAATCCGGAATCCCATAAAGACGGATTGGCGACCTATTTTAGAATGTACGTTCAAGGGTTTATGAACGATTGGATCAAGGAAAACCCGAAACCGGCCCTTGAAGGAGAACGGGACAAATGGAACATTTATCTGGATGGCTTAAAGATCTACACCACAATCGATTCCAGAATGCAGCGGAATGCGGAGTCGGCGGTGACCGATCATATGAAAAACCTGCAAGCGGAGTTTTTCCATCAAAACACCCCGGACCGGAATAAAACGGCACCTTTTCTGGATTTGAAACAAAACCAGATTCAGAGTATTATGAAGCGGGCCATGAAAAGTTCCGATCGTTGGCGGGCCATGGAGCGTGCGGGGAAGTCGGAATCGGAAATCGAGGCATCGTTCAACGAAAAGACCCAAATGACCGTTTTCGATTGGACCAGTGAAACCCAAGAAAAAGACACCGTAATGACCCCAATGGATTCCATTCGGTACTACAAAACCTTTCTCCGATCCGCCATGTTGTCCATGGAACCACAGACCGGTCATGTAAAGGCGTGGGTCGGAGGAATCGATTACAAACATTTTCAGTATGATAATGTATATCAAGGAAGACGGCAAGCGGGGTCGACCTTTAAGCCCTTTGTTTATGCCGCTGCTATCGATCAGTTGCGTAGATCTCCCTGCGACTCGCTTCCGGATACCCAATATTGCATCGAAGCGGAAAAACACGGAAATGTAGAGCCTTGGTGCCCCAAAAACTCCGACGGAAAGTATTCCGGAAAAAATTATACCCTTAAAAAGGCGCTGGCCAATTCAGTAAATACGGTGACTGCCCAGCTTATAGATCAAGTAGGGCCCAAATCGGTGGTTTCCATAGTCCGAAACCTTGGATTAAAGGGAGAAATTCTTGAAGTACCTTCCATTGCACTAGGAACGCCCGATTCCAACCTTTATGAAATGGTAGGGGCCTACGGTACTTTTGCTAACCAGGGCGTGTTCGTGGAGCCGGTGATGGTAACCCGTATCGAAGACAAAAATGGCACGGTTTTGTACGAGTACGTGCCCAAAACCAAGGATGTATTGAGCAAAGAGGTCGCCTATGCCATGGTCGACCTGATGAAGGGCGTTACCGAAGGGGGGTCCGGCACCCGATTACGGCATGCCTATCAAAAAAACAATCGTGTTTATAAAGAGATCATTACCGGATACCCGTATGAACTTTCCAACCCAATAGCAGGTAAAACGGGCACTACCCAAAACCAAAGCGATGGGTGGTTCATGGGTATGGTACCGAACCTGGTTACCGGGGTATGGGTAGGTGGTGAGGAGCGCTCGGTGCGTTTTAAATCCATCACTTATGGACAAGGAGCCGCCATGGCCCTACCGATATGGGGATTGTACATGAAACGCAATTATGAGAACGAAGACCTTGGAATCTCTAAAAGGGATTTTGTAAAACCTAAAAACATGTCCATTAAGGTAGACTGTAAAAAGGTAAGGGACGAAATACGGCAATCCGATCCCGAGGACGACCTGGACGATTTGGGCATATAAAAACGGAACAAACGTGTACTTAAGCAACTAAGCGACCAAAGATGATACGAAAGACTGTAGCGAACGCTTCTGAGGCCCTTCAAGGGGTGGAAAACGGAATGACCCTAATGTTGGGCGGTTTTGGGTTGTGCGGAATACCGGAGAATGCAATTTCGGAGCTGGTGCGTTTGGGGGTGAAGGACCTTAGTTGTATTTCCAATAATGCGGGCGTAGATGATTTTGGATTGGGCCTTTTGTTACAAGAACGCCAAGTAAAAAAGATGATATCCTCCTATGTTGGGGAGAATGCCGAATTTGAACGGCAAATGCTTAGCGGCGAATTGGAAGTGGAGCTTACCCCACAAGGTACCTTAGCGGAAAAATGCAGAGCGGCAAAGTCAGGATTCCCCGCGTTTTATACCCCTGCTGGTTTTGGTACGGAAGTGGCCATAGGAAAGGAAACAAGGGAATTCAATGGTAAAATGTATGTGTTGGAGGAAGCGTTCCATGCCGATTTTTCCTTTGTAAAGGCTTGGAAAGGCGATACTGCGGGAAACTTGATATTTAAAGGGACCGCAAGAAACTTTAACCCCTGTATGTGCGGTGCCGCAACGGTTACCGTTGCCGAGGTAGAAGAGTTGGTGCCCGCGGGAACGTTGGACCCCAACGCGATCCATGTGCCTGGAATTTTTGTACAACGTATTTTTCAGGGGGAAAATTATGAGAAGCGCATCGAGCAATTGACGCTAAGGGAAAGGTCGTCTACATGAGATTGACCTACTCTTGTACCGCATGTAAGGCACAACAGTACTTTCTTCCCAAACATCCGTCTCGAGCAGCATTGCAGATGCAATATGGGGATATGGTCAAGGTAAACTGTCAAAAGTGCGGAAAGACCGAAAAAAAGCACCTCAATAAGATTAGTGCGGTAGTAGACGCAAGAATTATTGCGGTGGGGTTTGTTCTCGGATTAATTGCCACGGTTTTGTTGTGGAATTATGTCGGTGTTGTTGCAAGTGTTACACTTTCATTACCGATGCTCGTTTGGAACCATGAGAATGGTAAAGTAGGCCATTTTAATCGTTATGCCATAAGAAAATAAGATTATGCTAGACAAAAACGGAATTGCAAAACGTATCGCAAAAGAGGTTAAAGACGGTTATTATGTGAATTTGGGCATCGGTATCCCGACCTTGGTCGCCAACTTCGTGCAAGACGATATTGCGGTAGAATTCCAAAGTGAGAACGGGGTACTGGGCATGGGCCCTTTTCCATATCCCGGTGAAGAAGATGCCGATATTATCAACGCCGGAAAGCAAACGATTACCACCCTGCCCGGCGCCTCCTTTTTTGATTCGGCGACCAGTTTTGGTATGATCCGCGGCAAACATGTGGATCTTACCATCCTTGGTGCAATGGAAGTTGCCGAAAATGGGGATATTGCCAACTGGAAAATTCCAGGAAAAATGGTGAAGGGAATGGGCGGTGCCATGGATTTGGTGGCCTCTGCCGAGAACATAATCGTGGCCATGATGCACACCAATCGCGCTGGGCATTCAAAGTTGTTAAAGAAATGTACCCTACCGCTTACCGGCGTCGGTTGTGTAACCAAGATCGTGACCAATTTGGCGGTACTGGAAGTTTCCAACGGGGCCTTTAAGCTTTTGGAAAGGGCTACGGGAATCAGCGTAGCGGAAATAAAGGAAGCTACCGCGGGTACGCTCATCGTTGAAGGAGATGTTCCTGAAATGCAACTGTAACGAATAGGGGACACAATAGTACCAGTCCACATGGCCGTAGGCTCCACGTTCGGTAGCGGCCATCAGGGTGTCGTTCTTTCCAAAAATCGATTTGCGTACGGTTCACAACACTTTGGGCGCACTTCACAACAATAGTTAGGTTTTACCACTAGTCTTTGGCTATCTTTAAATCCCTTTAAAACCTACAGTAAATATTGAACGTATATCCTATGGAAGCCCAAATGAACCACACACCTGCACAAAACGAAATTCAAGTTTACAAAAATGACTACTTCAGTGGTTTTATTATGTTGATGCGAAAATTGTTTATGCTATAGAACTGACAACAACGGTTATAAAATTTAGGAGCGCCATCCCCAAAGGACGCTCCTTTTTTTATGCGTTATACCATTTTAACTTTGAAATGGTATTTCATTATTTTTGTACACCATGAAGCCGATGCTCCAAAAATGTACTGAAACTTCGCTGGGCTTGTTGGCCGAACTCTCTCGAAAAACCTTTGTCGACGCTTTTAAGGATAGCAACGATCCACACGATTTCGAAACCTATATCAATACGGCCTTCGATCCGCAACAGCTGCAAAAAGAACTTGCCGATCCCTATACCGCGTTTTATCTTGTTTATTTACGAAATACGGTAGTAGGGTATTTTAAAACCAATGTGGAAACGGCACAAACCGACGTAAAGCGGTCCGATAGTATGGAATTGGAACGTATTTATGTGTTACAAGCCTATCAAGGGCAAGGGCTGGGGCAATGGATCTTGGAGCAGGTAACGGCGCAAGCGCTTGCAAATGGCAAAATGTTCTTGTGGTTGGGCGTATGGGAAAAGAATCCGGGAGCTATTAGGTTTTATCGGCAAAATGGATTTGTCAAATTCGGCACGCATCCCTATTACATCGGTAACGATAAACAGACCGATTGGCTGATGCGGCGTATTCTAAAAGACCCTGACTAGCGGGTTTATGCACCTACTTCGATAGCGTTATTTCCCTGTACCTGAGTAGTTTTCTGGATATACGGGTTTCCCGTCAGTTAAAATTTTTCTGTTATTGAGTGAAATTCCCATCAACATGGGCTTGTTAAAAATGTTGGCGGTCGGTGTAAAATAGGTCTCTATGATCGTTTGGGCGGCTTCATCAAAACGGCCAAGATTAATATGCGTTCCCAAGCTTACCGAAGCCTTATCGTAAGGGCCGATGCCGTTCTGATCGCTGGTGCCATCGATAAAGCCTGCGCCCATCATGCTTTTTTGGGTCAGATCTTTTTCAGGGAGATGTACCACCTTAAAATAAGTGCTGATCAGTTTCTGCATATCATCATCAAAGGGAGGTTGGTTCCAATACATATTGTTTTCCGCGGCAGTGGTCCAAAACGACACCAAATCGGCAAAATGGGAGGCATCGGGTGGTGAACTTGGGGTTTCCCAATTCGAATACATGTTAAATGCAGGAGGGTTCACGGTAACATTGTCATACAGTCGATTTCGGAGGTGGTTGTTTTTTATAGCGGGATGCCCTTTAAAAGAAACATTTTCGAAGAATTGTAAATAGGCGTCTTTTTCAGTGATCAAATACAGTTCCATGGCGATACGGGCCCAGTGGGAGGTCATATAAGTGTTTACACGATATTGGTAACGGTCCTGTCCCAGGGAGGCCCATTTGTCCCAAATATTTTTTTCGGTCCATGCCAACCGTTTTTGAAACCACGCTTCATGTTGTTTTTTAAGACGGGGGCTTTGGTGCATAATACGTAGAAAACTACAGAGGTGCCGCCAGGTATAGGATTCATAAAGGGGTTGCCCGATGGGGGCGTCCTGGGCGGTAACCGCCCATCCTTGAAACCCCTTTGCCGGCGCCGGGAGCTCCTTGGCCGAGGCGATAAGGTTATCGAAGACCAATTGAACGTCCTTTAAAAAATCCTCCCTCCCGGTAGCCTGCCACGCCTGTATTACGCCTTCTAAGGTATAGGCCATATAGTAGTGCCCGGCCCCATTGCGATCCTCCGATTGGTTGTTCAGGGAGCGGTTCAGCATTTGTAAACGTTCTTTGGCAGTATACACCCGGTTAAAATCCATTTCCAATGCGGCCACGGATTTTTGCGCCATGGCCTGAAACAGGGCCAGGAGTAAAAAGAGTACCAAAAATGAATATTTTTTAATCACAGGGGTAGCTTTATCTTGTAGTTGCAAATACGATGCCCAAATCTAAAGTACCATCTTTTTAGTGTTTTCCGCCATGTTGGTCCTTTAAAGGAACAAAACGGGGTCAAATTGCCGAGTATAATACCATTTCAAAGTTAAAAGGGCATAAGTTCCTCGGCGTACCTTGGTCAAGGGTGGCGGTGTTCCCTTTCCATAGTCGAAAGCGTTGTTCTCAGGTTGCTTTTGAACATTCTACCAATTGGTATTTTATTTCCGTTGATGTAAAGGGTATTGCCGGTTATTTTATCGATGTGCGCACAATTGACGATATAGGACTTGTGCACTTGAAGGAACTGGGTTTTGGGAACGCGTTTTAGCCAATTTTTCAAGGATTCCAAGTAACTGAGTTTTCCGCTCTCGGTAACTACCGTTACATAGTTTCTGTCCGATTCGATGTATAAAATAGACCCTAAAGCGACTTTATGTAGCGTCTTGTCCACATTGATAAAAACATGGCCCAAGGCTTTTGGTCGAGATGCCTCTACGACGATGGGCGTTCTATTGCGAATTTTGTGAACGGCCTTTAAGAAGCGTTCAAACGAAAAAGGTTTTACCAGATAATCACAGATCGTATCCAGTTCAAAACTTTCTACGGCATGTTCCGGGTAGGCGGTCGTCATAACAATGGCGGGTGCGCGACTTAAGGTTTTTATATAATGCAGACCGGAAATGTCCGGTAGGTTGATGTCTAAAAATACCGCATCGATGCTGTTGTTCCGTAGCATTTCGTTCGCTTCCAAGGCCGATTGAAAACTGCCCTTTAGCTCCATGTCGGGCAGTTTGCCCAAGTAATTTTTTAAAATGCGCTGGGCGGGCAGCTCGTCCTCGATGATGATGCACTGTAAGGGTGTATTCATAATGTTTGGCCTTCGTTAAGTTGTAGTTGCAGCCGTACCGTATACCGATCGTTTTCCGAAATGTGGAGCGAATGGCTGTCCCGGTATAGGAGTTGTAGCCTTTTCTTAAGGTTTTTTAGGCCGATTTTGTCCCCCGTCCGCTCCTCTTGTACAAGACCTATCTTATTGATGCATTTGCAGCTCAAGATTCCATTCGCTACGGAAATATGGATGTGAACAGTGCTTTTCGCGGCACTGTGTTTAAAGGCGTTTTCGATCAATGTGATCAATAATAAAGGGGCGATGGTATGTTTTGTGTCGTCTACCGTCAGCTTATAATCGATGTGCTTTAGGTTTTCGGTCCGTATTTTTTGAAAGGCGATATAATTGGCGATATAGTCGAGCTCTTTCTCAAGCGCAATTTTATGGGCATTACTGTCGTACAATACATGCTTAAGATTGTCCGATAACATCAGGATCATCTCGGGCACTTCCCGGGGTTGCTCCAAGGCATAGGAATAAATAGTATTGAGGTTGTTCAAGAGTACGTGGGGATTGATCTGCGACTTTAAATAACGGAGTTCCATTTCGGTATGCTCCTTTTGTATGATTTTGAGGTTTTCCTGATTTTTATGATGGTCGTACAGCATCCATAGAAAGGAAAAAAAGATGATGGGGACCAAGGTTTGCCACAAGTAATCGGAGAGGCATTTCATAAAGCTACAACCGCATTCCGCAAAGTAGTTGCAATAGAGCTGTGTGCCTAAAAAAGCAATGGCACCAATAATCAAGGCATAGGCAAAGTAATAGTGTTTTCGAATAAAATACGGCAGTAATAGCCCATTGTTTACATAAACAATACCGAAAAGGATGAAAAAATACTGCAAAAACGGATTTTCGCTCCAATAGTAGTTCGAAAACAGGAACAGCGATACAAAAATGAATAGCGACCAAAACAACAGGTGCACCAATACTTCATAAATACGATAATTGAACAGACCCATACGGTAAAATACATAAAAAGTAGCGACCGGTAAAAGTTGATATGCGTACCGCACTTTTGTCGATACCAACGACCAATTACGATTTGTACGTCGGTGAAACCGGTATCACGACCGTTGGGACCGTTATTGTTGTCTTAGGGCAATGTGGTTGGGTTTAAGGAGTAGCGGTCATTAGCTTGTACGAAACTTAAAAATCCAATCTAAGATGAGAAGTACAACGTTAGGTATCCTATTTTTTTGTTTCGCAATACAATCATGGGCGCAATCTCCGAACTTGAACCGTGAGAATATCGGGAAAGATGGCACTGCAAAACTGCTGGGAAAAATCGATGGGGAAGGGCTACGGTCAAAATCATATGGGGAATGGTTTGTACCGGAGTACGACAACTACACTGTTGATAGTACGCGAACAACGGTTTTAAAACGGCACTTACCGGATTTTGAGATCCTCTTGTTCATGGGTACCTGGTGTGGCGATAGTAGAAGAGAGGTACCCCGATTCTATAAAATTTTGGATGTGCTCGAGTTTCCTAAAGAGCAATTGACGGCCGTTGCGGTCGATTATGAAAAACCGATGTACAAAAAGAGCCCCGGCGGCGAGGAAAAGGGAATGGATATCCGGAAAGTACCGACTTTCATCTTTTTAAAGGACGGTAAAGAGGTAAATCGCATTGTGGAGTCCCCGTTGGGTTCTTTGGAAGCCGATATGGAGAAAATAGTGAAGGGAGCGCATTACGTACCGAACTATAAGGTAGTTCGGGTAGTACCCATAGATTAATACCATTTTCAAAGGCGGTTTAAAATGGCAGCTGCCTGTTCAAGTGTTTCCTCGGTTTTTGCAAAGCAAAAACGAAGCAATCTATGGTCTAGCCGCCCTTCATTAAAGGAGGATATGGGAATACAGGCCAGTTTGTGCGCTACTATGAGCCGTTCCGCAATGGCCTCGTCGCTGTCGTTACTCCATTCGGAAAAATCCAGTAGCTGAAAGTAGGTGCCTTCGGTAGGGGTAAACGTAAACTTGGAACGGTCCAGCTGCCCAAGAAAAAAATCTCTTTTTTGCTGATAAAATGCAGGAAGACCCAAATAACGGTCGGCGTTCTGCAAGTATACGGCCATTGCCCGTTGTACGGGGTGGTGTATCGAAAACACCGCAAATTGGTGAATTTTTAAAAAGGCCGTCATCAACGCTTTTGGGGCGGCACAATATCCCATTTTCCAACCGGTGATATAAAACGTTTTTCCAAATGAAGCGCACACAAAGGTCCGCGATGCCAAATCGGTAAAACGAGCGGCACTCCAATGAACCCTTTCATCGAAGACGAGGTGTTCGTAGGCTTCGTCACTAATCAAAATAATGTTGGTGGGTTTCAGTATCTCCTGAAGCTGGAGCATATCGTTCTCCGAGAAAACCCGACCGCTAGGATTGTGCGGGGTGTTGATGATCAGCATTCTGGTCTTCGCGGTAATCTTGCTTTTTAAGAGCGCCCAGTCCACCTTAAAGTCGGTATTGTTCAGCTGCACCGGTATGGGTATGCCACCGTTAAGGACAATAGCCGGTTCATAGCAGTCGTATGCCGGCTTTAATACGATTACTTCGTCTCCAGGGTGTACAAAGGCCGTAATCGCGGTGAAAATAGCCTGGGTGGCCCCTACGGTAACCGTTATTTCGGTGTCGGGGTCATAGGTGCGCCCATGTAACCGTTGTATTTTATCGGCGATGGCGGTTCTTAGGCCAAAATAACCCTGCATCGGGGCATATTGGTTGAATCCCTTTTTCATCGCTTCCGTGGTCAGGGCAATCAGTTCCGGATCCATTTCAAAATTTGGAAACCCTTGCGAGAGGTCCAATGCATTGTGTTCACGGGCCAAGTTACCTATTCGTGTAAATATGGTTGTGGCGACATTGGGGAGTTTGGAACGCAATTCGTGTTTTGAGGTTTCCATACGTATTCCGTAATACCCAAAAATAGCGATAATGAAAAAGAAAACGTGCTATAGCTGTCTGGAATATGGCTCTAACAGGCGATCCAAGTACTTTTTATCGCCCTCTGCCTGCAACTGTTTGGCAAGGGAATTGTCAAAAGCGATGCGGACCAGTGCACGTATGGCCTTAGAGTTGGCTTTGGTCAAACTATTTGTGCGGTAGATCACGTCGCGAATGGTGGAAAAACTGATGCTGGTACGGCCCGCTACGTTGGCGTAATCGTCTTTGCTGGTGTTTCGCCTAAGGGTAATGGATAGCCTTTCGTCTAGTGGTTTTCCGAAGTCTTTTTCGTCAAAAATCATCATAATATGTTGTTTAGGTTATGGAATACGTGTTATGTGTCCGGCAGCGGCCTAAATACGAGGGGAAAATGGCATATTTCCCTATATTTGTCTGTAATTGAATTACAGACATGTGTAGTTATTTGAGGTAAATAATTTCATATGTGTAAGATTATTACACAAAACTATGATTTTATGTTCATATTAAAGCAACTCCGACGTAAAAAAAATATAAATCAGACCGATTTGGCCAACGTCATCGGTGTGAGTTTACGTACAATACAGTTGTATGAGAAGAAAGACGCCAATATCCCTATAAAAAATCTTACAAAGATTGCGCAATATTTTGAGGTCAGTCTCTCCGAACTGTATCGCCTCGAACTGGCCGAAAATGGAGGGGGTTATGGTTTGGACGGCAATCAGTTTTACGGCAACAACGAGTTTAGGCCATTAGGGGAGGGCAAATACCTGGTTACGGCTCCTTTTCTAAGTACTGTCCAACAAAAGACCTATGCCGATCGTTTTAGTGACGACGATTTTATGTTGAAATGTCCGCGGACAAGCTTTATGCTGGAAGAAGGTAGGGCCAAAACGTACGTTGCCTTTGAAATGGATAGCAGGGCCATGGAAAACGGTCTGGCCAATGGAATTCCCATCCATTCCGTGGTGCTGGGCGAATTGGTGCCCAAAAAGAATGTAGGTCGGTTTTTGGACAAAGGAGGGATCTTTATTATGGTTTATGCCGAAGGCGTATTGTGCAAAGAGGTTGTCGGCTGGGACGAACGTACCGGTACCCTCACTTGTCACAGTTTTAACGACTCTCCCGAGTATGCCGATTTTACTTTGGCGTTGGATGAGGTGTCCCAGATTTTTGCCCTTTGCAGAAAAGAAGTTCCGGTCTAGCTTGCCGTTGCGGTGTTTTGCAAATGGGTGGTCACCTGTTGGACACAGGCCTCCAAATTCTGTTTTATTTCACGTTCCCAAAACCGAAATACGGTATATCCCAGCCGTTTTAGCTCGGCATTTACCTCGCGGTCCCGTTGCATGTTCCGTTCTATTTTGGCGATCCAGAACTTCCGATTGGTCTTGATCTTGGGTTTGCGCCGTTCCCAATCGTACCCATGCCAATATTCCCCATCGATAAAAACCACCGTCTTGTACTTCTTAAGTGCGATATCGGGTTTTCCGATCAACTTTTTGTAATCGATACGATAGCGATAGCCCGCGGCGTATAGGGCCCTTCTAAAGGCCAGTTCGGGTTTGGTATTCTTGCCCCGGATCTTGCCCATGATCTTTGACCTTTGGGGAGTGGTGTAAAAGCCGGCCGCTTCGTTAAAGCGAGGTACTTTTATCGGTTGTTCCTGATATTTTTTGGACATATATAAAGATAGTCAGACCCGAAGTATTTGAACGATACCACGGGTCTGACGAAACGTTTTCAGCATGTCTGCTACGGAAATTAGCCTTTCACGGAAGCGCCAAGGTATTCACGGTTCATTCGTGCTATATTTTCTAGCGAAATCCCTTTGGGGCATTCCACTTCGCAAGCACCGGTATTGGTACAATTCCCAAAACCTTCAAGATCCATTTGGCGTACCATGTTCTGCACCCGCTCAGTGGCCTCTACCTGCCCTTGGGGCAATAGGGCGAACTGTGATACTTTTGCCGACGTAAAGAGCATCGCACTTGCATTTTTGCAAGCGGCTACACAGGCTCCGCAACCGATACAGGTGGCTGCATTAAAAGCTTTGTCGGCCATTTCTTTTTCTATTGGGATTGCATTGGCGTCTACGGGCCTACCCGAAGTATTGACCGAAATGTATCCACCGGCCTGTTGTATCCTATCAAAGGCAGAACGGTCCACGATTAAATCTTTTACTACCGGGAACGCCTTTGCGCGCCAGGGTTCGATAACAATTTCGTCACCATCCTTAAAACTGCGCATGTGTAATTGGCAGGCCGTGATACGGGTATCGGGTCCATGGGCCCTTCCGTTAATCATTAGGGAACAGGTACCACAAATACCTTCCCTACAATCATGATCGAATTCCACGGGTTCCTCCCCTTTGTTGATCAATTGTTCGTTCAAAACATCCAACATCTCTAAAAAAGACATGTCTTCTTCTATCCCGTTCAGGGGATAGCTGACCATTTCTCCCTTCGTATCGGCGTTTTTCTGACGCCATATTTTTAAGTTTAGTTTCATGTCAATTTTTTTTGAATCACTATTTGAATTCACCGCAGTACCGCTATATGATAGTTCGGAATACTTGCAATCTGTCTATTTGTACGAGCGTGTTTTCAACTCTATATTTTCATACACCAATTCTTCCTTGTGCAATACGGCGTCTTTGGGTTCTCCTTTGTATTCCCAAGCGGAAACGAACTTAAAGTTCTCGTCGTCCCTTAACGCCTCTCCTTCGGGTGTTTGATACTCTTCTCGGAAATGTCCCCCACACGATTCGTTACGGGTCAAGGCATCTTTTGCAAAAAGTTCCCCTAGTTCCAAAAAGTCGGCAACACGCCCTGCTTTTTCCAACTCTTGGTTTTTGTTATCGGCAGTTCCCGGAACTTTCACATTTTCCCAGAAATCGGCCCGTAAGGCCGCAATTTCGTCTATGGCCTCCTGCAGTTCCTTTGCATTTCTGCTCATACCGCATTTGTTCCACATGATTTTCCCCAATTTTTTATGGTAGTAGTCTACCGAATGGGTGCCGTTTCCGGACATCAATTTGGTAATCCGCTCTTTAACATGGGTCTCCGCTGCCTCAAATTCGGGCAGATCGGTAGAAATTTCCCCGGTCCTGATATCTTTGGAGAGGTAGTCCCCAATGGTATAGGGAAGCACAAAATAGCCGTCGGCCAGCCCCTGCATCAGTGCCGAGGCACCCAATCGGTTTGCGCCGTGATCACTAAAATTGGCCTCTCCCGCGGCGTAACAACCTGGGATGGAAGTTTGCAAGTTGTAGTCGACCCATAGACCGCCCATGGTGTAATGCACCGCAGGGTAGATCATCATCGGTGTTTTGTACGGGTTTTGATCTACGATTTTCTCATACATCTGAAAAAGGTTGCCATACTTGGCCTCTACTACTTTTTCTCCCAATTCGCGTACCGTTTTATTGTCCGGGTCTTTAATACCGGAGGTCAACGCTTTTTCCCTACCGTATCGCATGATGGCGGAATCAAAATCGAGGTAAACCGCTTCTCCGGTCTTATTGACGCCGAAACCGGCATCGCAACGTTCTTTTGCCGCTCTGGAGGCCACATCACGTGGTACAAGGTTACCAAAGGCGGGATAGCGCCGTTCCAGATAGTAATCGCGATCTTCTTCTTTTAATTGGGTCGGTTTTAGTTTTCCTTCCTGAATGGCCTTGGCATCTTCGAGTCGTTTTGGAACCCAGATACGCCCATCGTTCCTGAGCGATTCCGACATCAAAGTCAGTTTTGATTGATGGTCTCCCGATACGGGGATACAGGTCGGGTGTATTTGTGTAAAACAGGGGTTGGCAAAAAATGCGCCCCGTTTATGTGCTTTCCATGCCGCCATTACATTGGCCCCCATACAATAGGTGGAAAGAAAAAAGAGGTTACCGTAACCGCCGGTCGCCAAAACAACGGCATGTGCCGAGTGGCGCTCGATTTCTCCCGTAACCAAATTTCTTGCGATGATGCCCCGTGCCTTACCATCCACCAAAACGATATCCAACATTTCGTGCCGGGTATGCGATTTGATCTTGCCTCTTTGGATCTGTCGGTTCATTGCGGCATAGGCTCCCAGTAACAGTTGTTGCCCGGTCTGTCCTTTGGCGTAAAACGTTCTACTGACCAAAACCCCTCCAAAAGAACGGTTATCCAAAAGTCCGCCGTACTCCCTTGCAAAGGGAACGCCCTGGGCCACACATTGATCGATAATATTTGTTGATACCTGTGCCAAACGATACACGTTGGCCTCACGCGAGCGATAATCGCCCCCCTTTACGGTATCATAGAAAAGTCGGTATACGCTATCCCCGTCGCCTTGGTAGTTTTTAGCGGCGTTCACTCCGCCCTGTGCGGCGATGGAGTGGGCCCTTCTAGGGGAATCCTGATAACAAAAGGTCTTAACATTGTAACCCAACTCGGCCAATGTGGCCGCTGCCGAACCTCCGGCAAGTCCCGTACCGACGACAATCACATCGATATTGCGCTTGTTGGCCGGGTTCACCAGTTCGATGTGGTTCTTATGGTTGGTCCATTTGTCCGCTAATGGTCCCTTAGGTATTTTTGAATCCAATATGCCCATAATTAATGTGTTATCGGGTTAAGGTGATGGTATATCGCAATAAAGGCAAATCCTAATGGTATGGCTACTGCAAATACCTTTGTGAATAGTTTAATGCCCGCCGAGTATTTGTTGTTGACGCCCATGGTCTGGAACGAACTTGCGAAGCCATGCAATAAATGCAGCGCCAACAGACCAAAGGAAACGATGTACAGTATGGTTCTCCAGAAGGGTTCAAATTTGTGAACGGTCTCCTCGTGGTAACGGGTAGCGTCCTCGGGATTGCTCTCGATGTATTTATAGGCCATTTCCGGAAACCAAAAGTCATAAAAATGCAAGCCGAGAAACGCCAATACGACCGCACCGGAGATGATCATGTTGCGGGATAGCCATGAGGCGTTCGCGCTTCCCTTATATTTTACGTAATTGGTTCCCCTTGCTTTGTTGTTCTGTATTTCCAAAATGAAACCCATTACAAAATGTATGATTACCCCAGCGATCAAAATCGGCTGCAAAAGATACTGCACCAAAGGGTTATATCCCATAAAATGCGACCAGGTGTTGAAGGTTTCCGGGTCAATTACAGAAGTAATATTAATGGTAAAGTGTTGCGCCAAGAAAAATACTAGGAAAAGTCCCGAGAGGGCCATCACTATTTTTCGGGCAATTGAAGATTTTATCAATCCGCTCATTAGTTGACAATTTAGCTTTACAAAAATACAGTAGAACCAAGTTATTAACAAACTTTGTAAGGCTTTAGTATCTTATTAGGAAACATTCTAAGAAAGATTTTCATTGCGTTCAACGAAGATTCGCAAAAGGGGCTATACAGACTAATATCGTTAAACAAAAAAGCGGTTATTGATTGTAACCACTTTTAAAACCTTTATAATTATCGACAGCAAGCTCTGTTGAAATGTGATATCATCTATAACGTGTGGGTCCAGACTTGTTACGAACTCGGGCAGACCTTTAAAGTTTTCAGTCCAATTGTTAGATTCTGAGCCTTCACATTAGAGGTGTCAATCAAAGGACCATACCTCATTATTTGAAGTGCCGTCGTACCCACATAGCACCCAAATCTTGGCATCGAATGCCAGACTTGTATGGTCGCTTCTTTCTGGAAAGGGATGTTCATCTTGTACCGCTGACCAGTCGATGCCGTTCTCACTGTACCAGATATCTCCTATGGTACCTGGGTTAGCGCCGCCCATTACCCAGATTTTATTGTCATAAACCAGTGCTGTATGACGAATTCTTGGACTAAAGCCGCTGCTATTGTTGGCAAGTACCCAATCCGCGCCATTTTCACTATACCAACTGTCATTTCTACGAGTGCCGTCGGATCCGGCGATGACCCAAAGTTTTTCATCGAATACTACTGAGGCGTGCATGGATCTTTTGCCAAAGGCTGCTTCACCGGTTGCTTGAAGCCATTCCGTGCCATTTTCACTATACCAAACATCACTTAGGGAACCACCATTATACCCGCCAATAACCCAAAGCTTATTGTCATATACAAGGGTCGTATGCCTTCCTCTTTCAGGAAATGAGCTGCTTACATCTGCTTCTTGCCATTCAGTACCGTCTTCGCTATACCAAACATCTTCGAGATAATCGTCACCGTCATAACCACCAATAAGCCAAAGTTTTCCATCGAATGCGGTAAGGGTATGATCCCAGCGGCCATTGAACGCCGGGTTATCGGTCACTAATTCCCAGTCGGTTCCGTTTTCACTTTGCCATATATCATTTAGGAAATTTGAATTGGTATCAAACCCTCCAATCAGCCACATTTTGTTGATAAAAATGGTACTTGCCGGTTGTCGCCGTTCTGAGAAAGGCCCCTCCGTAACCGTTGGGTTTTCTGGTATATCTAAATTTCGGGTCGTAAAGTTAAAAACAGCACTTTCGGTGGTTGCATTTTTGTCGTCTTTGGCCGTCACTTTCCAGAAATAATCTTTCAAAAGCGCCAAGGGTGATTCAATTTCAATACTGGTAGTGCTTAAATTTTCTTTGTAAAGTACGGTTGGGGGGTCTTGTGTGCCGATGAATAGGTCATAGGTTACTGGGTCGTTGTCGGGATCGGTGGCGACCTGCCATTGAAATGTGGGGATGCGAGTAGCATCTACCGTTTCATTTTCTATTGAAATCAGATCGAACGAATCAGGTGCTTGGTTCGTTGATTCTTCTTCAGGTGCAGGCTCCGGTGCCGGTTCCTCGGGTGGAATTGCCGGGTTGTCCGATGCATCATTGCTGCAGCCTACAAAGAACGCTGTACATAGTAGCAACAAGGTCAATTTTTTTATCCAATGAAACATTAGTCGAATTTCCATACGTCGTTGAATTTGTTGTTGGTAGAAATTTCTCCCCCTCCTATTAGGAGCATATAATCTGTATTGGACACCAGCGTTGGAAAAAAACGAGTGCCATAACCTGCGTCCTGAGCCTCTCTCTTCCAAGTTATTCCATCGCTGCTCGACCAGAAATCGGTATAGTTGGTAGCTTCCATTGCATTTTCAACAGACCCACCGGTAAGCCAAATTTTATCTTTAAAGACGGTACTATTAAAAAAAACACGCTCCGAAAAACGGTTTCCGGTTTGTTGTATCTCATTCCAATTCTCACCATCGGTTGAAAACCAAACATCTGAAGTTTCTTCGTTTGTGTCCGCAAGCGCACCGCCGATAACGAACATCTTATCATCAAATACAGTTGCCTCAAAACCATACCTTGCGAAGTACGGAGCGGCATTGGTTTCTTGTTCCCAATCAATACCATTTGTTGAGCTCCAGACTTCCTTGGTACTTCCCGTAGTCGCATCAAAAAAGTTTTCCAAGCCTCCCAATGCGTATAGCTTATCTTTATATGCTAAGAGTTTTGTTTGTGCTCTTGGGGTAAAATTGGCATTGGCGGTTTCCTGCACCCAGTCAATACCATTGGTCGAACTCCAGACATCGTTCAAGAGACTACCACTCGTGAAACCACCGACTACAAAGATTCGGTCGTTGAAAATGGTGATTCCAAATTGTGCTCTGCCGCTAAACCCGGCATCGGCAGTTTCCAACACCCAATTTTCCCCATCGCTACTCGACCATACGTCATTATTAAGGTCTTCGATGTTGGCTACTCCTCCAATGATCCAAAACTTATCTTTGAAGAATATGCTGCCATGACCTTCACGAACATCAAAGGAGCCATTGGGTGTAAGCGCTTCTTCCCGTAAATTTAAGAGCCTTGTGGAAAAGCGAAAGATGTCACTTTCAACAATACCTCCCTGATTGTCGCGAGCCACTACCTTCCAGGTAAATCCACTATTTAATGGCAGTGAGTCGGGTACGGTATAACTGGGGACGGTAAGGCCTTGTGCTAGAATAATGGTCGGGTCGGGTAGTGGCTGATTTTCGCCCAACACAATTAGCGGCCCAGTGCCGTTTAGTATCTCCAAATAAAGGTCATAGACTACCAAGTCACCATCAACATCGGTTGCAGGTTGCCATGTGAATGTAGGGTTCAACGAAGTATTCTCCGCTTCGTTTTTAATGGTAAGCAAGGCAAAGGCCTCGGGAGCCGTATTTATCTGTTCATTGTCGTCATCGTTTTTTTTACAAGCCGTAAATAGAAAGAGAAACAGGAGTATTTTGAGAATATGTTTCATACTAAGATTGTTTTAGTCCCATTCAAATCGGAATATTCCGATTCGGTTTACGATTTCCTGATTTTCGTCGATGCCTGATCCGTAGGTGCCTAAAAAACTTGGTGTATTTAAGGAATTTGATAAAAATCCTCTCATATACGTGACGTCTCCTCCGGAAAGATTTGTTGTGAATTCTATCAGCAGGGATCCTCCTGAAACGGCAGCCCATGTGCCGGAAGCCTCAAAGGCCGGGTTGCTATAGCGTTCCATGTAAATAGTACCGTCTTCATTTAGTGAAAGACTGTAGTCCGGAGGAATCTCTGAATAATTTAAATCTTCCGCGTCCGGGTCTACCATTTGCAAGCCACCGCTAAAGAAGGCCTTGGTTAGCGTATTGATTAATAGAATTTCCACTGTTTGGGTTCTTCCCTCACTCTCGGCCGTAATGACAAAATCGTAGGTGCCCAAAGGAAAGTCCTTGCCCCATGACAGCAGACCGGTGAGACTATCGAATACGATGTGGTTACGCTGTAGTATTTCCGAGGAAGAAGTGATGCTATAAGTGCCAACTTCCCCGTTCCATTGAATGATACTCGGAGCAATACTGCCAACTGTTCTGAAAGTGGTATTGATTTCTTCTTCCGCATACTCGAATCGTATGGTACCCGATGGAGGGCTATCGTTTTTGCTACAGGCAATTACGAGAAAAAGAAGGGCTAAAATCGGCATGGTGCGTTTCATAACTAGTATTATTTTACCGTAAAAATTACATTGATTATATAGATATATTCTCCCGGATCGCGGTCATAGTAGATAGTACTCACGATTTCTTCGCCCCAACGGTTGTTCAAATCTTCGACCTCTTTTACTTCGCCCAGTTGTTTGCCCATAGCCTGGGCAATGGCAGTTGCTCTTTCTGTAGCATTGCTCAAGGCTTTTTTACTGAGTTGGGTAATTTCGTCGTCATCAACGGTAACAATTGCATCGTAGTTTAAAACCTGTACTCCCAATGATTTTACCTGAAGAAATTTTTTCATTTTGTCTACCGATTCGGTTCGGAATTCATAGAGCGTACCTTCTTTTTCATATCGAAGGGTTTCATACCCAAAAACGTTTGGATTTTCCTTTAAATCGTTCCATGCAATATTTTTGGCTTCAAGAGCATCTTTGTATTGCTTTTTTAACTTTTCAAGCGTTACCATTTCGGGGGGGAGGCTCGAGTAGGTGCCACTGAGCGATACGGTGGCCTTAAATAGCGGTGTAGCATCTAAATGAATCGCACGGGCACTTACCTTTATGGTATTGGGTTGTTCTTGTGCTCTTAGATTACAAGAGAACAGGGTCAGTAATAGAGCAAATAGTCTTATCCGTAATTTCATTTTTTTTCATTTTTTGTTAGTCACGTTCCAGGTCGTTGCAACGGGTTTACTTTCCACAAGACCAAACATCTGAGTAGCGGCCTTCGGTATAAACACCCGTTTTTGTGGGCTACGAGATTAACGGATACCCAGTAATAGCCCAAAAGCGATCGTCAAATACGACAGACGTATGTTCGACTCGAGTTTTGAAGTTGGAATCAAAACTTACCTTGTCCGAGGTAACGCCATCACTACTACGCCATATGTCATTTAAGAACTTTGTATTTCCGGTATAACCCGCCATGCCCCACTTTTTTTGTTATAGACCAAAGAGGTATGAAAGGTGCGGCCTTCAAAGACCACTTCTTTTTCAATTAATGCCGCAGCTACCGATCAGGGTTTGGTTGTGAGACCTCCTAGGTTATTGGATCCTAAAGAGGTATTATCAGTTACTTCCTCTTTTCCACATGCGAATAGGAGCAAAAGAGCACTTTGGCAAACAAGTTTATTTGTTGTTTTCATTTGTAAAGAATTTTAGTTTTATAAGAGTGGAAAATTTGGGAAAGGGTATAAGAACATAATTTCCCCCAACCCGGCATGTTACCGTATTGTTGGGGGAAACACTAACCATTTTCTTATTCTTCGATTCCGAAGTGTTCGGTAAGCTCTTGGTAGGTCATTTTGGTGTAATCCAAGGGGGTAGCCTTACCACTTGTAGTTTGCCCTCCAGGAATTAAAATATACCGGTATTCACTAAAAAATGGGACTCCTGCGCTTTGTCCTTCAACAGTAGAGGCCATTGCGATATACAGCTCCCCAGCTTGTTCTACTCTGAAGTAGTAGGATTGTTGACGTGCCACCCCAAATACGATTGGAAGGGAAAACACGTCGGTATCAATGGTAATAGGGTTGGGCGTAGAACGCCCATATACCAAAATAATGCCCTGCTCAATGAAGTCATTGGTCATTTCTGGTGCATCTATTAAAAAGGAATCACTGGTGGCAATAATGTTGTTGTCGAATTCTGATGGAATCCAGCCAGAGTAGATTACATTGGCCGAACCTACTTCCCCTTGTTCCCCTTGGGCACCGTCGGCCCCGGCAGCTCCCTGCGGCCCCTGTTCTCCTTGGACCCCCATGGCACCATCCTCACCATCTTCTGGAGAGCAGGCAAATAGTAAGCTTGCCACAAAAAGTGCACTAAAAAATGTCCTTGTCAATTTCATCGTTTTTTTCATCGTTTTTTGTTTTAAATTATTAGTATTTGGGGGAATACTACGCTGCCATTTCTCAGGCGTTTGTATGCTATTTATTCTGGAATAGTAAAGTGCTCGATAATCTCTTGATAAATCATTTTGTTGTAGTGTATAGACGAAGATTTGCCCCCAGTTGACTGTGCCCCGGGAATGATTATGTACCTATAGTCATCAAATACGTCAAAATCGTTGTTAGCAACATTGGATGTTACACCACAGCCCCAATTTGCCCGTCGTTGATTGTGAAGGTATATCTGTCCCCAGCTCCTGTAATATAAGGGAGTGGGAATGTTTCGTCACCTAGTACAAGCGGCACATCTCCTCTTGCATATACCATTACGGTACTGGTATCTAAATTGATGTTTAAACTATTGCTTTCGTCAGTACTGGTACGAACAAACAATTTTTGAAGTAGTCCACCACCTTCTGCGAAATCACTTGGAATCCAATCGGAGTAAATCACATTGGCGGCGCCTATTTCCCTTTGCTCTCCCTGCCCGGCAGGTCCTTGTTCTCCTTGAGGCCCAATGGCACCATCCGAACCGTCTTCAGGGGAACATGCAACCAATAACAGGGTCATGAACAGCGCCTGTCCAATTCTCTTTATAGTATTCATATTTTTTCTTTTTAAGATTATCACTACAAACTTATATGCACCCCGTTAAGACGATGTCCCGAATGTTTTGATCTTAAAGAATTAGGACAACCTTGTGACCATCCTTTTCGTTGCTTGATGGGGGAACTACTTGAAGCGCATGAATGACATATGAATTGGATAGTGCATAAATTTTACCCGGACCACACTTATGGTGCTTTCTTCTTGAATATCGTTTAGGGTAAGTCAAGTGAATTCGGCCTTGGCCGGCACACGGGTAAACGATTAGCACTTTTTGATTTGGGAAACTTTCCAAAACGAGTCCCAATGATCATAAATTGCCTAGCCTTATCCAATTGCGGTCATTGTGATAAAAAGATGTTATCTACCGATATTAAAAATTACTCCTGAACCATACATTTCTCGGAGCTCATTTTTTGAGATTCCATAAATCGAGTCTGAATAATTTTCAGATTTATCAATCGTATGTAAACCGCTCTTTTTACTTATTTCGTAGTCATTCGGCGATACAAATACGCTGTCATGTGAAAGGCGCGTTACTTTTAACGTAGAATAGCTCCCTGATGCAACCTTATACTCGTAAATATCCCCTTTCATAGGAGCCGAAATATATTCCATATCGCGTTTTTTGCGTTCCCCTTCTGCATAAACACCCCAAGCGACCAAGGCTGTAAGTATACCAGGCCCTGTGAATTGCCAGATAGGTCCCTTGGTTTCTTTTTTTAAAGCGTTGTATTCTCTTTTGATGGGTTCTGGCATCTCGTTGATTTTAAGAAGATTTTTACAATGTTGGCACTGAGAAACTCCTTTTTTACCTATGGGGAATAACGGAATCCAAAAAATGTGGGCGTGTCTTCTATATACACTTAAAACCACAGAACCTATCGTTCTGCAGTTGGGACAGGTTGTTGTTTTTGACTGTTTGGATTTTAAATGAACCGCTTTACTACCATAAATTATCATCTACTAACTTTTTAAATATTTGTAAGATGTTCAGTGAAGTACATCCAAAGGTACTTTGGGTCAAAAGGAAGTAATCCCAATTGTTTTGCTTTTAAAGAATCAGGACAATACCAATTGCGACTGTTGGTATTGAGATGGAGTGATACCGGTCCACTTTTTGAATGCAGTATAAAAGGCAGATTTGGAGTTGAAGCCCGCTTCCAAGCCTACAGATACAATGGTGTAATGCGCGTAATGCTGTGAATGCAGGTTTTTCTTCACATCTGAAATACGGTATTGGTTGATATAGTCGATAAAACTTATCTGGTTGATTGAATTGATTATACTCGATAAGTAGCACCCCGATATGCCTAAGAGCTCGGCAGTAGAGGCTAGGCTGAGGTTGGGATTACGGTAAATTTTGTTAGTGCGCATTAAAAGCTCCAACTTCTTGAAGTATTTGTTCGCCGTGGTCAACGGTTTTCGCGTTTGTGTTGTTAGCTCTTTTATTTTTTGAGAACAGAGTGCAGCAATAATGGTCAGGAGGTGTAAGTGCTTTTCGTTAAAAAAATGTTTCTCAGGATGTTCGGAGTCGATCACTCCGTAGAGCGAATCATCGACGAGGATGGGGACACATATTTCCGATAGCCGTTTTTCATCATCCACAATATACCTAGGGTCCTCCAAGGTATGCGGAATGAGCTCGGCTTTTTTGTTTCTTGCTACACTTCCTACGATTCCTTCATCCAACGAAATTTCAATTTGGTTGTAAATGATATCGCCATGCGGGTTTTTTTGTCCATAGGCCGACCGTTGTTGTAAACACTTTTTTTCTTTGTTAAAGGTATAGATGACACAATCTATAAAACCCAATTGATGAATGACGTTTTTGGTAATATCCCAAAGTACTTCCTCCACAGATTCCTTTTGATAAAGCGATGTTGAAAAAAAGCTAATGGCCCTAATTTCATCAAGAGCATCGTTCGAATGATGGTGCGTGTTCATAACCTTGAATTTTTTAAACTCAAAATTACGGGGTAGGTATTTTGCCCTACTGTAGGTATGTAACAAAGTACTGTTCAAATGTAACTTTGACTTGCAAACCTTATTATTTATCGAGTGAAGCAACATATTCAGAAGGAGTTTGGCCGAAGGATTCCTTAAAACTTTTCATGAAGTAGGAAGGTGTTCCGAAGCCAACGGCATAGGCTACCTCATTGATGGTGGAATCTGAATCCTGTAACAGTTGTTGTGCTTGTTTTAACCGTTGAGAACGCAAAAAGGCCGAGGTGGAAAGGCCTGTAAAAGCAAGGAGTTTTCTATGTAATTGCATACGGCTCATTTGGGCTTTCTTACTAAATTCAGCAGCATTAAAGGTAGGTTCTGAGAGATGAGTGTCTAAAATCTGCTGTATTTTATTCAAGAAAACTTCGTCGGCCGCATTTACAATAATGTTTTTTGGTTTTAAGATCAATTCTTGGCCGTATCTTAGTTGTAAAGCTTTGCGTGTGCTGATTAGATTTTGTATTCTTTTTTCCAAAAGTCGAATTTTAAAAGGTTTTCCTACAAAATCATCCGCTCCTGAGGTAAGCCCTTTTAATTCCATTTTTGAAGTATCGTCTCCCGTAAGTAGAATTATGGGAATATGAGATGTTCTTTCATCAACCTTTAAGAGGTTACACATGGCAATACCATCTAAGATGGGCATTCGAACATCGGAAACAATAATGTCCGGAACCTTTTCGAAAGCAACTTCAGAACCAACTTTCCCATTTTGAGCTTCAAGAATTTCATAGGTATCTTGTAGCGATTGCCGAATAAAAGATCGTATTTCCTGATGGTCCTCTACCACCAGCAATAAAGGTCGCTCTTCATCATTTGGGCCATTTTCATAGGCATTTGGTTTCTGATTTTTGTGAATGTTCCTTTGGGTCGCACTCGAAGGTTGCTCTACCAATTCGGCTGGAAGTTCTACCTTAAAAACAATAGTGTTTTCATTTTCCATATATGCATTGATAGTTCCTTTGGATAAGGTAACCAACTCTTTTACCAAAGAGAGTCCCACACCCATACCTTCAGCCTCTGAGTCTTCTTGGTAAAACCGGTCGAATAATTTTTCCGGCTGTATTTCAAAATGCCCCTGTACCGTATTTTTAACCAAGAGGGCAATGCTACTTGTTGTCGCCGATAGCTGAATATTGCAAGATCCTTTTTGGCCTGTATATTTAAACGCATTGGAAAGAAGGTTTGTTACTATTTTCTCCACAATATCTTCATCATACCGTCGTACTCCCGTCGGTTCTATAGCTGTTTTGTATGATAGGCCCTTTTCGTCGGCTTGATACTCAAAAGAATTGGCAATGCTATGAATGAAAAGGCCAAGCTCTGCCTCTTGCAACTGCACCACTAATTTTCCCTCTTCTAGTTTTGAAAGCTGCAATAGTTGGTCTACCAAGCCTATCAAACGTTGGGTATTTCTTTTAATCATCGATAGACTCGAATAATCCTTATCAAAACTGGTTATATTGGATAACTCTTTTTCTATTGGTCCCGAAATTAAGGTGAGGGGTGTTTTGAATTCGTGGGCAATGTTGGTGTATAATTTTGATTTAAACACATTCAGGTTTTGCAAACGCTCTGTTTCTTCCTCCTTTAATTTAAGATTGAGCTCCATGTTCCACCGCCATCTTAAATAGCGATAAAACCCAAAGCAAACACCAAGGAATAGAAGTACATATATGGTTTTGGCCAAGGAGGTCAAATACCATGAAGGGGCAATATAAATATCTAAATGGGAGACTATCTTGTTCTCCGATAAACCTTCATAAAACGGTTTTATCGTAAGAGTGTGGTTGCCATGCGGAACATTAGTGAAATAGGCGGTTTGCAAATCTGTTACTTTCCAAGGGTCTTCATCCAGTTTGTAACTATACCTTATTTTATTAGGATTGATGAAATCCATCGCCGAAAATCGAACCGAAAAATCGTTTTGGTCAGGGGCTAACAGCACCTTTTGCAAAAAGGGTACTTGGGCTGTTTGGAACAGCTGCCTGCCCTGATCATCTTGCACATTAAATGCGGTTACTTGAGGAGCGTAGATCGGTATTTCGGGGCTATAGTTTTGAAGACTTATTTGTTGAATGCCTTCATCCGTACCAAAATAGAGGGTATCGTTGGTAGCATCAAAAAAACCAGAGCCATACAAGAAAGCATCGGACATTAAACCGTCACTTTCGGTAAAATGCTGCATAGTACTATTTTGGGTGTTGTGTACATAAATACCATCACTGATCGTGCTAATCCAAACATTTTGGTTGTTATCGGCTTTGAGCGACATAATTTTTTTGTCAAACAACGATCCTTGGTATTGCAGGCGTTCAAAAGCATTGGCCTCTTCTTTATAACGCACTAGGCCAATTTCGGAACCAAACCACAAGTTGCCCAACGGATCTTCTTCCATGGTCATAATAATATTGCTGGTAATTGAAAAAGGATCGCCTTTTTCAAAGGTGTAGTTTTTTACCTGAGATGATACTTGGGCTACCGCTTTTGAAGAGATGTCATCTATTCTATAGATACCATACCCCACGGTAATCACCCAAAGACGGTCTAGCGAATCGATATGAATGTCCATAATTTTTGACTCTTTTATTTCCGTCGTCGTCACTAGCGGAATACTCTTTAAATAAACATCGTTTTCATCAAATACCGTTAACCCTTCCCAAGTGCCCGCCCACAACCTGCCCTTACGGTCTTTGGCCAGCCCTGAAACCCTCAAGACACCACTTTTGCCCGGAAATGTCAGGGTCTTGTTCAAGGTGTCACCGACAATTTTATAGATTTCAGGTGCGTCCGAGCTTACATATAATGCCTCCGTATCTGAATGTAATCCTAGTATTGGATTTTGTTCAAGCAACTGACTGAACTGACCTTTTTGCTTTTTAAACAACCCTTTTTGTCCTCCAAAATACAAGGTATTGTTGTGCTTCAAAATGCGTCTTGCGTGTACCCCGGGAATTTGGTTCGTAAATGCATCCTGATACTTTTTTTCTTTAAAAAGCCCTTTACTGGTTCCTACCCACAACGTACCTTGCCGGTCTTCAAAGAGTGCTGATATATGGGTGGCAGAGAGGTCCATTTCGAGGGGTACTTTTTTTAATTGCAAAGAGGGAGGCTCCAGCAAATAAACAGTTGAACTATCGAATAAATAGTAGTTTCCATTATTTGTTTTGGTCAAGCCCTGAAAAACTTTGGGAGCCGCAATTTGCTTTAGAAATTTATTGTCGCGCAATACTAATATTTTGTTCGGAAATACCACCAAAAGCCCTACCTCGGGGATGTATTCGAGTATGCGTATATTCTCTTCAAAATGATGTAGTAGTTTAGATTTTTTTGTTTGCAAATCATAAGAAAGCAATTGATTTTTTGTATCCACCAACCATAACTTTTTTTCGTGAAAAGCCATGGGGGCACTAAAAGTTCCGATATTCAAGTTCTGATGGGCGTTGGTTTTTGTATTGAAAATGGTATACCCTTCATCAGATGATGCTGCGATATAATTTTCATCGACCCTCATGATAAGGGAGACCATTTTTTCCTTATTTTTTTCAGGATTTTCTATAGAAAAATTATGAAAAGACATGTTTTTTGGGGAAAGTCGGGTAATCCCACCTCCTAGCGTGGCCAACCAATAATTCTTATTGGTGTCAACTGCAATGCCCCTGATCCAGTTGGCGGCAATAGAATTTGTGTTTTCTGGAGAATTTCTAAGTACTTCGAATTGGTACCCGTCATACCTATGAAGCCCATCTTGGGTGCCCACCCAAATAAAGCCATTTTGATCTTGGGTAATACACGAAACCCATTCATTTGATAATCCATTTTTGATGGGTTGGAAAGAAAGCGGTTTTGGTTGTCCATAGCCAAGAAAACGGCAGCAAATAAAAAGTACCAACCATATGGGGAACCTCATTACAGTATTATTTTGTTTGGGGAACTATCTATGAACCCTTGGTGCCGAAGACCAACGATCATTGTAAAACTGCTTTTCCGATGAAACAAGATAGTCTGGATTCACCGAATAAAGAAACAATTTTTATACGATTGGCCACTTTCCTTGTATGGATTACATTTTTGACCGAACTTCATAGGGTTTAAAGGCCTAACCAAATTTGAAAATGGATATCGGATTACTTTCGGTAAGCATGAATGTGTATTCTACGAAGCGAATCGCCGAGGAGGCAGAGAAATCTGGCCATTACGTCGAAAGAATTGACCATACCAAATGCTCTGTAAAGCTGGGTGCGGGAAAACCACAAATATACTTGGGGGAGGAAGATATCACTAACGAGTTCGATGCGATTATTCCTCGAATTGGCGCAAAAGTATCAAGGCATGGTGCTGCAATTGTAAAGCAGTTCGAAATGAACGGTATCTTCAGTACAGCGCGCTCTCTTAGTATTTTACGTGCAAGGAACAAGGTGCGTACGTTACAGATAATGGCCCGGAAGGGCATTCCTATACCCGAAACACTGTTTTCGATCAATCCTGACAATATAAAAAAGCAAATAGAAATATTGGGCGGTGCCCCCGTGATTATCAAACTTCAAGAGGGGACTCAAGGGATAGGCGTAATTCTTGCGGAAACTAAAAAATCGGCCAAATCGATAATTGATACTTTTTATAAGATGGATACCAGTATCCTCATTCAAAAATATATTGAAGAAAGCAATGGAGAAGACATTCGAATTTTTGTTGTAGGCAATAAAATTGTGGCAAGTATGAAACGAATGAGCGAAGTGGGGGAGTTTCGGTCGAATGTACATCGGGGTGGGGCAACCGAGAAGGTAAAGTTGTCGGCAAAAGAGCAGTTTATTGCCTTAAATGCCACTAAGCATATTGGTTTGGGAGTTGCCGGGGTAGACCTTATTCGCTCTAAAAAAGGGCCTTTGTTAATTGAGGTGAATGCCTCTCCCGGTTTACAAGGTATTGAAGCGGCCACAGGTGTGAACGTGGCTCAGGAAATAATAAAATATGTAGAACGTAACGGGAAAAGCAGACGAAAATAAGATGACGCAAAACACAGTGATAACCGTAGGGGGTGAAACGGTACAGCCTGGAGAGAACAAACTACTCAAGATCAGTATCGATCGGTTGCCTACGGGAACCTTGATCGATATACCGGTTTACGTGTTTAATGCCAAAAAACCGGGCCCGACACTTTTGGTGCAGGCGGGATTGCACGGTGATGAGATCAATGGAATCGAAATCGTTCGTAGAATGTTGGACGAGAAACGTTTTCAGGTGTCGGCAGGCGCGGTAATCGCCGTACCCATCTTAAATATTTTTGGGTTTATCCACTTTTCCAGGGACGTTCCGGACGGGAAGGACGTCAACCGAAGCTTTCCCGGAACCCGATCGGGTTCTATGGCCAGCCGTATCGCATACCATTATCTATCGGAGATCATGCATCAAATCGACTACGGAATCGATCTGCATACCGGTGGCGGACAACGGCATAATTTTCCCCAAATACGCTATACCCAGGAAGATGTTGAAAGCAAGAAAATGGCCGAAGTGTTCAACGCGCCCTTTTCTTTTCCGTCAAAATTGATCAAGGGTTCTTTTCGCAATGCGGCGTTCCGGATGGGAAAGCCCACTGTGGTATACGAGGCCGGGGAAAGCATGCGTTTTGATGATGGAGCAATTTTGGAAGGAATAAAAGGTACGCTAAGGATAATGCAACATTTGGGCATGGCCCCCATAATGGACGATGGATATACCGACCGGAACACTACGGTTTCGCTTCAGGAACGAAAATGGCTTAGGGCCCCAACGGCAGGGATGTTCATTCCAAAAGTAATCAATGGTTGTGTATTGAAAAAGGGCCAGGTAATGGGTATCGTTTCGGACACCTATGCCAAAAAGAGCAAAACGATAAAGGCCCCTTTTGACGGCCATTTGTTCTGTATCAACCACCAAGCGGTCGTCAATCAGGGCGATGCGCTATTTCATATCGGTAAATGATGATGGCTTATCGGGGAGCTAGCAGCTTAAGCGGCACAATGGCTTACTTCAGGTAGCTCTTTTACGTTATCGTTAAAAAAACAAGCATGTTGGATAAATGGAAAGCCCTTAGTTACACGACCAGATTTTCTATAGTAGCATGTATCATCATGTTCGTATTAGGGTTTTTGGGAATGGGTATTACGGGTGCGCTATTGTATTTTCTGGTTTTTTTCGCCTTGGGAGATCATCCGCATTTTGACACTTGGCATGGCGATTGGGTATGGCCCGCTTTGCTTTTGGTAAGCTGGGCATTTCCCATCGGATTCCTCTTCGCCGGTCTTGCTTGGCATTACCTTAAAACCAGGATTACCTCTAAAATACTATTGCGAGTGGTCTACGGCTTGATTTTATGGTTATGGGCCGCGTTACTATGGTTTTTGACCATTAAGATCAACGCTGGAAACATGGCAGAACTGTAGCGTCCGCGTCCGCAAAAACAGACCGCAGCGTCGGTTTTGAAGAATTGGCGATGCTTTTCACAAGTCAACTATTCGTTTTATCGAAAATATGGACAGTTGGTCCTACCAATTACAATATTGCGGTATAGCGGACGTTTGCAAAACCGACCGCACAGTTTTTTGGTCGTTTTTCCATACCTTGAAAGTAGAGGGTACGAACAAAACAAAAACACGGGTGGTGAACGCCAATCGAAAGTCGCTTTTTGTTCAAGGTAAGATGCTTTTCTGATCTGGATTACCCAACCTCGTTAGTAGCGTGTAACTCCATTTTTTGAACACTCCAATCGATAGCCTCTTGAAGGTCCGTAAACTGACGAATATTCTTTTTAAAGAACATGCGTTCCATGACCAGGCTCGCAAAACTTCCCTGCGTGCTTCCAACTACTGAATAAAGCGCCAATTGCTGTCTGTTTTTATAAAATTTGGCCCAGTCCGTCGGTACTACGTAGTAGTTGTTGATCCTATTGGAAATGTAGGCGATGGGATTGGTATCGCCGTTGATCTGATGCGCCACTTTGATCGCTTTTTTGGCCATTTCCCAATTGAAAACGACCCCCTCGTTCATTTCGGAGATAACGAGTCTATCAAAGTAATGGAATACTCCAAATTCAAATTCCCACACTTCCCTAACACTCTTGAAAAAGTCAAGACTTTTAACGCTTTTCATTTGGTAAAAAGTTCTGGTTTGGCTCCTTTAATGCCATTTTAAAGTTAAAATGGTATCCGGGTTTCTGTATTGGAAAATCTGTTATGGCTCGAAATTGCTTCGAAACCAAAGGTTTCACGATGTTTTTTGTGCCTGACCGTAGCCTCGAAGCATTGGGGTTGTGCCCAAACCGGGAAATCAACAGATCCTATTGCATTTTCGACTCTCCTAACGAAGTTCCGATACAGAAACCGTGCTAAAGATAGGGTGTATCTTGGATTTTTTTATGTAAGTAAATTGACTGTTAAAATGTAATGTTTTCTATGGGAGCATCTCTCTAGCTCAAAAAGAATCCGATGGAACCCTGGCCATGAATTGCCATGCCGGTCGGTCAAGCGCTCAGTATCTTGGTTTTTTCGGCATTAAATTCCTCTTGTGTGAGAATACCGGCGTCCAACAACTCCTTTAGGTCGAGCAATGCCTTTTTCTTATCCACAACGGGTGCGGCTTCCGGTTGCGTTGCGGTCGACGCCGCCTTTGGTTCCTGTGTAGGCATGCTCGCCCCTTTTATGGCTACGATCATCTCCGTAATTTCATTAAAACCTTTAATGTTGGAATAATCGACGGCCAATTGTTCTTTTGCGTTGACTACCGAAATATCGGCCCCTTTGTCCAAAAGAAATTTAACCACATCCTTTTTTCCGTTCGCAGCGGCATAATGGAGCGGGGTGTTCCCGCTTTCATCCTGAACATTGATTTCGGCACCTTGTTCCAACAACAATTTTACCATGCTCATGTGTCCGCTTTTCGTGGCAACGTGCAAAAGGCTTTCCCCTCCGAGGTTGTTGGAAACGTTGAGGCTGTATCCGGCGTTTACGGAGATGTCGTTTGCCGTTTCCACCCAATCCAAATAAGAACTCATACTTCCTTCGTTTCCGCTCACGGGCTTGCCGTAATTGACATCTACACCATGGTCGAGAAAAAGCTGTACGATATCTTTTTGGTTCGCGGAACAGGCATACCATATCGGGGAGAGTCCATTTTTGCTGGATACCAGCATATCGGCCCCTTTTTCCGCCAATAGTTTTATCAGCATTTTATGGCCGCTGTGGCAGGCGATCAACAATGCCGTTTCTCCGGCATGGTTCACATAATTGATATCGGAACCATGGTCCAACAACAGGCTCACAACGGGAATGTTTTTGGTCCGAACGGCAAAAAGTAGTGGTGTATTGCCCTGTTTGTCGGTCGTTCCAATATCGGCACCATTGCCCAGCAAAAGGGAGATGATGGCTTTGTTCCGATTTCCAGAGGCAATGAGCAGGGGCGTTTCGGCCTGATTGTTCTCATTGTCGATCTCCATTCCGCTTTCAAGAAGTTTTTCGGCGACCTCGGTCTGTCCGTTTACGGCACATAAATGCAACAGGCTATTGCCCTTGTAGTCCCTAATGTCCGTTTTTGCCCCTTGTTCTAGCAAGTATAACGCGGTCTGTTTTTGTTTTTGTAGGCAGGCGAAATAAAAAGGGGTTTCACCCGCATGGTCCTCGTAATCAAGTGCTGCGCCTTGTTCGATTAAAATTTTACAGATATCGAGATACCCGCGATGTGCGGCGTAGTGCAGGGCGGTACGCCCTTTCTCGTCGGTATAGGCGACCTCTACTTCCTTATTTTTTAAAAGAATTTCGGCTATTTTTCGTTTGCCGCCCTCGCAGGCGGTAATAAATGACATGGACATGTTCGGTAGTTTATATTATTTATGGGCAATGAGCAATGCTACGGTCTTGGTTTTTAAATCGTCTTTTGAAGCAAGCATCATCGGGGTTTCTTCGGCACTGTTGACCACAGTGGGATCGGCACCGGCATTGAGCAATAGCTTAACGGCCCTGTATACTGCTTTCGCACGTTTTTCCTCCCTTAGGGTTTCCCGGGCGCAGACCTTATGGAGTATGGTATTCCCGTTTGCATCCTGGTGGTCGACGTTCAACTGCCCCGAGTCGATGGCCAATTGAAGGAAGGCGACCGGTTTTTCGGCCAAAACATCGGTAGCGTCTACCGTTTTACCATAGTTGGTAGTGCTCTGGTACAGGTCGGCACCATCTTCCAGCAATAACTTAAAAAGTGCCAAATTCTCGGCACTATCGGTCTGCATCATCCGTATGGCCTCATATAACAAGGATTCGCCACGATTGTTTTGTTGGTCGAAATCCGGGCTGCCGTAAGCACGCATTATTTCGTATTTCTCCGATCCACCGCCTTGGGCAACGGCAAGAAAGAAGGGAGAGTTGCCCTCTTTGTCTTGGGCATTGCCATCCGCGCCCTGTTCCATCAGCCATTGCATGTAGGCGTTCTTATGAAATTCGACCGCAATATGGAGCGGTGTTTTTTTGGCGGCGTTTGGTTTGTCGATATCCAATCCTTCCTCATAAAAGAATTGCAGGTATTCTAGGCCTTTATCATAATTACGGGCATGCTTTTTAACGATTTGATGGATGAGGTTTTCTTCGGACCGATCAATGGTATTGATATCGCATCCGCCATCGACCATTATTTTTATCAGGGTCGGGTCCATTTCTGCTTCGACCGCCATTTTTAAAAAGGTCTGCCCTTCCAGTTCATCGTTGATACTTTCTAGCTTCGTAAGAAAACCCGATAAGAAATCGGCCGAATCGGAATCGTTTTTAAGCTGTTTGACGATGCTTTCGAAAATAGTTTTTTTGAAGGAATCGTACTCATAAATATCCGTTTCTATGATATCGTTAGCAATAAAAAGATCGATAATCTCAAAAGCCTTTTCCCTGATAACGGTATCAAAAATACCGGTACGTTGGTAATCATGAAGGGTTTCGGGCAAGGTTTCCCCATTTTTGAGAAGGGCCTTTGCTATTTCAAAATCTCGTTTCTGTAGTGCTTCTTGGAGGGTCATGGGCGCTTTTTTAATGTCATGCGTTACATACAAACGCAAAAATTGCTATTGAAGTGTTCGGTTTTTTTCCGATGTCAAAGATTACCTTTCCTAAGTGTCGCCCAACCGCCCAATTAAGGGAAAAAGATACCCCTGAAAGCAGTGGTCGGGCCGCTAAGCGTTCCCTTTTGGTTTTTCCATATCGCCCAACTGAATGGAAAGCGCTTTGGTCGATAATTGCACCTCTAGCAGTGATAAGGAAAGGGATAGCATTAAAAATACCAGGCTTATGCCGAATATGATGTTGGCCCAAAAGGGTTCGGCCAGATAAATTAGGAACATGGTTATGGCGGAAAGCAAAAAGCTGACGATCGCCGTGGCCTGCATGTTTTTAATGATCCCAAGGCGTTTGCGCAGTTTTTCTACTTGCAGGGCGGTAGATGAGGAAGCGGTTTCCTGGTATTTTTGGTGCAGTTGGCGGATTAGTGCGGCTATGGCCAAATATCTCGCATTATAGGCGAGCATGGTCAGTGAAATGGCCGGGAAAAGTAGGGCGGGTATGCTCAAGCTCAGTTCCATGGAAAAAGGGTGGTGTTTATTGTTCTTTGCTTTTTGGTTTTATGGGGATCCATACGGTTTCTTTGGAGTCGGGGCTATCTTTTTTGTACGCTTTTCCCAACAACTCAAAATGGGGCCGATGGTCGAGCTGATATGGGGAGCTGGGCAGCCATTGTCCGTAGATCCATTGCGCCATTTTTGGAAAGTCGGCCGGCGTTCCCTGATAGTCGAATACCGCATAGGTTCCACCCTTCAATACAAAGGGTTGAAAACCTTCCGGGACCACCGCACAATCTTCCGCTGCGATACAGGCCCATTTTGTAAAACGTTTGCCAGGGTCAAAGGAATTGAAATAGCCGACATCTTCGTATACCTGAATGGAATATTTAGGGGCGCTTACCGGTCCGTTTTTTTGGATCATTTGCGTCATAAAGGTCTTCCAAAGGTCGCCCGTTCGGTTTTCGGTGAGCGACATTGTTACCGACAGGCCTATAAGTTGTTGTTCCGGTGTTGTTTCTATTCGCGGTTCAGTTTTCATGGGTCAAGATCATTACTTGGTATGATGCGTTTTAGTGGAAGATTTCCCCCTATTGCTCGGCACGGACTACAGATTTCCAATACGTCTTCGGTCGCGGTCGGCAGGTAGCGATTTTTATGGCCCATAAAACAGCTTACTACAAACCGTTCCCCACCAACCTGATGCAATGTTGAACAATAACGTTATTGTCTTCCAATAGATAGATATATTTAAAATGCATGCTGGTTCGGCTATTCGATTTCAAAAGTGGTTTTTTCCGTTGTCCCGTTCCCCGCTATTTGTATAGTGTAGGAGCCCTTGGGCAAATAGGTTTTCCCGTTTTTTGCTTCGTTCAATGCCGTTTTGTTTTTCTTTAGATAGGCCGATTTTCCTTTTTTGGAAAATGCGAGGTCGTAGGATGCAATGTTGAGTCCCTTGTCCGCATTGATTGTGGTGCTGCTTACCGTTATACCATTGTTGGTGCTGGTACTGATGGTAAACTCGCCCGCTTTGGTGCTGTAAAACACAATATCGAGCCCCGGGGTATCCGGCTCGGCCCATGTATAACGTGGACTGCCCCAATCGGCACTGTGCTCAATAGTATCTAGCGCATATACATGAAGCGGTTTTGACAGCGTTTCAGGGGTCAATTGTTGTAAGGGAGCAATGTCGGCCTTATAAATACTACGGCCATGCGTGCCTACCAACAGGTGTTTTGCCTCGGGTTGTATCACCAGATCATGTACCGCAACATTGGGCAGCCCGTTTTGAAAACTCTCCCATGATGTTCCCCTGTTCAGGGAAACATAAAGCCCGTTATCGGTACCGACAAAAAGCAGTTGTTCGTTTTCGGGATCTTCGATGATCACGTTCACTGGGGACTTTGGAATACCAGCGCCAATATTTTTCCATGTGGCGCCATAATCTTCGCTAACATATATATAGGTACTAAAATCGTCCCATCGATATCCGTTCAAGGTGGCATATACGCGTTCTTTTTTATGGGAAGAAGCGCATACACGACTTACCCATAGCCCTTTTGGCAGGGATTCCGAAATGTTGGTCCAGCTGCCCCCGCCGTTTTGGGAAAGGTGAAGCCGTCCGTCATCACTACCGGTATAGAGCAGCCCGAATTTAAAGGGCGATTCCGAAATGGAGGTTAACGTGCCATAGGCCACATTCCCTTTTTTTCCGCCATTGGTAAGGTCGGGTGATATGGTTTCCCAGTCGTCGCCCTTATTCATGGAGCGGTGTAGTTTGTTGCTTCCCAAATACAGGATATCCTGATTGTGCGGTGATAAGAGGATCGGCGTCTGCCAATTGAAACGGAAGGGTGTTTCTCCCAGTTCGTGTTTTGGCTGAATATACTTCCGTTCTTTTCGTTCCTTATGGATTCGGAAATAATTACCGAACTGAAAGCCGGTGTACACCACATTATGGTTTCGGTCATCGATCTGTATTTGCATACCATCACCGCCCATAATGGATTTCCACGGATACTGTCCGGTCTGCTGCCAGCGCGGACTCTCCTTGGCATTGTGGGGGCCTTCCCATACACCGTTGTCCTGTAGCCCGCCGTACACATGATACGGTTCTTGGTTGTCAACGTTGATGGCGTAAAACTGCCCCACTTCGGGCGAGTTGTTTTTGATCCAATGTTCGCCGTTATCGTAGGTGATGTTTACCCCGCCATCGTTTCCATTGATCAAGTGCCCCGGCATGTTGGGATCGATCCAAAGGGCGTGGTGGTCGGAGTGCACGTTCTCGGTGCTGATGGTGGTAAAGGTTTTTCCGCCATCTTCCGATGTAATGAGGGGTACCCCTGCAAGATAAATATGGTCCGCATTATTGGGATCTACATTAATTTGGGCAAAGTAATACCCATAGCTGTAAAAAAGGTCATCGATATAGTCATCGTTCTGTAACGTCCATGTTTGCCCGCTATCGGTACTGCGGTACACTTCGGCCCCGATTACCGGGGTATCGAACAACATGGCGTTCGCATCTTCCAGATATTTGGCAAGGTCTATGGGCTTTGCCGTTCCCGAACGCACCAATTGCTTTACGTTCTCGGAGCGGTATTTTTCCTGAAAACCATTGGTTTTTAAAAACGCGTCCAGTTTTTTATCGTCCAGCTTTAAAAAGTCTGCGGTAGAAATGGTCTTAAAATCCTCCTTGCGAAGTTCATCGTTTTTTTTGGGTGTGTTTTTCTCCTTTTCCCTACGGAACTGATTGTCCAACACGGCATAAACGGTGTTGTCGTCAAAAACGGCCAACCCGATCCGGCCTACGCCTTCCCCAGAAGGAAAACCGCTTTCCGGTGTACTTACTATAGTCCAAGTGCCACCGCCATCGGTACTCTTATAAATGCCCGAGCCGGTACCGTTTCCATGAAAGTCCCAAGCTTTGCGGTCTTTTTGCCATGCCGCGGCGTATAGCGTATTGAATTGCCCCGGTACCGCGGCGATATCCACGATTCCGGTTTCCGAATCGATGAACAAGGTTTGCTCCCAGGTGATGCCGCCATCTTTGGTACGGTATACGCCACGTTCTTTGTTCGGGGAGTATAAATGCCCGAGTACGCCCACTACCACATGTTCCGGGTTGTCGGGGTCGATTAAAATACGCCCGATGTGATGTGTGTCCGGAAGCCCCATATGGTTCCAAGTAGCACCGTTATCGGTACTTTTTAACAGGCCTATACCGGCGTAGGAGGAACGGGACGAGTTGTTTTCCCCAGTGCCCACCCAAATGGTACGGGTAGGCCAATGTACTGCAATATCCCCCACATTTTGGGTGTCGGAACTGTCTAGGATCGGCGTAAAACTGGTGCCGTTGTTTACGGTATGCCAGACACCGCCCGAGGCGTAGCCTACATAAAATTCGGTGGGCTTATTCGGGTTCACGTCGATATCGACCACGCGGCCGCTCATTACCGTAGGACCGATATTTTTCAAGGGAATATGTTTTAGCAGGGAACCGGCGGTCAGTTGTCGTTTTTGCTCCAGGGATTCTTGGATGTCCAGGGCCTTCGTTGCCGGGGTTTGGCACCAAAGGGAAATAGCGGTACATAAAAAGCTAAGAAGCAACACATTTTTCATCGCAGTTTCATTTGTTTTAGGTAGGTCAAGGTAAGAAAACCAAAAGGGGATGTCAACCTTTTTATAAAAACGGTTTCCGGGTTTTTTTGCAAGGCCTTTAGAGGTAGATTTCAGGGGTGCCAACGGGTTTTATGAAATAAACTGCAAGGGTTCCGGTTTTTATTTGGACTTTTAAAAAATGGATATACTGTTAAAAATTCAAATTAAATATGAATTATTTAAAAAATATAACAATAATGCACGTTTATTTCATTTTTTTAACTAAATTTATAAGTAATAATTAAACCGAACTTTTCGTTTCGAAACTGTTATCAATATTACTAGGTCCCTAAGGCATCATGCCGATGGTGCCACCCACAATCATGGAGATTTCCGATTCAAATGATAGCGGGAACATCGTGTTGCGACGCTTCGTGGAGTAGCTAGCGCCGGTATTTGTAATGTTTTTGACAGTACCGTACTAAAAGTTGCCAAACCAGCAAGGGGTGAACAGTAAAATTCCCCAGCTTTATTTTTGAAAAGAGGTTCTGCAAAGGGCCTCTTTTCTTTTGTAAAGGCTATCCTGAGCCTAGGCGGTGGGATATTTGGATGCTTCGCGATTTCTTCCGGTATCTTTTCTACATCCAAAACACGATTGGAAGCGGGTACTTTTCTTATTTTTGACCACACTTTATCGAATTATAAATTCAAACGTAGGCAACCGACTACCGCTGACAACAAATTTGTGGCATTCATGAAATACGCACCGATTTCCAACACTTTGTTCATCAAAAACCGCAAGAAATTTATGTCGGCCATGCAACCGAAGAGTATCGCGGTATTTAATTCGAACGATCTTTATCCGATAAGCGCCGATGCCACACATCCTTTTGAACAGCATCGGGATATTTTCTATTTGAGCGGCGCCGATCAGGAGGAGACCATTTTGCTTTTGTTTCCCGAGGCATCGAACGCAGCCCATAGAGAGGTACTTTTTGTGCGGGAGACCAATGCGCATATTGCCGTTTGGGAAGGTGAAAAACTGACAAAGGAAAAGGCTACCGAAGTATCCGGAATAGCGACCATATATTGGCTTTCCGACTTCGATCGTGTTTTCTTTGATCTGATGACGGAAGCGGAAACCATTTATTTTAATACCAACGAACACTATCGGCAAGCCGTGGAGACCCAAACCCGGGAAGATCGTTTTATTTTGGACTGTAAGCGCAAATTTCCTGCCCATTGCACTGCAAAGAGCAATCCTATTTTACAACAAATCCGCGGGGTAAAAGAGCCGGAGGAAATAGCACTGATGCAACAGGCCTGTACCATTACCGAAAAGGGTTTTCGGCGGTTATTGGGGTTCATACGACCGGGGGTTTGGGAGTATGAGATCGAAGCGGAGCTGTTGCACGAATTCGTTCGCAACCGATCCAAAGGATTTGCCTACACCCCTATAGTAGCATCGGGCAATAATGCCAACGTATTACACTATATCGAGAACAACAACCAATGTAAGGACGGTGAACTGATCCTAATGGACGTTGCGGCGGAGTATGCCAACTATTCCAGCGATCTTACCAGAACCGTTCCCGTTAACGGCCGATTTACTCCCCGCCAGAAAGCCGTATACAATGCGGTACTTCGCGTAAAGGACGCGGCCACCGAAATGTTGGTGCCCGGAACCCTTTGGGCGGAATACCATAAGGAAGTGGGCAAGATCATGAGTTCGGAGCTTGTGGGGCTGGGCGTATTGGATAAGGCCGACATCCAGAACGAACACCCGGATCGGCCCGCCTATAAAAAATACTTCATGCATGGCACCAGTCACCATATCGGGCTCAATACCCACGATTACGGAGCCCTAAAAACGCCGATGAAAGCCAATATGGTATTTACCGTGGAGCCGGGAATATACTTGCCAGAAGAAAAAATGGGCATTCGTTTGGAGGACGACGTAGTGATCCAAGAAACCGGAAGCCCGTTCAACCTCATGCAAAACATTCCCATTGCCGTTGAGGAAATAGAGGGGTTGATGCAAGCACCACAATAAGGGGTATTTAATGGCGACTTTAAGGTGTTTTTCAATAATGGTGCGTCCTTTTGGTGTTAACCATGGCGAAACATTATTTTACATGGGTTCTACCTAAAAAAGGGTCTTTATTATAAAATAAAGGGAATAAATAAACTCCTTACCCTTTCATTTGGCCTTCTGTTCATTTCTTTTGCTTGCTCCAAAAGAAACGGGATCAAGGAAAAAAACATTTTTTCGTAGGGTTTTTTCAGTCCCCGACCCAAAACCTTACTGCCAACTATGCGGCCTCTGGCGCGGATCTCAGCGCTTTTCCGCTACTAGCCTTTCTAAAAGGGAAAATGTTCCACAGCATAAAATATGGGTGTTTTAAATCGAACAAATACCAGAAATGGTATAACATTATTTAGCTTGATGTTGTAAAAGACCCGAAAACTTCCCGACAAAAGCGCACGCCTTTTGCGCTGAACGATATGAAGTCTACATTTCATACCAATTTGACTTTAAAAGAAAATTAGCCTTCCCTGCAAGTTTTTTGCAGTGAAGGCACTTAATTTTGATTTTTACTGTTGCGGATGACAGCCGCGACTACCAATACGATTGGGTAAAATCCTGTATCGAATCCGAAAAAACCATAACAGTTTTTGTCAAAATTCTATTGCTTATCGATAGTTTTTATTGTTAAAAAGAAAGAAAAAGATGTAGGAATATTGTTAAATTAAGTTAATTTTGTCCTCAGTATTACCAAAAGCATGCCCTTTCCGGCGCTATATTTATCGAAATGGGCAGTGCCACCATCAAAACCAGACCATAAAATGACCAAAACGAACCAATTCCTAAGTACTGCCCTGTCGCTGTTCTGTCCGCTGTGCCTTCTGGCACAGGTACAAGACTCCTTTACCTTGAAGAACACCGAACGTGGCAACCATTCCCAAACGGAGGGCCTGTTCTATTACGACCGGAACTACAACGGCGATTTTCCCGAGCTCAGTACGAACGGCGGCGGCCTCAGCCTTTATAATCAAGATGATGGCTGGTCCGTGATATTCGATACCCAGAACATGAAATGGTTGACGCCGACCTTCGAAGGGCTGGTGGTTACCGGAGCGTTGAACGCCAGCACCCTTGATTCCGGTGACCGGCCCATAAAGATGGAAGCGCCCACATCGGGCAACCATCGCGGCAATGGAACACAGAGCGCCTCGGGACTTGCCTATCGGGTACTGCAGAACCCTGCCAAGGGCGACCCCATTTTTCAGATAAGGAGTTCGGGACAGGCCATCCGCTTTTTTGCCGAACACGATGGGTATACCGGTGCCAAGGACAACTCGGCATGGTTCGGCGGCAGTTATGCCAATTACTTTAAGGGAAACGTGGGCATCGGCACCACAACGCCCGACGAAAAGTTAACGGTAAAAGGAAAGATACATGCCCAGGAGGTACGAGTAAACCTTAACGGTGCCGTAGCGCCGGATTATGTATTCGATGCAGGGTACCGCCTACGTTCCTTGGACGAGGTAGAACAACATATCGCCGAGCACGGCCATTTGCCCAACATCCCCTCCGCGGCCGAAATGGAGGAAAACGGCGTCTATCTCAAGCAGATGAACCTAAAACTGCTCGAAAAAATCGAGGAGCTTACGCTTTACCTGATCCAGTTGGAAAGCAGGAGCACCGAGCAGGAAGCGGAGCTCGCCTCCATAAAAGAGCGGTTGGCAAGCCTTAACGGACCGACCGGTACCGACGACGAAAGCGGTCGCCGTTAACGGGAGACCGGGATATCGTTCAGGTATCGCCCGTGCACCCGCCGCGAGTTTTCCGGCATTTTAAGTGACCGGTACATGAATTTTTTCGGTACGCCCCTACCGAAGAAAGATCGATACCTATATGGAGCACGTCCGTTCCCATATCATAGGACTATCGATCAAGGACTTCCTACAACGAATAGCTTTAAAAACAATACCCTATCATCATATGAAATATCGTTCGTGTTTAAAATACGCCTTTTGTGCCTCGTTGCTATGGGCGGGCAGTTTTGCCCAGACGGATGCACCGGAATTTCCGACCCTGGCACCGCCTACGCCCAATGCCATCGCCATGCACACCTACGGCAATGGTGCAGTAAATTTTTATGTGGGCAAAATAGATGTATCCATCCCCATTTTTACCATAAAGGAGGGCGATCTTGAACTCCCGATCAGCCTTTCCTATAACGGCGGGAACGGTATAAAACTGGAAGAACAGGCCAGTTGGGTAGGGCTCGGTTGGACGCTCAATGCCGGGGGCGCCGTGTCGCGCACCAAACGTGGCGTTGCCGATGAAGCAACCGATGGAAGGGGTTTTCTGAGCTATACCGAAGTACCGCGAGAAAAAAGGAACACCTCGGGAAGCGTTACCAACATCGATTTTTTGAACGACATTGCCTTGGGGAGAAAGGACAGCGAACCCGATAAGTTCATGTACAGCACCCCTACCGGATCCGGGGCATTTTTTATCGATTATGACGCTACGATCTTTCAAAAACCCTACAAAGATGTCGGCATTCGCTACAGTTCGGGCAGTGGAAACTATCAAGATGCCGGGTTCAGGGACTGTTTCCCCGCCGGGACCATGAACGCCTTTTTTGTTACCGATGAATATGGCACCGCTTATGAATTTGAAGAAAAGGAACGCAGTAATTCCCGAAATTTGGGCGGTAGCTATTACGATCAGAGCTGCTACCCTACCAGTTGGCATTTGACCAAGATGAAAAATGCCGACGGTACCCGGGAGATCGGCCTTGAATACGAACCGTTCTTTTATTCCAATACCCGCCTTACGGCAACGGTTTCCGGGTCGAACGAAACAGAAGGCTATGTAGAGGATTATTTTTTGGGGAAAAATCTCAAAAAGATTACGTTTTCGGACGGGTCCGTAGAATTCCTTACCGCGCCCAACCTTCGCAAGGACCTGGAGAACAACCGCGCCCTGGAGCGCATTTTGATCAAGAACGGACAGGGCGTTATCGTCAAAGAGTTTTTGTTCCGTTACCGATACTTTACCCCCAACGCCCTGGAAAACGATTCCGAGGCATTACAGCTCGGGAACGGGAATCGGCTGGCCTTGGTATCGGTGCAGGAAATAAGTTCCGGTACGGAAACGAAGCCGCCCTATAGGTTCGAGTACGATACCGACCATTTTCTACCGACCACGGCAAGCAAGGCCAAAGACCATTGGGGCTTTTATAACGGTAGGACCGATAACACCAAATTTCAGGCCGAGCAGCTGGCCACTTGGTACAACGGGATCGACGGCGAATGGGTGACCACCCTTATCGGCAGTGCCGATCGCAACCCCAGCGCCGAGCATGCGCAGGCGGGCATTTTGAAGCGGGTGGTGTATCCAACGGGCGGGCATACCGATTTTGAATATGAAGGGAACACCGCGGTCAGCACGGAACTACAGGCACCGCTCAGCAATGGTTTCGAAAGTCTTACCGTACCCGATAACACGGCCAATATCGACGTGGAGCTGTATTCGAGCTTTACCGAGGCCACGGTGATGACCATGCGGGCGCTCCAATACCCTAACGGATGTACCCCCATTGTGCGGTTGGTGGATACCGCTACCGATGCCGTACGGGAATTTTCCTTTGAGTTTGCCGATGCCTCGGATATCGGTCGGTCAATGGAGCACATTATCGCCCCGGGAAACTACGATGTATCGTTTTATATGGCCGAGAACGCCACTAGCTGTAACCCTTCCAATTTTGATTACCTGATATCCCTTACCTGGCAGAACGAATCGAACGATCCCGAAAAGGATGTGGGCGGGGTACGGATCAAAAAAGTGACCGATGTGCCGGTACGGGGCACCCCCGTTTCCCGGAGCTATAACTATGATAACGATCAGGGCGTTTCCTCGGGGAGTATCGTTTCCGCACCCCGGTATTGGTTCCAGAACTATAGTTATTATGCAGGTACACAAACACCATTTCCATTGAGTTTGGCCAATAGGAGCGTATCGTCCCATTATCCCATGGTACTTACCTCGGGCAATACGGTGGGCTATGGAAAGGTATCGGTGACCAGCGGCGATGGCGGAAATGGAAAGACCGATTATTACTTTTCGTCGCCGGCAGATTTTCCGGATAAATATATCGGCTACATACAGGATAACGGCGAACGGGACGACTTCCTGTTTCAGGGAAGGTGGATCCGTACCTATCCCGTGGTCACCGAAAACTCTAGGGAGTATCTAAGGGGAAAATTATTGAAACAGGTCGATTACGAGGTTTCGGGAAATACCTATGAAAAAGTCTCGGAAACCGAAAATGTGTACCGATGGATGTCCTATGACCCCGAAGAACCGGGCCAACAGTTTGCCGCCAACAAGTCCCTAACGGTAAAAGGGATCAACATCGTACCCTCCAGCCTGGGGCAAACGGTGAGTTCGATAAAAGAGAACGAGATCCATTCCGGGTACATCCAACTGGCCGAAACGGTTTCCAAACAATATTTTGAAGGTTCGGTGATCGAGACCCGAAGCCGCAATACCTATCCCGAGGATGCCGATGGGGCCATTACCTATATGATGCCGCTGTATTCGGAGGTGCAGGTCGACAACGGTGCCTATCGCCGGACCGAAAATTTTTACACCTTCAACGCCCTCTCCAATCCCGATCGCGATCCCGGGCAAGATGGCCTGATCGCGGAGCTGGCCGACCGGAACCGACTGTACGAGTCCGTACAGACCAACGTATACGAGGGAACGGCCGCAACCGGATTCGAGGTATTGGGCAAAAGACAACAGCAATTTAAGCAACGGGGCAACGGCGCGATCGTCACCTCCACCGTCAGCACCCAAAAAGGGATCGACCCGCTGGAGGAACGCTTGGAGTTCGTGGCGTACGACGACAAGGGAAATTTACTGGAGGCCGTACGTACCGATGGCAGTCCCGTTAGCTACGTATGGGGATACAAAAGCAACCGTTTGATCGCCAAAATTGAAAATGCGGGTTACGATCAAATGAGTACCGCACAGGAAAATGCCATAGCACAAGCGATCGACGCGGCCGATAACGATACCGACGCCAACAGTGAGAATACCCTACGTCAAAGGCTCGAGACCCTAAGGACCCTTTTTCCGGAAGCGATGGTCACCACCTACACCTACGATCCTTTGGTAGGGGTCACCAGTATTACCGACCCCAGGGGGTATACCAATACCTACCGGTATGACGGTTTCGACCGGTTAAAAGAAGTGCGGGATGCCGCGGGCGACCGCGTTTCCGATTATGAATATGGTTACAAACGCAGCAATGATTGAACATACGTCCATGAAACACCTGAAACCACCATACCGGTGTATGGTAATTTTATTCGCATTATGCTCCCTGGGAGCGATCATGGCCCAAGAGGGTTCTCCGGCCGCCCTTTTACCGGGCAATTGGTCGGTGGACTATGCACGGACCAAACAGAACATGCATTCCGAAGGACGGAACTATCTTGATGAAATGCCACAAGAAAGAAGGGATCGACAAGAAACCTCCTATGCGCAACGGCAATACCACTTTACCGCGAACGGCGCCTTTGCCATCAGCTTGCAGAGCGGGCAAACGGTAAACGGCGAATGGACATTTTTGGCCGATGGCAATATGTTGGAGCTGACCCTTGGCAACGGGCAGCGACAGCAATATCGACTACTATATGTAGATACGACCACATTGGGCCTTGAGATCGATGTCCCCGATCAGGGAAAATTGTTGTATCCGGAACTTCACCTTGTAAAACAGAACTAAACCACCAAAAACGATAATATGATGTTCCCGAACAACAAACTAGGAAAGGCCCTGACCTTACTGGTCCTATTGTTTCCCTTGGCGGTACTGCCACAATACAGTATCAACGGCCCTGCGTCCGTTGATCAGGGCGATATCCACAACTATGTCGTATTCCCGAGTTCCAACATCAGCGATGTATACTGGACCTCGGCCCGGAACAACCCGATTACCCGGCGGACCCTGAGCGAGACCGGTGTTACCTTCGTAAGCGGTACCGACGACGTATTGTACGTAGAAATGACCGATGCCTTTTTCAACAACTATTTTTTGACCTTTCCGGTAAGCGTTGCCCAAACGGTCCCCAACAGACCCGCGGACCCTACGGTAGCTTCCAACGGCTGTGGGGAATCTACCCTGGGCCGTAGCGGTTCGCCCCCGAGCGGCGTAAAGTGGTATTGGCAGGGAAAGAACAGTAGCGGAAAGCTCACCGATAGGGGGAGCGGCAGCAGTTTTGTCGCAAACGAGGGAAGCGGCACCTACTACATCAGGGCCAGGGACGATAACAGTCTGGAATGGAGCTACGAACTCGGTTCGGTCTCGGTAAGCGTGCCCACCGATCCCAATGCCCCTACGGTGACCATGGTACCCTCCTGTAACGGCGGGAGCGCCACGCTGACCGCTTCGGGCGGCGGCTCCGGTGCCAGTTACCGTTGGTATACCGCTTCGGGTACCTTTATAACCACTGCCACCACCTATCGGCCCACGATCAGCACCAGCACCACCTATCAGGTACGGGCCAAAATAGGGGACTGCCTCAGTAGCGCGGTCAACGTAACGGCAGAGGCCAATACACCGGCCCTTACGGTCACCGATGGACAAAATAGCTGTTCCGTGCCCAATAGCGCTACCATGACGGCCGAGAGCATCGGTATTCCCAGCGGTACCCCCGGGGTATCGCACAGATGGTATACCAGTGCGGGGGGGAGTTCGTACGTGTCCGGCACCACCGTGTCCGGTCCGGTCCTTAGGACCACCATAACGGTATCCGGCCCTGCGGAATATTGGGTAAGCGTGGTACAAGATGGCTGTGAAAGCGCAAGAAAAAGGGTTGCGGCCACTTTTTCGGGAACCACGGCGCCCGTTCTGGAGCTTGTCGACAACGATGGCCCGCTTTGCGCCCCTGCCACGTTCGGGCTTTTGGCAAGGGGCGGTAGCAGTGGCAGCATTTACGAATGGTACACCGCGGCCAGCGGGGGCTCCCCCGTGCATACCGGTGCCACCTATACCCCTACCGTTACCGGCCCGGGGCAGACCACCTATTATGTGGGGGGCGTATTGAAGAACGGCTCGGGCTGTGATTTTCCGATCACCCCTCGCGAGGCGATTACGGTAACGGTAAAAGAGACGCCGCCCTTGGCGGAGGTGACCGATAATGCATCTTGCGGAAACGCCCAGGTCACCTTTACGGCGGTACCACGGCCCGGACAGGTGTTTTTATGGTATACTGCGGACGGGGTGTTCCTGGAAGAAGGTCCCGAGTTCACTACCCCGATACTTGGTGCGACCACCGATTATCGCGTATCGGCAAGCCTGAACGGTTGCGAAGGCCCCAAGCGTACCATCACCGCATCGGTGAACGCCCTGCCCGGGCAGCCTTCCGGGGGCAATACCGCGCGCTGCGATGCGGGGCAGGTGACCCTAACGGCCGTTCCCGGCAGCGGGGCCGACCAGATCCGTTGGTATACCGAAGCTTCCGGGGGCAGCCCCTTGAGCGCAGGGGTGAGCTCCAATACGTTGAGCTATACCACCGATATCGACGCGACCGTTACCCTGTATATAGAAAGCTATAATGCCGCCGGCGGCTGTTTTTCCGTACCCCGTAGGGCGGTACGGGCCACCATTAGCGGTGATCTGACCTGGTATGACGATAGCGATGGCGACGGGTTGGGCGATGCGGCCATTTATATCGTCCAGTGCGACCGTCCCGACGGCTACGTACTGAACAATGCCGATCTTTGCCCCGATGTGGGCTCGGAAACCAACGACTGCGCTTCCGGTACCGGAGGCGCCCCGGAAAACTACGTGTATAGCCGTACCTATCAACAGAGTGCCGATGAAATGGGCATATCGGCGGATACCGAAATCCCCTTTTTTACCGGTAACGGGGCCCTGATCCAGGACATTACCTATTACGACGGTCTGGGCCGCCCCCTACAACAGGTGGCGATCGAAAGATCGGGAGGGGAAAATCCCAAGGACCTGGTGTCCCATATCGGGTACGATACCCATGGCCGACAGCACAAGGAATGGCTTCCCCTGTTCGCCCCCGGAGATCCATTGGCCAGTTTGCGTACGGATGTGGAGACCGCTACCAAGGCCTATTACGAAGACCGTTACCGGGGCCGTCCCGATTTTGAGGGCCGTGCCGTAGAGGATATCAATCCGTTCTCGCAGACCGTTTTTGAACCGTCGCCCCTGAACCGGCCGGCCCAACAGGCGGCCCCCGGAAAGGATTGGGCCATAGGCTCGGGGCACGAGATCGCCTACGCGTACCGTACCAATACCGAAGCGGACAATGTGCGCTTTTTTGAGGCGACCCTTACCAGGACCGTCGAGAACGGCCTTTCCGTATACACCCCCGATCTGGACGATAACGGTACCTATGGTGCAGGGGAGCTGAACCGCAGGGTCACCTACGATGAAAACCATACCACGGGCAAGAACCATAGCATGGAGGAGTTCACCGACCGCCAAGGGCGTACCGTACTCAAACGTACCTATGCCGATCTGGACCGGAACGGTGACGGGGATACCGTGGACGCCGGCGAATCGGAGGTGGCGCACGATACTTATTACGTATATGACATATACGGGAACCTCGGTTACGTACTGCCCCCCAAAATGGAGGGCGCCCCCACCGATCTGGACGCCTTGGGGTACCAATACCGTTACGATCGGCGCAACCGTTTGGTGGAGAAAAAATTGCCCGGCAAAGGATGGGAACATATCGTATACGACAAACTCGACCGGCCGATCATGACCCAGGATGCCAACCAGCGGGCAAAGGGGGAATGGCTCTTTACCAAATACGACGTATTCGGCCGTGTGGCCTATACCGGCAAGGCCATTGCGCCGATAGGGGACCGACGGACGGTGATACAGCAAGAGGCCGACGGGCTGTCGGGAGCGGTCTGGGTATCGGCGAGCGAAACCGCGAATACCATAGGGCAGGCCCCCGTATTCTATACCGATGGCGCCTACCCCGCGCAGAGCTCGACGGCCGGCGTTTCGGTAAGTGAAGTACTTACCGTATCATACTACGATAACTATGTGGACCATGGCAACGGTGCCCCGATGGCATTTACCCCCTTGGGGACGACTTCCCCCGTACAAGTGGCCGACATCGCGGCCAGGGGCCTCCCAACGGTAAGCCGTGTAAAAGTATTGGACGTGGCCGGGGACGATGAGTGGATCACCTCCGTAAACTATTACGATACCAAGGGAAGGGCGATCTATACCCATGCCACCAACGAATATCTGGGTACCGTGGATATCCTGGAGTCCGAACTTGATTTTACGGGAAGGCCGTTGCGCACCAGGGCCACCCATACCCGGGAGGGTACTACCATAGTGACCGTATCGAATTTCACCTACGACCGATCGGGCAGGTTGCTCGCAGAGACCCAGTGTGTGGGCGGCGTCGGTCTGGAAAGTTGCGGCCAGGGCGGGGGGGGGACCCCGGTACAGAACCTGCTCATCGACGGGGAAACGGTGGACGATACCCGAACGGCGGGCAACGAGATCGTGGTCACCAATTCGGTTTTGGTGCCCGATGCCGTGCTGAACATTGGTACGGGGGCAAGCGGCAACGGTGGGGAAACGCAGTTGATCGCCTACTCCCTTTACGACGATCTGGGGCAGTTGGCCAGCAAAAAAGTGGGCGGCGCTGTAGATGTGGGCGACCTTTCGGCCTCCGCAGGCCTACAGGAGATCGGTTATGCCTATAACGTCAGGGGGTGGCTTACCGACATCAACGATGTGGGAAGTACCGATAAATTGTTTAACTTTAGTATGGATTACAATACGTCCGAAAATGGTAATACGCCCCTTTACAACGGAAACATCTCCGGGGTACGGTGGCGCACGGCCAATACGGACGACAGTTCTTTGAAATCTTATGGCTATACCTATGACGCGCTCAACCGGATAACTGACGCTACGGACGATACGGGACATTATAACCTATCCAATGTCGGCTATGACAAGAACGGGAATATCGAGAGACTCAAACGTGAAGGCTGGACAATTGCAAGCCCATCATTGTCCAACAATACCGGATTCGGCACGATGGACGATTTGACCTATACTTATGATAACGGAAACAAGCTCATCAATGTAGCGGACGACGATGCCAGCGATACCTTCGGGTTCAAGGACGTCAATGGTAGCGGTGTGGAATACGTATATGATACCAATGGCAACATGACATCGGATGCCAACAAAGGGATAACCGATATACAATACAACCATCTGAACCTGCCCGTGGCCGTTGCTATAGATGGGGGTACTATTGGATATGTGTACGATGCAACAGGGTCTAAATTGAAAAAGACCGTTAGTACGGGTACGATCACGGATTATGCGAATGGGTTCGTTTATGAAAACAACACCTTACAGTTCTTTCCCCATTCGGAAGGTTATGTATCCCCTAACGGTTCAGATGGATATGATTACGTTTACCGGTACAGTGACCATTTGGGGAACGTCAGACTATCCTATACCGATGCAGATAATGACGGGTCTATCGACCCGAATACCGAAATCGTAAAGGAATCGAACTACTATCCCTTCGGACTGGAACATAAGGGGTACAACAACGTTACTTCATCATTGGGGAACAGTGTGGCCCAAAAGTGGAAGTACAACGGAATGGAATATGACGAATCGTTGGGAATACAGACCTACGACTTCGGGGCAAGGAACTATGACCCGTCCCTTGGGCGTTGGATGAATATCGATCCCTTGGCGGAATTGATGACAAGGCACTCGCCCTATAATTATGCATTCGATAATCCAGTATACTTCATCGATCCCGATGGGATGTTCCCAATGGTCTTTTGGGGGCAGCAGAACGAAGATGGAACCGGAGTGATAATAGGGGGAGATGTGGGACCATTTTCTACGAATGTTTCAAAAAATGAAGATGGCACATATACAGTTGTTGAAGGTGGCGATGCCGATGACGGGGACGATAATATCTATGTAGTGGACGAAGAAGGAAAAAGGACCGGAGAGGTCATAGGGGAATCATTGACATCCCATTCGTTTTATTTCGATGACGGTACCGCTGTCGAGGGGGCGGTCATCGATGTTAATTCTACCGAAGGTCAGGAATTTCTCGACACTATAGTCGAAGAGGACCCCAGTCTTGCCGAATACATGCCCAATGCCCTTGGTGGAGAAAAATATGACCATAAGACTGACGGAATGGCAGATAGAACTAGTGGAACAGAGGAGCAGTATAAGTATAGAGGAAGTAAGGCGAGCAATGGTAAAATCGGTTCTGCCAGAGACTATGGGAACGGAGCCGCGGGAATCGTTGCAGGACGCAAGGGGATTCCATGGATCACAGCACGATTGGCTTTTGACGCTTTGGAAACTATCCAAAAGTCAGATTTAGACAATCCTTCCTATCTTCTGGGTATTAATCCCTCGATAGAAGGGATTCCGACACAGAAAGCACAGAAGCTCGGTCATACCGTAGGAAAGAGTCTATATCGACAATCACTGCGTACCAAAGGAAAAACCCCCAGTAGTATCAAAAGATTCGGAGAATAAAAAGAAAGGAAGTTATGACTTTAAAAAAAGCGGTAACCGTTCTTATACTGGTTCTAGCCTATGGATGTTCTGAAAAACAAAGCGAAATCATATACTTGTACCCAGCTGACAGATCACAGGTAGTGACCATTATCAGTAATTATACGGCGAGAGGACGGGCCATAGCAATTGGAAAACACTCGGAAATGCCGGAGAAAGGCTATGTTTTACTCGATATATCCGGAATTAGGGAGGGAGGCGATGAAATTGGGATTTGTTGGGACAAGAACGGCCATCGTTGGGAGATGGTCAACAATGGCTCAAGGGTAATCAACAATAAATTAGATACTACCCAATATGTGTTCAGAGACGAATGGTTCAAGGATAAAAGGGGAATTGCCAACCCTGAATATTATTGGCAGCCTAATTGCTTTACTGTAGGGACCCTGGACTTTTCCAAACATAAACCAAAAGAAAATGGTATCGTTGAGAGAAAGTAAGTATTCATTTAATTTTATAGTTTCCCCCCGCTCCCGCTAGTCTGTGACCAGTGGCGTTCCGGGTAAGCGCTATAGCGTTACGACCAAGGCCCACTTGGGGGATGTTGTTGTTTTTATGCTTTAGAGCGAAGCTACGTTCTTGTTGAAAAAGTCCTTGAACTTCTTTTTGGTCAGGAAAGAATCGATCATCTTGAATATCATGGAGCGTTCCTTTTTCATCGATTTTCTGCATCGGCATAAACTGGTTCTATGTCGGTTAGGAATACGGTCCAACACTAGAATGGTTACTTTTGGCAAGCTCTGAAAAACTGGCCCCGTCCCTTTACAACGGAAACATCTCCGCGGTACTGTGGCGCAAGGCCAATACGGATGACAGTTCTTTGAAATATTATAACTATTCCTACGACGCGCTCAACAGAATTACAGCGGCTACGGACGATACGGGACATTATAACCTATCCAATGTCGGTTATGACCTGAACGGGAACATCCTCGGCCTTGACAGAAAAGGACACACCAATGCAGGCGCGACGACCTTTGGCGATATGGACGACCTGGATTATGTGTACGATAGCGGGAACAGGCTGTTGAAGGTAACCGATGGCATCAACGGGACCGCTGGGCAAGGCGGGTTCAGGGACGCCAACGGTAACGGCGTGGAATACGGATATGATACCAATGGCAACATGACATCGGATGCCAACAAAGGGATAACCGATATACAATACAACCATCTGAACCTGCCCGTGGCCGTTGCTATAGATGGGGGTACCATAAGCTATGTGTACGATGCAACAGGGTCTAAATTGAAAAAGATAAAGACCGAAACCGGGCAAAATCCAAAGACGGTTACCGAATATGCTTCCGGGTATGTTTATGAGGGTAATGATACGGCTACTTCCCTTCAATTTTTTAATACCGCTGAGGGTTATGTAGAACCTAGGAATACGGAAGATCTAAGCCAAGGGTATAATTATATTTACCAGTACAGTGACCATTTGGGCAACGTGCGGTTGTCCTACACCGATGCCGACAGCGACGGGGCTATCGACCCGAATACCGAAATCGTAAAGGAATCGAACTATTATCCATTTGGGTTGGAACATAAAGGTTATAACGGCAGCGTGAGCGCCCTCGGAAATTCCGTTGCAAAAAGATATATGTTCGGGGACAAGGAGTACAACCAGGAACTGGGTCTGGACTGGTACGATGTGACTGCAAGGAACTATGATCCTGCACTGGGACGGTGGATGAACATCGATCTTCTCGCTGAAGTTCAAGAAGATTTTACGCCATACCACTATTCATACAATAGCCCTATAACTTTTTCAGATCCAACAGGTACAATTCCCGTTTATCAATCAACAGGACAGGCCACAACTGTCATAAACAAGGATGATCCTTCTCAAACGTATTTTATAGATGATGGTTATGACTTTGATTTCTATGTTTCCGATGAAGATTTTCAGACAATAGTAAACAACAGTAATGGTTCAGTATTACCATCTTCTAAATTACCTGCGACAACAGTAGCTCGATGGGTTTCGGAGGCTACT
>NZ_JBNGOP010000022.1:0-89061 GCF_050589625.1 Maribacter sp. 2-571 | reverse complement strand
ACACAACCTACCGATACCGATGGGGACGCCGCGGAGGACCTGCCCGACTATATCGATACCGATAGCGACAACGACGGTGTACTGGATGCCATAGAGGCCTGGGATACCGACGAGGATGGAATTGCCAACTATTCCTATGTTGGAATAGATAGCGATGGTGATGGTTTGGACGACGGATTTGACGATGTGGATACGACCGGCCTCCCCTCCGATGTAAATGATGCTGAAAACAATGGTGCTAACGACACGAGAAATAGCGATACCGTAGATGAACCCGACTTTAGGGATATAGACGATGATAATGATGGTGTAAACACCTTGTTTGAAGTCGATGCCAATTCGGATACCGTTGGTCCCGACGACACAGATAATGACACCATTCCTAATTACCTTGACGTGGACGACGACGGCGACGGCGTGGATACCGCCTTCGAAAACCCGAACCCCGATGGGGACGGAAACCCCAACACCGGGGACACACAGGATACCGATACCGATACCCTGCCCGATTACCTGGACGTGGACGATGACGGCGACGGCGTGGATACGGCGTTCGAGAACCCGGACCCCGATGGGGACGGCAATCCTGATACCGGGGCCACCCAGAACAGCGATACCGATACGACGCTGGATTACCTTGACGTGGACGACGATGGCGATGGCGTGGATACCGTATTCGAGAACCCGAATCCCGATGGGGACGGCAATCCGAACACCGGAGACACACAGGATACCGATACCGATACCCTGCCCGATTACCTGGACGTGGACGATGACGGTGACGGCGTGGATACGGCGTTCGAGAACCCGGACCCCGATGGGGACGGCAATCCCGATACCGGGGCCACCCAGAACAGCGATACCGATACGACGCTAGATTACCTTGATGTGGACGACGACGGCGATGGCGTGGATACCGCCTTCGAAAACCCGGACCCCGACGGGGACGGAAATCCCAACACCGGGGCCACCCAGAACAGCGATACCGACGCCCTACCCGATTACCTGGATGTAGACGATGACGGCGACGGTGTGGATACCGTATTCGAGAACCCGGACCCCGATGGGGACGGAAACCCCAACACCGGGGACACACAGAACAGCGATACCGACGCCCTACCCGATTACCTGGATGTAGACGATGACGGCGACGGCGTGGATACGGCGTTCGAGAACCCGGACCCCGATGCGGACGGTAACCCGAACACTGGGGATACACAGAACAGTGATACCGATAGCCTGCCCGATTATTTGGACGTGGACGATGACGGCGATGGCGTGGATACCGCTTTCGAGAACCCGGATCCCGATGGGGACGGTAACCCGAATACCGGGGCCACCCAGAACAGCGATACCGATTCGATTCCCGATTATCTTGATACCGATGACGACGGCGATGGTGTGGATACCGTCTTCGAAAACCCGGACCCCGACGGGGACGGAAATCCCAACACCGGGGACACACAGGATACCGATACCGATACCCTGCCCGATTACCTCGACGTGGACGACGACGGCGACGGCGTGGATACCGCGTTCGAGAACCCGGACCCAGACGGGGACGGCAATCCCGATACCGGGGACACCCAGGATACCGATACCGATACCCTGCCCGATTACCTGGACGTGGACGACGATGGCGACGGTGTGGATACCGCCTTCGAGAACCCGGACCCCGATGGGGACGGGAACCCGAACACCGGGAATACCCAGAACAGCGACACTGATATCCAACCCGATTACCTGGACGTGGACGATGACGGTGACGGCGTGGATACCGTATTCGAAAACCCGGACCCCGACGGGGACGGAAACCCGAATACCGGGGACACCCAGAACAGCGATACCGATTCGATTCCCGATTATCTTGATACCGATGACGACGGCGATGGTGTGGATACCGCTTTCGAAAGCCCGAATCCCGACGGGGACGGAAACCCGAACACCGGTAATCCACAGAACAGCGATACCGATACCATTCCTGATTACCTGGACGTGGACGATGACGGCGACGGCGTGGATACCGTATTCGAAAACCCGGACCCCGACGGGGACGGAAACCCGAACACCGGTGATACACAGGATACCGATAAAGATTCCTTATTCGATTATTTGGATACGGACGATGATAACGATACCATAGCCACCGCTACCGAACTGTTGGATGAGACCGATCCGCTAAATCCATGTGATTCCATTGGTGGTGCCCCACCGGAAGGCGTAGTTTGTGATACCGATGGAGATGGCATTCTGGATGATCAGGAAATCGTTGACGGTACAGATCCGTTGGATGACTGTGATTCCTTAAACGGTACCCCATTGGAAACAAGTGATTGTGATAACGACGGGCTTACCAATGCAGAAGAAGTTTCGCTAGGCACCGACCCAATTAATTCCGATTCGGACGCCGATGAAATACTGGATGGTCAGGAAGTCTTGGATAATACCGACCCATTGGATGACTGCGATTCTTTAAACGGGACTCCATTGGAAACAAGCGATTGTGACAGCGATGGGCTTACGAATGCCGAAGAAGCAGCGCTCGGAACAGACCCCGAAAATGAAGATTCGGATAACGATGGAATTATAGATGGTCAAGAGGTAGCGGACAATACCGACCCCTTGGATAGTTGTGATTCCAACGGTGGAACACCACCACTGGGAGTTGCCTGTGCGATTGCGGTAGAAAATGAAATGATTACCCCCGATGGCAACGGTACCAACGATATATTCAGGATTACAAATATTGAACAGTTCCCGGAAAACTCGGTAGAAATTTTTAACCGCTGGGGCGTAAAGGTGTTTGAAGCAAGAGGATATGACAATGCCCAAAATTCTTTTTCCGGTATTTCCAGGGGAAGGGCCACCATACAGCGGAACGAAGCGTTGCCTGTAGGGGTATACTTCTACATCATTAATTACAATGATGGCGGGAAGACCAAAACGATATCCGGATACCTTTACATCAATAGATAAAAACCAAAAATCAAATGAAACGAATACTGATATACGGTATCCTTACCCTGGGCGTCTTTCATACCGTTATGGCGCAACAAGACGCCCAGTACACGCAATACATGTATAATACCATCGTAGTCAATCCGGCCTATGCCGGTTCTAGGGGCGTTTTGAGTCTTGCGGGCCTATACCGTACCCAATGGATTGGCTTGGAAGGGGCCCCCAATACCTTTACGTTGAACCTCAACGCTCCGGTATCGCGGAGAATCGGCCTGGGACTATCCCTAGTGAACGATGAAATCGGTGAAGGAACCAATCAGGAAACCTATGTGGACGGCTCTTTTTCGTATTCCGTACCCACCTCGGAAAATGGAAAATTATCCTTTGGTCTAAAGGCCGGAGGTCATTTTTTGAATATTGATTTCTCCAAATTGGCAAACTACGGGGTAGAATCGAACCTGGCCAATATTGACAGAAAGTTTTCGCCGAATTTTGGGGCAGGAATATATTATCATACCCAAAAATTTTATGCGGGTCTTTCTGTTCCCAATTTTTTGGAAACACAACATTTTGACGAAACTGGGGAAGGCAATTCCTTTCTTGCAGAGGAACGGATCAACTGGTACCTGATTACGGGATACGTTTTTGATCTGAATCCCGATCTCAGGTTCAAACCAGCCCTATTGTTCAAGGCCGTAAGCGGGGCGCCCCTGCAAGCGGACGTATCGGCAAACTTTCTACTGAACCAAAAATTTACCTTGGGCGCAGCTTATCGTTGGGATGCCGCGATCAGTGGTCTAATGGGGTTCCAGATATCGGACCAGTTCATGTTGGGCCTGGCATACGACAAGGAAACGACCGCATTGGGAAATACCTCGTTCAATAATGGTTCTTTTGAAATTTTCTTGCGATACGAGCTAAGGGCCAAGTACAAGAGCATAATTACCCCCAGATTCTTTTAGCCTTGAACATGAAACCGAAATTTCGGTGCCAAAATACCCATGGCAATAGTTCCTAACGACCGTAATGGCCTTAGGTGTACGAAGCGCTTATATCTCATTTAGGAACGGAGGGCGATTAAAAAATACAATTCTGATAAGATAGCGAACCATTGTCGTAACTAGAGCCCGGTACCGAGGCCATCGATTTTTTTTTAACGCTCCAGCAAACGCTCTAGCATACCATCGATCTCTTTTTTGACCTGGAACGGACTGGATTGAAACATTTCCTTTAAATCCAGCTGTATTTTGTCGCTCACGGTATTCTTTTTTTGATCAACTACATCCCCTATTTTTTTGGTAAAGGAGGTATTGAACTTAAGATTGTTGCCATCCACTACCCCTTGGCTTACAAGTACCTTTGCCTTTTTCGGGCATCGGCAGGGATTGCTGGGATCGATGATTCCACAGCGTCCGGAGACATAGTTGAGCAACTCGGCTTTTGCCCGATGCAACTTCACCCTATAATTCCCTTTTGAGGTCCGGAAGAGTTCCGTCCCTAGCGCGTGGTCGGCCCCAAAGACTTCACCGATAATATAAACCAAACGCTGTTCCCTGTTCAGGCACATGAGCATTGCGGTAGCGCACAAAACACGTACCTCCTCCGTAATCGCCTCGGTAATTTTAGGGGAATCGGTATGCGCCGAAACAGTCGTCAAATGCTCCGTTTCGCGCACAAATCGTTTTTCCATTTTTCGCTGTGGAGCGTTTAAAAAATGGTTGACCGTTATCCGATATATCCACGTTTTGAAACGGCTTTTCCCTTGAAAAGTCCTTAATCCGGTCAACACCTTGATCAATACTTCCTGGGTAGCGTCCTTTGCATCTTCCGGGTCCAAAAACATGCGTAGCGAAATGTTGTAAATATAGTCCTGATATCGCCCAAGCAAGGTATTTAATGACCGCTTATCCCCGCTAATGGAGCGCTCCACCAATACGGCATCGTTACAACTATCGTCTTGTTCCGTTCGCATAGATGGGTCAGTTTTGATTATTTAACAATACCGGTGTAACAAAGTACAAATTATTGGTGACGTATTTTCTAAAATAGTCCCTGGCGTATTTTTGACTTTTCCAAAGTGTAATATGGACCTTGTTCCCCGAAGCGTCCAAGGCATTTGTAATACGCAACAATCCCTTAGGAGCATCATTGAACACTATTTTTGCCGCGGAAATAACGGTATAGTATTTCCCTTTCGTTTCTGTTATTTTTCGGAGCGTTCGCGTATTGATTACTCGGTAGTAGGTAATCTGTCCGGTTTGATCATACTTTTGCCGTATACGTTCATGCCAAGCGCTGTTAAACCATTTTTTTGCCGCGTTTTCATCTTTCCACAAATATATACCGCCAAAATGGCCGTGATCTTCTGTAAAAGCATACGATTTGAACAGTAGGCCATCGACCTTTTCAAATTCCGGTATACTTTCGATAAACTTTTTCACTACGTAGTTTTTCGGAGCGATCCATGGTTTTTTGATTCTGGTTACCGTAAGATATCGGTCAGGGGTATTATCGTATTCGGAATGTGCCGCAATTGGCGTTAGCTCGGGTACTTGCTGCGCCGTCATATAGGTTAATCCAAGAATCACCATAACAATTATGACAAGGGAAATACTTATCGCTTTTTTCATCTTCTGTTGTTTTTACCCTTTAGACCGGAAAAACCAGATGTGTTACAAAAGCATGTTTTTGGGAGTGTGGTACCCTTTTAGAACGAACTGCAAGTTTCAAACGTTTTTTTGAACCGACCCATAACTTTTTGACTTGTTCGAAAATAAAAATGTTAGCAAAGATGAGTTCACCTCGTTAGGTGGAAAACAAGGCTATGTAACCGAGGTGCCGCTAACCGTATAAAAAATGTAAGGCGTTTTTGCTCTTGGGACGTACACTTTCGCACTGGCCTTAAAAAGAGCATTTTTTCTCTCAAATAGCCGTAGCAACAAAAGTCAACCAACAAACAACAAGGGGCCAACCACTTACTCCGTTGCAAGTTGATTAAAGGTATCGATGACCACACGATAACTCCCATCTATTTGCCGTTTCCAAACATTTACATATTTAAAGGGTAATGCTACGATTTCTCCATCTTCGGAACGGATATAGGCCGAACCGGTTCCTGTTTCGTAAAGCAATGCCCTTGTACCTTCCAAGGTTTCCATATGTAGGTTAAGGTCGGTCATAAAATCGAAGGAGGCCTTCCAATATTGAAGGATGGCCTTTTGGCCATGTATCGCATTGGCATCATTGGGCAGGTAATGCGCTTTTTCATCATATAGGCCGGCCAACAACGAAATATCCTTTTGTTTAATAGCCTTCCCCAAAGTAGTACTTGCTTCTACAATAAGTGGTTTAAGGGAATTGGGGTCAAAATTGGAATGTTCATTTTCTTGGGCAAAACAACCAAAGGTCATTAAAAAAGCAATGATAATGTAAAATACCTTCATCATAATTATTTGTTTTTCCGAAAATAGGCAGGTCTATGGAAAAAGGATCACTGTCTCAATAAAAAGAAGTAGCACCTAATTATTTGAAACCTGTTTTTTGTTGCGATAGGCACTCGGGCTGCACGCCGCAAATTTTAAAAAGGAACGATAAAAGGTACTTTTGTTCGTAAAACCGGACTCCAAGGCAACCGCGAGGATTTTCAGATTCTTATGTTCTGGGTTTTCCAATATTTTTTTTGCGTGACCAATCCGTTTTTCATTCACAAAATCGTTGAAATTCGTTTTCATTTCGGCGGAAAGCACCTGCGAAATCCAATGTTTTTTCTCTGCAATACCGATACTCAAATCGTTCAATGATATCTGAGGATCAAGGATATTCCCAGGCTCTTCAAAAAAAACATTTATCTTATTTGTAATTCGTTGAATCGTCTCTTGATCTAGATAGGAACCGGCATATTTATTACGCAGCCGGGCGAATACGTGAGGTTTGTAATAAAGCACATAACCCACAAACAAGCTTAAAACGGCAGTCGACAAAAAGTAATATATGAAGTAAGTATAATTTACCATTACCGCCGTTAAGACCGTAACCAAGACCGCGGTAGTCAAATAGATCAACATGATCATAAAAAAATACTGTTTTTTTTCGGTCGGGAGATACCGTTTATGCCGTTCATAGAACCTTAAAATCAAAACGGCATATATGAAAACATGTATGGCTTTAAGGTAATTCAACGGTTTTACAATGGTTTCGTAAATGGACGCTACATAGGACAACCGCTCCGTTCCATGATAACGAAACAAATAGACCGTAAATCCGGTAAACACTATAAACGGAATAAAATGAAACCATTGGTTTTTAAGCGGGTGCTCGGGACCAAAACGGAACAGCCATAAATGAAACCATAACACCGGACCTGCCAAAAGGCAAATGGGATACAATAGCATATAGAACGCCGGATACCCTTGTAATAAGGGGCTGGTAACATATAAGAAGTCCAACGTTTCAAAAGCAAAGACCAAAACGAATACCCCAAGATATTGATAGGTCCTATTTTGAGCATTGAACAACAACCCCCCACTAATCAAAAGACTTAACAGTGCATAACATAAAAGTACATGTCTAGCAAATTCCATGAGCATTGGCCTTAGCGTGTTTTCAAAAACGATACCTAAATATAGACTATTCGTCGGACTGTGTACAAAGCCCCATCTACACTATAATCATAGTAAATTAACGCCACATATGTTGATTACTGCAGCGGATACGGTCAAATAGGGTACTTTGGTCCAACATGTGGCGATCACCACTAAATTCATGACCATTTCGCAAAATAAGGCGGAAACTTTACGATTCTCCTATGACGTAAATCCATAGCCTTTCCTCCTTTTATTACTGACCGACCCGTTGAAGTCTTATATAGTGAAGATTGGTCAACCCCGATCGCAAACCCGATTTAAAATTTCCAGTATTCCTTCTTGTTCCAAAATTTTCCTGCCAAGTTTCCGGTGCGCAACACCTTTTCGTAAGGCATAGGCATAGCTTTCCAAATCCTTCTCGTCACCAATACCAAGATGCCAGTATTGTATACCACGATTACTTTCTTGCAAATCGCCGGTCACTTCCACAATATGGCTCGAAACAAAAAACTTACTCTCCTTTATCTTTGTAAAGGCGGCCGATATCGCCGCGGTACCGTATCTGGCATCTGTTACATTGGTACCACGAAACATTTCATCGATGATCACAATAACACGTTGTAACTTTTCCAATCGTAGTGCCACGTACTTCATCCGCTGTATTTCCCCATAGTAATGGCTATACCCTAGATTTAAATTATCGGAAAGATTTATGGTGGTAATCAATCCATGAAAAGGCGTGAGCCGTATTTTTTTTGCCGGCACCGGAAATCCTAAGTGTGCAAGATAGACACAAAGCCCTATCGACTTTAAAAAAGTGGATTTCCCGGACATGTTCGGACCGGTCAAAAAACAACAGTTATCATCTTCCTTTAATTCGATACTATTTTTTACGGGGCTATCGACCAAAGGATGATAGAGGTCTTTTATGGATAAAAAAGTTCCGGATCTAACATTTTCAAATTCCGGCAGTGAAAACTCATTTTTCTGCATGGCCTTTACAAGGGAGAATAACACATCCAACTCGTAAATGGCTTCCATAAAATCTTTCAATTCGAGAATAGTACGGTCCCTAAAAAAATTATCCAGGCGATTGATAAAGCGGCCACTCCGCCTCCTTGTCTTTTTTTCGGGGATGACAAGTACTTCCTGCGGAATCGATAAGGCGTCCAATTTACTTTTGATACCGGTCAAAAGACTTGGTAATCGAGAAGCCTCATGGTACAGGAACGATTGTCGTAGGTAGCGATAAAGTTTTAAAATGGCATCGATTCCCTTTCCGATAAGGTAATAATCATTGGTAGCCTTAATTTTATTTTTTAGGGCGTCCTTAAAGGCATCGATAAAATGATCTTGCAGTGGTTTTTTATCCAGCCTTAGGTAATGTTCCACATAGGCTACGTCCTTTTGTAGGATTTCAAATTCCGGGGTCAAATCCATTAAATAGTCAAGCGCCCGCACCCTGTTGTCGATTGTGGTAAAATCGGAGCTCGGCGTGCTCATTTGTTTTCGAAGCAATACTTTACCACCGAAGGTATTGGTATAATTGTAGCAGTTAAATATGCATTCGTCCCTTTCGGAAAAAAGGTTTAAATCCTTCACCGTTTGTGCGTCTGTCTCGAATTTCATTTTTGACCGGGATTCCATACCTAAGATACTCGTTATACCCTGCAATTATTCTAAACTTTTTCATAAAGTAAATCAAAACGATTTCATAGCAGTCCACGGCTATCGATAAAAAAAACGTTTTAGAAAAATTGACTTTATTTTGGCTTTTCGCCCCTATAACCCCTTAAAAATCAACATTTATCCGATTTTCAAACATCCGAAGCCCTCTTTTTTTCGTTAATACCGGTATAATCGTATTGACTCCGAATGTTACCTGATGAAACGAAAAATACCCTCCCTATTTTTTGCACTGTTCCTATGGTATAGCTACGCACAGCAAATTTCCAATGGCTGGACCGTACTCGATCCCAACAAGGCCGATAAGATTATTTACGTAAGCGACAGCGATGGCACCAACAATGGCGTGGTATACTCCTTTCCCTCTCCCGTCATCGGAAGCGACCCAATGACACCCTCCGGCACTATCGCAGCATTCAAAACGATCGATCAGGCCATGGAGAACGTCGATGATGGCGAAGCGGCTTGGGTACTCTTTAAAAGGGGCGATGTCTTTCAGGGCGGTATTCCCCCGCAGTCAGGGGCGGTACAGGACCGTCCGTTTTTATATAGCAGCTACGGAACGGCGCAGGAACTTCCTCTTTTCTTGACCGGAGCGGAATCAGCGGTCAGTTTTTGTTGTACCGGTCTGTAACATTTCTGGGTCGTTGGCCTCTCTTTTTATGCATACCAGAGGCCCTGAAAATCCAGATTACCAAGGGGAGGCCGGTAGTAAGGGCATTTACATTGAAACCAATGACGGCGGCGTTATCAAAAATGTTCTTTTTGGAGGAGGTTACCTCCAATCGGGCAAAGCCGTTTGGGTCAGGTTTCCCAAATCTTCAAATGTTTTTTTACTCATATAATGCCGAACGGGATGGTACGCTCCCAAAAACCCGTTTCGGTCATTCCTACCGATGATGTTCCTATCGAAATCGCTTCCGCTCCAAGTCGTTTTTTTCCAAGGCAAATGCAGTTCGTCGGGCGTTTTGTCGAAGCTCCATTCCGGTCCCACGGAAACCCATCGCAGCGTAAAGGCCTGGGTACAGGTATTTCCATAGTCGACCCAGGTTACCCCATTTTCGGGAACAGCGTTTTTGGGACGGTCTTCCGGCCGGGAATACACGATAATGTAGTTTCTGTCATCGTCAAGAACCACCTCATCATCCATAATAGAAGTGTTTTCAAGACCGACAACTTTTGAAAAGGGGAAACTTGCATCATAACTCGTCAAGCTCCAGTAGCGGCATTGTGCAGGTTGGAGTTGGCCCGCCCCATCGCGGGTATCCGGAAAGGTCGGCATCTTCCCCGAAATCGCATAAACGTTCCCTTTTTTAATACTCATGCCATTGGTAAGATATCCATGGTAGTTGCAACCTGTAGCGTGTGGTTCCAAACTGGCGGGAGCGATCATATCAGCTCCTCGGCCGGTGATGCCCTTGTGCAGGTTGCGCACGTATTCCTTATCCGCTTCGGTATCCTTGTACAATGCCCTTGCCCCACCGGTCGCAATTTGAAGAAAAATACCGAACTGTTTGTCCCAACCGACGTCCTTTCCGTTATAGGCGGCAGGATCATTGTTTCCAATACTTCTATTGGCCATGGTCTTTTCGGAGGCCTCAATGAATCCTTCATAGTCGGCAATGACAGTAAATCGTTCGCCCGTTTTGAGTTGGAAGTACATCTTGGGCAATGCCACGCCCCCCGAGGGGAACTTATCGTGGTCTATACCGTAATACCGCACCCAAACATCCCCGAAGTCCCAAATGCCCCTCCCATGGCCACTTTTGGAATCTTCTCCCCATGGCCCCTGTACCTGAATCGCACTGCCATACCGCATATGGCCATCGCCCCGATAGGGCGGGGTATGCGAAGGGTCCAAGGCACTGGCATTTCCCATGGCCATCATATAGGTTACTTCATAGGAACGGTTTTTTGCCATTCGGTCCCCGTTGGGCGTAAAGGGATTTACGTGCCCCGGTTTGGGAACCATATCGCTATCCACAATGGCCACTTCCCCATTTCCCGCAAACTTGTCGTAACGGTATCCTTTTCCATCAAATGGCGGCGATGTTTGAATATTGAAGAAGCGACAATATGGAAACTCCCCTTCAATGACCATCTTCGCCCCAAATGGTGCATATATGATGGGAGCCAATAAATAGGTACAGTGCGGATCGGGAAAACTACCGTATAGTCTATTGAAATCGATATCATGTGCCTTTCTGGAGACCCATTGTGTTTCCGGGTCGATTTCCCCGTATGGAACAAGGCGAACGTTTTTAAAACGTTCGGTGTCATATCCTTTGGGCAATATGTTGTCCGGCAGTTCGGCGGGTACTTCCCCCCTTGCCCATTTTCTGATATACTCCTCCAAATTATCGGACAATTCCTGGGCACCTCTTTTAAGTTCCGTATCAGAACGAAAGGGGTACTCGGAAACTTTTGGCAAACAACCGATACAACAGGCACCTAAGAGCATCATGACGAGACCGCTATAGAGAGTACTAATGGGTAGTTTCATAGGGGTAAAAGGCTTAAATTCCATACGTTGATCAATGAGAGCATAACACCTGTCAATTTAAAAAAAATCATTTGCGCGATAAAATAAATTCCGTTCCAGAGCGGTTTTCCGCACTCAGACCTTCCCCATAAATGATAAATTCATTTTAGGACAACCGTATTCGTGCGCCTTCCGAGGGCGTACCCTGACCGTCGTCAAATGTTAGGATATCTCCTTCCAGCTCCCAAGTACCTTGAAACGAATCGGACGAACCGGTCGGACATACGATGTTATCGGGATCGGTACTAATATATAGGATCGTGCTTTCGGTAAAAACGTCCCCATTCGCCCTAAAATCATACGATAAAATTTTACAGTCCGCTTCGATCAGTGTGCCAATAATCGCTTCACTGACCAATAACTGTGGCGCCGAAACGGTATCGGAGACCTTAAACGCTGAAAGTTCCCATTGACCGACCAATGTCGGCGCTTCGTTATTTTCGGTAGCATCGTCCGAAGTACAGCCGTGTAAACATAAGACCATACCGGTCAAAAAGGCCAAAACCGATTTCATTTTATCCATATTCGATTTCTTGTTATATGATAGGTGCTTCATGATGTAAAATGTTGTTTTTCAATTTGCAGTCGTTTCAAGGATATGTATTTAACGGGCCATCTACATTCGATACTACGCTGTGACCGTTGCATGGAGACAAAACTCTTTCCGTATCCCGTTTGCCCGCACGGTACCGGTGCCATGGTTTTATCACAGGCACGGTCGAACGCGCTGCGGTCCAATTTTAGTCGATGTCGATATCCAGGGCATTTGGACGGTATCGCGCCGTAACGAGTCCTCCCGCTTCCGTGGCATCCATGGCATCCATGGCTTCGATACGTTCCAAGACCAATAGTCCCTTTTGTTCGTTTGCTATCTGGCCCAGAACGTCCGGCGTAAGCATTACCGAGGTGGCCCCCTCTGCGGTCTGGGAAAAAAGCTTGGTCTCCCCTAAGTTGGAGGGTACCACCGTAGCTACAACGGAAGACTGTCCGGTCCCCACCGCTTGGCCGTCCCACCGAATTTCGTGGGATTTTGACCTGTCGATAACAGTAGGCGTCCCTGCCGCAAAAGCTATCGGGACAATGGAAATATCGTTTTGAAAAACGTTACCGTTCAAATCGATATACTCGAACGTTCCGGTCTGCACAAAACCGGTCAGTTTTAGCTCGTAATATCCCAATGAGGTATAGGGTACCGCATCACCATTAAAGCTGATGGCAGCACCTTCGGCAAGTTCCAAGCGCGTACCATTATAGTTTCCCAGAGAAAAGGTAACATTGATAATGGTAAGGTCTTGGGCTTCGTCCCACAAGGCACCATAGGCCACATATATACGGTCCTGCGAAACATCGACAGTGCTTTCGGTCTCACAACCGAAACATAAAAAAATAAGACATATAAATGACAAATAGGGTAGGCGTTTGGTCTTCATCATTGGTTTGATTTTAAATTTCAATGATAACGTGAAAGGGGGTACCGTAAGTATTCCGTATCCGGGATATCCTATGAAATGAAACCTTTTTTGATATTTATCAAAAAAAACAGCGGAACAAGGAGCTGCCGGAAGAAAAATCTTCTAACGGAAACATCTATTTTAAGGGACTACGGTCGTTTTGCGCGTATTCTGCTCAGGGTTTCTTGGGACATGTTCAAATAGGATGCAATTTGTCCCGAAGTGGCCAGTTGAAGAAGATTGGGACGTTGCTCCACAAGCTTTTCATATCGCTTTTGCGCGGGCGTTATCTTTGAAAGCTCCCCAAGGCCGGCAATCTCCAAAAAATACTTTTCCAACATCAATCTCCCAAAATGATTGAATTCAGGATACGTTTTATACATGTACTGCAGGTCGGCATAGCTTAGGGCGTATATTTTACTATCCTTTAGGATCTCTATGTTCTCGCTACAAGGGGTCTGCGTCAAAAACGATATCATATGGGTAACAAAATCGTTATTGGTCCAAAAGAAGTTGGAAATCTTTTGGTCTTTTTTCCATTTGAACTGATGCGCAAAACCAAATTGCATGAAATAGATATGGGAACAAGTTTCACCTTCCTTTAGGAGATAGGCCCCCCGCTGTACGAATTTGGAACCGATCATCGATGTGAGCTCGCTTTCCGCGGCATCGCTAATGTTGCTTATACTTTTGATAATATCGATTACTACGGTGCTCATAACATAAATAGCTTGGTCCTATCAAATAAAATAAAGGTAAGGATTGACGGATTCCATTCCAAGGCACCCCACTGGGGATGGCCCGGTTTTTTGTTGACAAATGTCAAAAAAGAATGCTATTGGGTCCATCCGCACCCTCAATTCCCAATCGTTCTTTTACTGGAATCCAAGGTAGCTTAAAACCAGGTGTTCTCCCGGTTCTACAGTAGTATGGACATTGCCTTACGGTTATCGTGATCGCAGTTTCAGTGTGCTATAGGTTCCTGTTCAAAAACGATGGCATACCATTATCGGGGATACCCATTTCCCAATAAAAGGTGTGCTATTCCGCAGCGAATTGCCGTAACTTTACGGGCTACCGGGCCGATTGAAAAACACCAGAGGTACCGGCAAAAAAATATCAAAATTACATACCTAATTTAAAGGGTATGGCCAAACCACAACCAAACCGGTATGCTTTTAACGTGCGTTCTTTCAACCAACACCCGTAACGAATGAAACCACTTTAGCGCACATAATAATGTAAACCATAAAAAAATCCAAATGAATGGCGTCGTCCTCTTTAACATATTTTATTTTGCCTTACCCCTACTTATCGTAGGAGTATTGATAAAATATGTATTGAAATTGAATGTGAACATGTTATTGCCCTCCGCAATAATGTTGGTGGTTTTTATCCTCGTCACCAGCTGTTCCCCGTTTACTTCAAAACAATTTGAAACCGAACTGTACACCATATTTTGTATCGTTCAACTGGTAGCACTGGCGTTCGGTATCTTTTTGATGTCCCGACAAAGGGTTCCATGGAAGCACTTTTTTGTCTCTTTGTGCTTTCAGTTTTTTTATTGGATCTATCTGTTTTATTATGGCGGCCTGCAGTTTACACATAAATTTGATGTGTAAGCCTTCGTTCGGATGTTTTTTCATCTACGTTCATTCGTATAAGACGGCTCACCAGCGAACGAAAAATGATCATAGGGCAACATTAAACCAAAATGGCATCCGAAAATTTTTATTCGCGCAAGACGGGAAGCACCGGGGGCCAAGCGGTTAAAAATGACTAAAAAACATGCAAGATTATATTGATTTCGCAGCAAAGAACGGGGTGCTACTTTTAAAATCGGGAGCTTGTCAATTTTGCGGTGCGAATACAAAACGTGGCATCCATGAATGTTTGGAAATATTTAATTTCGGATTTGGCGAAATAGACTTTTCCAAGAAGGAAAACCACATGTATAAGTTTCTGATGGTGGATGCCCATACCTTACAACATCCCGAAATTCACGGCAGATGGAACAACCACTTTCATCTTTCCAGATTGCATTTAATACTGAAACATGACGTAAAATGGAGCTACCGGCATTCACCGATGCTCAGCAATTATTTGAAAGTTTATAAAATCGACAAGCAGAACGAATATTTAATCCCGCCGGAGGTATTGAAGCGAGGAACGATCACAACAACGGATATCCTTAAAAATACGAAAAACGCATCCGATCGTAAGGCCTTGATCTTTGAATGGGCAACAGAAGTACACCGAACATGGCATTCCTCCCACCATGTGGCCGAAACCATTGCCAAAGAATTCTTGAACAGAAATAAATCACTTAATGAACTCATTTAGACTTTTTTAATTGGCTAAAAAATTGCCCTTTACAGCCCTGTTTTTGTCTTTTTTTCCTCCCGTAGCCCTGCTATGAAACTAAACCACTATGGACTAAAGTACCATAGGTTTTTAAACCCAGCTAAAGTTAGCTGTTCGGAAGACTACTCCAGTATGAAAGCATCGGTATCGTTACCGGACTTACGATGATGCTCCAAATACTCGTCCACCATTTTATCCGTTATATTGCCCGTGCTCCAACAGCCGAATCCTATAGCCCAGAAATGCCGGCCCCAATATTTCTTCTTCAGTATCGGGAATTCCATTTGAAGTTTCCTGGAACTTCGACCCTTTAGCTTCTTGACAAGCGTACTGATATCCTGGGACGGGCGATACTCCAAATGCATGTGGACATGGTCCTTACTTACCACACCTTTCAAAATGTTGACCCCTTCCGCGTCACAGATCTCTATCAGGACCGTACGGCAACGCTTTTGCACATCTCCCACAAGGACAGAATATCGGTATTTCGTACTCCAGACTATATGCACCGAAAGACGAGAGACCGTATGTCCATTTACCCTTTGTTCCAACATAATAGCAAAAGTAGGTTTTTTTAGAAGCTAAAGCGAAATGCACTAAAGTGCATAGGTTGAACTATTGCTGTGACCACTCAAAAAAGTCTTCAACAGGCCTTAAAATGGATAATTTTCGCTTCAATCCAAAAAGTCTAAATGAGTTCAATAGCTAAAAGGTACCATCGAATACCATTTCTGATGTTAAAACATAACAACGGTACTGGACGGCAAGGATAACCACAGTTAAACCAGAAATGGTATTACTCCAAATTGGTGCTGATGCACATTACCGTATCGCCCACGTTGATCGGTGGGGTCGCGATCTTATAGAGGATAATACCGCCAGACGGTGCCCGATACTCGGCAATACGTTCACCGAACTCATCCGTGGTATACCCTACAACATCCCCCTGTTTGACGGCATCCCCGGCCTTATGGTCACTATAAAAAATTCCTTTTTCGTTGGACCTGATATAGGTTTGATGGTTGAGCCGTATCCGCTTCGGTTTTGGCATCGTCGGGGCATCGTACATCTCCATTTGGTGCAACATATTATATATGCCTTTTTTAATCAAAACTACCGCTTCTTCCTGTACGTTCCCCAATTTTCCACACTCGATGCTCAGGGCCGTTTTTCCATCTTGCACGGCCTGTTTGAACACATATTTTGCGGGGTCGTCATCTTTTAGGGTATAGGGATAGGAAACGATATATTCAAATCCACTGGCCTGGGCAAGTAGCTCGGCCATTTGGGTCCTTTCGGGGCGGTTCTTGTTATTATAGTAACATACAAAGGGTAGCAGGTCCTCATTGGCGTCGCCACCATGAACATCCAAAAAAACATCACTTTCCGGAATAACTTTTTTAGTGATCAGATGTGCCAAACGCTGGGTAATGGTCCCTACCGAATCCCCAGGAAATGCACCATTTAAATTGGTACCATCTTGTGGGTTGATAAAGGGCGTTCTGGTATAAAACGAGGCGGTATTCGCAATAGGAACACATAAAATCGTCCCGGAGAGTGCTTCTGGCTTAATTTCCCGCATCAATTCTTGTACGGCAACGATTGGGGGGTATTCAAACCCGTGCACACCGGCTACTACCGTAAATACCGGACCATCGGTTTTTCCTTTTATGATGGCCACCGGCAAATGCCCTTTGTTTCCCTGACCATCTTGAACATGCCAGCGAAGCGTTTCTTTTAAAGGCCCGGTGGTGTTCGCGAGGACCTTTTTTATGCTTTTTTGCGCTCCGCCTACGTGGACCGAGCAAAGCATTAAACCGATAAAAAAAAGTTTGTGCATGACTAAAAATAAGAAATGACCGGTAAAAAAGAAGCTGCTACATAAAACGTAACAACACCAACGCCATGAGACCCTCCCAAGGCGTAAAGGCGTCCTTCACAATTCAACATAACCAATCGCTCACCCATCGCCCTTTAGGCTTTGGTTTTCGTGAACGCAACATTCGTTTGGGCACCTACAATACTTGCGATTGTAAAGGTGTAACACGATCAGGGCGATACTCGGAAAATAAAAAAATGCTTCGGCTACGGGAAACAACTCCAACTTTTCGTTTACGACCAGCACCGCCAATAATGCCCAAGAAATCCAAAGCGCATATTTCATCCAGTATTTTGATGTATTTCGTACGGACCAAAAAACCGCCAAAAATGACAGGACTATAAAAAGCACATCGATACATCCCCACCAAAAAGGATGTGCATGATGCCCGTGAACATGCCCGGGATGTGCAGCAAATAAAAAAGGCGTCGCCACACAATGTGCAAGGCACAACCCACTGGTAAAACTGCCCCATATATTGGGGTGATCGGTCAATGTAATACTGGCTTTCATAGCGTTTTGTAAGTTATTTTAAAAAGGATACTACCTATTGTTCCAGGGTGACGGTACGGGTTACTTGATTAAACGGGCCGGCGATCAAATTACCCTGATTATCGACCAGTTCCAGTTGCAGCGTCACTTCTCCCATAGGAAGACCTTTAATAAGATATGGCGCCCATTCCGAAATCATGAATGTTTTACCGTTAATGGTGGCCCGCACTTTGTTTCCATCCTCCGAGAGCACGGTATTGAGTACAAAAAAGTCCAACAACAGGTTTTCGGTGTCCTTTCCGGAATAGGTTCCCTTGGGACGGCTGTAAATAAGCGTCGGCGCTTTCATATCCAACCCCAATGAGTCCTTCGGGTTCTCCCCTACTTCCAGTTTGCGAACGACCACCGAGTTTTTATTTTTAACCGATTCGTGATACGATCGGCTTAAAAAAGCCACCAAATGGTGTACTCCGTCCGGAAGTTCTTTCTTGAATTGGGGTTCATAATGGGCGGAATAGGGTTGATTGTCCAGAATAAAGTGAATGTGCTGCCCCTTTCCCGAATTGGCCAGCATTTCGGCGTTGGGACCTTTGGTCTGCGCCTTCAGTTCATAATTGTTCACCTGAAAAACGAAATCGGCATCGCTCCCTTTTGCAATGGTACCCGTACCCGGCGATTGCAGTTCCAAAGCGGCCGCTTCATATGAAGGGGAGCCTTCCAACTTGATCAATTCCAAGGGCGTTTCGGCGTTTTCACTGGAAACGGTAACGGCTTCTTCCGTTGTATCGCCTTCCAACTTTTCTTTTTTCTGCGGTTTGCACGCGGTGATACCTATTAGGGTCACGACCAGTAAAATACTTGAATAGGATGTTCTCATTTCTTTTGTTTTAAATGAACTCAGTTAGACTTTTTATATAGATTTTCCAAATTCCATATCGATTCCATACCGGTATCGATAATGGTAATGTTACCCAATCGGGTACTCCCGGAATGGTGTGTGTTCAGCCCGCACCGTATACGATCGATACGACTGTAGGCAATAGTGTCGGAAGGAGTAAGGTTGATGGATACGTCGCCGCTGGCAATGGTAAGGGTGTTCTCATCTTTTGCTATCAGCTGGCATCCCAACTGCCGCATCTCTTGGACAATTCTATCGTAGTCCCGGGAGGTGCAGCTCATATCAATGGTCTTTATACCTTCAAAAAGCTGTCCCTCGTCATACGATTCCTTCAAAAATTCCTTCCGGGAATACTCTCGATGTTCCTTTTGATGCAGACTGTCCAAAAAAGCGGGATTATAAAAGGCGTACCAGGTATGTAGGGCGGTCCCCAAACTTGGGGAATAAAAGGCTTTGAACCAAGTGGTCCGTTCGTTTCGGAAAGGCATGTCCACCGTTTCGAAGGCACTTAAATACGGTGTTCCGGTCTGTTTCAATTTCGGACTTACCCCCAAATGAAAGTGCTCGCCCTTATTATGGAGCGCAAAACCGATACCACTCTTCCCCACAGGTTCATTGTAACTGTTATTGGGGCCCAACAGTTCTATAAAATGTTTATGCCCCCTTAAATAACAGGTGGTGGTACTATCGTCCACTGCCTCAAAATTGGGAAGTCCCTTATCGATGGAAGCATAGGTTTCCTTAAAAAAGTCATGCGTTGTCATTTGTGCGTAAGTAGCACTGTCCAACACCACATACAAGTGGTCGAACAGTACTTGGGATACATCGTGCCCGAAAACCTGATCGATCTTCTCCCGATCAATGATCGAGGCATCATATCCTTTTTTCGGCTGCTCTTGACAAGAAACCAACAAAAACAGTGCGGCTAAAAATTTAAGTACGGGCGTTTTCATATTGAAACTGTTTTACCGATTAATAATGTTATCCCATTTTAACGTTGAAATGGTATAGCCTTTCCGCATAAGCCTTTCGGTACCGAAGGGCACCCGCCCAACGGTTCAATACCATCTTTTAAAAACGACCGCACAACCGAGCATTACGATAAAAGCGGCGCTTAGCAATGGCCACAGATACCGTATCGGGTTTTCCCCTTCAGTGTTCTGGGACCAATATTTTGGCGTGAATTTTGTCCAATCCACACGGTCACCGGATACTTCCTTGAATACCATGGGATAAAAAAACAACCTCAGTTCTTCATGGAAGGCATTGGTCGCCTCCAAAAAATCGAGCTGCTCCCCAAGGCCGGTTCCGGCAAGTCCATTGAATGCCAATTGGAGGTGCATGTTCGGCAAAAACGCGGAAACCCGTTTGCTCACGCTCTCCCGTTTCCGGATTTTTTGCCATAAGGCTTCGGTGTCCTTTCGGGCATCGTCATCGCCCATTTGTTGCATGGCATAGTACCACGTCCAATTGAAGCCTTCCGTCGGATATCCAAAAGTTTCAAATTGCGGATAATGCCCATAGAACTTTTTTATGGTCTCCGTTTTGTCCATATCCCACTTGGTATGGTACCCGTCGCGTTGGCTGATCATGGTGGTCAATGCTTCGGGAATGGGGTATCGGTTGGTTATATACGCGTTGATGCCCGCTGGCAAGAGCATGAGCAGTCCCAACCATGTAGACAACAGCAACAGCGCATTGAAATGGGATCCCTTGTTGAACGCGATCACAAAAAAACAGACCCCGAACCAAAAAGCGATATAAACTATCGATAGCAGTACCACCATCATAAAATTAACATCCAAAGGAATGGACAGTGCTATTTTGGCGGCGATAAGCAATATTCCCAACACCGCATATACCAATACCGCCCTCACGGACAGCTTGGTCAAAAGATATTTTCGTTTTGAGGGAGCCTGCACCGCTACCAGTCGCCAAGTTCCGGTCTCCGTTTCTTCGGACAGCAAATTGAACGTAAAAACGATGACCAACAACGGAAAAAGATAGATCAGGACGAAGGAGAGGTCCAGGTTTCCCGATTGTAAATTCATGGGGTTGACCAGATCGGTGTCATAACGTTGTCCCTCCAGGTTTTTGATCGTGATCCGCTGTATAATCGGGTTGATATCGCTTTGGCCGACGGAAAGCCCCGCTAGACTGGCCGGACTGTTTACGAAAGCAAATTTTAGGTAATACATCAAAAGCCCCAAATCGTCCTTGTGCAGTTCCACATTTCGTTCGATATGTTGTTTTTGGTAGCGTTCCACCTCATCGATAGCGGCATTCTTTTGATCCAGAAACTGATGCCCAATACCAATGCTTATTCCCCCCAACAAAAGCGTTAACAACAAACCGGCACGTACTGCCTTTGATCTTAAAAACTGTAAAAAAAGAAGTCTGTACATGCTAAATTGCTTTTGCTTTTTTAGAGAGATATCCTAAGCCTAATATGGAAAACACCCCCCACCCCAGCAAGGAGAGCAGCGCCAAATAGGTACTTTGAAAAGCACTTTGCAACGGTAGTGCCCGATGGTTAAAATCCGGAAATTCTTCCCAATGTTCATGACCGACCACGTGTTGCTTCCCTTCGGAACCACTTATTTTTTTGGTACTGATATAGTCCATCTGAAGCGTGTTCATCTCTTGTGCCAATTGATAGCGATAGGTTTCTGCCTGCCGCTGAAAATCCACATAACCTTTAAAATCCGTTCCCGCGAAGGCCATGGACAGGGTCTTTATGGCCAAAAAAGGATTTAGAACGGAAACATAATGGCTAAGGTCGTTCTGTTTTTCGTAGATGTGCAACAGGCTGTCATGATGTTTCCCGTAGAGGTTGGCACTCGTTTTTTCCCCTTCGCGCATTACAAAACCTCCATAGTTAAAAGGGAGTTGGGTAACGGAATCTACCTTATGAACGGCCAAAACGGAATCCTTGAGCTTATTGAAATACGGATCATTGGGGTCGTGGCTATCCCCTTTTTTGATCACATCCCGTTCAACCGCCGATTGAAAACTTAATTTTGAGGGCGTGGGGTACACCGCGTTTCCTATGGCCTGTGCGGTTTTGGGAACCAGCACCACCATGAGCAACCAAATACCCAATAAGGTAAGCAGGGCGTTTTTGGAAGAACGTGCCGTAGCGGATACGGTGATGCTCATCACGCTCAAAATCCATAGAAATAGGAGATATCCTCCCAATAACCATAAGAACCTCCCCCAGGTATCGTATGGGTCCATTGGGGTTTCGCTAAAAAACAGAAAAAAGAGGGTAATCAAAGCAATCGGGGTGCAAAATAGCAACGCAAGCGCAAACAGCCCTAACGATTTGCCCAATAAGATCTCTTTCCAGCCGGCCCCTTGGGACAACAGTATCTTTAAGGTTCCGTTCTCCTTCTCGGAGGCGATCGTAGAAAACCCTAAAAAGAACAGGATCAAAGGCAATACCAGTTGTAACAACATCGCCATACTCAACTCCCCAAAGCGCAAGGTTCCGGTGGAGAAGCCCGCATCCGAAAAATTAACGCTATTTTGCCGATGCGCCTCCAAAAAAATAGCATTTCCGGTAAAACTTTCGATACCGTAATCGAACATACTCAACGGTTGCTTCAAACGAAACGCAAAAGATCCAAAGTGCGCCATACGATGTGGATGCTTATCGGGATTGGCTTCCCAACTTTGACGCGCCTTGCGTTGGTGTTCCTTCCTGATCGTATTTTGTTCCTCATAGTTATGGATACCGCTGACCGCGGCATAAACCGTCAACAGCGTAAAAATGCCCCAAAGCACATATACCACTTTGGTCTGCATTACATTTTTAAGAAAATACCGACCAAACAAGCCAATGTTGATCTTCTTCATAACCGTTAAAATTTATAGGTTGCATTGAGAAGCACATTCCTTGGCGCGCCCGGACCTAGCCTGGAAGGGTTAAGACCGCCCAACCAATAGGTCTCATCAAACAAATTGTTCAATTTAAGGGTCAATTGAATCCCCGTATTGTTTGGTCTGTAGTAAACGGCGGCATCGAACACCGTGTATGACGGTAACAACAGCCTATCGGTATCGTAGGTAGGGTTGTACCAAGTAAATCTTTCGTCTACATGTTGTGCGCCAAAACCGACTCCAATGCCCTTTAAGGTGTTGTTCATAAAATCATAACGTCCCCAAAAATTTGCCGTATGCCGAGGCGCCCCCCCGATCGGTTCCCCAATGAATTCCGTTATGGCATCTTCCACAATTTCGGCATCTGAAAAACCGTAGGATGCCGTAAGCTGAAAGTTGGGCGATACGTAACCGGAAACATCCATTTCAAAACCGGTACTTCTTTGCTCGCCCCTTGTGGTCAGGGTTTCCAGATCATAGGTATCCCCTAGCAGGATATTTTTTTGGGTGATATTAAAAATTGCAAGGTTCGCAAATACCTTCCCATTTAAGAACTCCCCTTTAGCGCCCACTTCCGTTAAGCTACTTTCCAAAGGATTGAACCTGCTCGGTGAAGCGGACCAAAAGAACCCTTCGGCGGTCGGTGATAGGGATACGGTATTCGTATGCGGTTGAAATCCTTCGAGGTAGGTGGCATATGCACTAATGGTATTGGTCACCTCATAGGTCAGACCCAGTCGCGGTACAAAAGCATTGGTTTTAAACTCCTCTTCATCCGCCTCATAGTTAAAGATATCCGTGAACCACTCGTAGCGCAAGTTTACTAAAGCCGAAAATTTTCCGACCTTAAATTGGTTTTGAAAATAGATACCGTTCGAACTCGTTAAATTTGCCGGTATGGTCAGTTCGGCCAGGTTGTAGGCATTTGTATTTCTGGCCCCGTTAAAGGGGGTTTCCAAGTTAAAATGGGGAACGGCCGGTACGGGCATCGTTACACCATCTACGACCATTTGTTGAAAATTATCCGCATTGTCCGGGTCAAAATTGGACTGTCCCCCATCGACGGTCAAATATCTCCTGGCACGTAAAAATCCCGCTCCAATTTTCCGTTCCCAACGCGTGGCATCGTACCCGACCAATATTTTATTGGTAATCTTGTCGCTTTTGATGTCATAGGTCAAATACGTACTAAAATTATCGGTTTCCCAAAATTGTTGCCTTTCATCATATCGCAACCTTGCCAAGGTAGGGATCACGTTACCCTCAATATCCACCGCGGTACCGTCAACTCTATGTTCGGCCAGATCTTCGTCCCACGTTTGTTTCATGAACTGGGCATTGAAACCAAAATTTTCCGTAAGTTTTTTACTGAAGTTGGCCATAAAAACGAACTCTTTGTTTTTGTAATGGTCGCTGGATGCCCCTACATTTCTGGTAATTGGCGTACTGTTGAGATCAAATTCCCCGTTAATGGCACCAAAAATGGGCTGTCCCCTATCCAGGTTCCCCTCGGCATCGCTGTAGACCATTTCCACATTTAACGAGGTCCTTTCATTAGGGACATAACTTAAAGAGGGGGAAATCAAAATAGCGTTGTTGTTTACGACATCCCTAAAAGAGTCCGCCTCTTGAAAGGCAGCGTTAAAGCGATATAGCAAGGTTTTTGATTCGTTTAGGGGTCCCGTAAAATCGGCGGTAGCCCTTAGGGTACCAAAACTTCCCGTAGTCAACGAAATTTCGCTTCGTTTTTCGGTCAACGGTTTTTTGGTCACCATGTTTACGGTACCTCCCGGATCTGCACTGGAGAACGTTACCGATGAGGGCCCCTTTATGACCTCGACACGTTCTAAATGTGACGTAATGGGTTGCAGAAAATAATATTGGCGCGTACGCATACCGTTTAGCATTTGTCCGTCATCGCCCTGTGTTATACCCCGTATGTTGTAATGGTTGTATAGGCCGGTAACCGTAACATTACTGACCGCTTTTACCGCATCGGGCAATTGAAAGGCAAGGCGATCGGCGATCAATTCCTTGGTTACCGTGGTAATGGCCTGCGGCAGTTCTTTGTTCTTGATGGCGACCTTGGTGGCCGAAAAGGAGTAGTCACTATTATAATCCGTTCTGGCGCGACCGATAACCTCTACGTTCTGGAGGTTTTCCGTAGCTTCCATCAATTCGATCTTTCCCATATCCAAAGGGGTATCCGCGTTAACGGTTATCGCTTGTTTAGTGGATACGTACCCCAAAAAACGCACCTCGAACGCATAACTCCCCGGAGGAACGTTCAGTTGGTAGGCACCACTGGCATCGGTAAGTACGCCGAAGGCATCGTCGGTATTGGTCAGGGATACCGTGGCCCCAAAAACGGGAGCTCCCCGTTGATCCGCTACCGAACCGGATACCGCTACCTGCGCGTAGCCTGCACCGACGAACATTAAAAGGAATAAGGTGAAGAGAATAGGTGTAATTTTCATAAGTGATGAATTGTTTCGACCGGAGGATCGCCACTAAATGGACGTTCCCATAAAAATGGGTCACGCACATTGTAACGCCCCCGATCTCTCGTTTTTAAATTGTTTTTAAATAAAGGTGCTGTAATTCGTTGGCATTGACGGCCGCGGTATCCGACGTATATACTAAGCGGCCCTCTTTCATAATACCGATTTTGGTGCCTACGTTCACCGCATTAAAGATGTCGTGGGTAGCCATGAAAATCGACTTGCCCATTTGGCTCAATTCCTTGCAAATGGCCGTAAATTCCATAGCGGCTTTTGGATCCAGACCGGAGATGGGTTCATCCATAAAAATGAAATCGGCATTTTTGGAGAGGGCGATCGCTATCGCTACTTTTTGGCGCATTCCTTTGGAGTACGAAGCCAGTGGCCTACGATGATAGGCCTCCTGTAGTCCCGCCTTTAAGAGGTATTCGGCCAGGACATCGCTCGCATAACGAAACCCGGCGATACGGCTGAAAAAATCCAGGTTCTCGATCCCGGAAAGGTTCCCGTACAACTGCACCACTTCGGGTATGTAGGCGATCATTTTCGAAGTAGCGTTGCTGTTTGGTTTTACTTCAACACCATTGATCAGCGCTTTGCCGCTCGTTGCCGCGAGCAGGCCTAAAAATAAATTAATTGTGGTGGTCTTGCCAGCGCCATTTTGGCCCAACAAACAGAAAATTTCGCCTTGGGCAACGGAAAGGTTCAAATTGCGCAATGCTTCGTGCCCACCGTATCTTTTAGAAAGATCGATTGCTTCCAACATCTGAAACTATGTAAATGTGATTAACAAAAAGAGGATACGATCTTAAAAAAGACCGCATACGACATGATGACCGGGTACCCTAGGGAACCGACCAATCGTTAGCTAGATAAAAAAGATGTTAGACCACGGGGGGACCACGCAGGTATTGCTGTTCTTGTGTTCGAACAACGGGAGATGCTACCGGAAACTCCTGAAAATAGTACGGAGAGGAGGCCAATTCGTAACTAAACGAATTTTCCACGTACAGTTGTTGATCAAAATAAAAACTACAGAGCTGACAATCCGTATCGTGGTCAACGGTAATCTGATCAACATCTCCGGTAGCGATGGATATCGCATTTTGAGTATGCGTCCGGGAGTGAAAAACCAACAGCAAGGGCAGGGACAACATATACATTGCCAGCAGACCTGTCCGTATTTGCATTTTATTTTTCACAATCGCTAAAGTAAACTATTTTTTAATTTGTAAAGAAGCTTTGACGTTATTCTTTTATGAATACCGTTATCGGTACTCAAAGCGGAAGCGTATCGCTTTTGAACGGTGCCGAGGGTTTCCGGAAACCTAAAACTTCATTTTCCCATCCCGGTAGGACCGGTTTCAAATAAGCTCGAAACGGTTTTACACTTGAATCGATGATTGGCGTTGTTGGAAAAGTTGTGGTCAAACAAAAAAGAACGATTTATTACGGTAAATCGTTATATGCTTCTTTTCGGATTATACATGATTTCGACACCTGAATGCTACTATGTCGATAACATCGACACCTTATAAATATATGTCGAAATATATTAATTTTATCAACATTTACCCATTAGACCGCACAATCCAAATACTTGGCAAACTTCAAAAAAACATGTACCACAGTCTCACGGAGCCAAGTTCGGAAACAAAAAAGTGATTTACTAATGTAAATCACTTTTCCGTTCGGTCGGGATGACAGGATTTGAACCTGCGACCACTCGGCCCCCAGCCGAGTGCGCTACCGGACTGCGCCACATCCCGAAGTTTACTTTTTGAAACTTAAAATTAATCAAGCCTAAGCGGTTTTTGACCGGCCCTGAACTTACTGTAGTGCAGTTTATTCTGAGCGGAGCCGAAGGACCACATCCTGCGTTTGGGAGAATTAAAAATTACACCCAAATTAAAACGGCAAAAATAAACAGTTCGGAACGTATTTGACAACTTTTTGATAAAAACTTTTAACAAAAGAAACGTGGTTGATCCCCGTTTGTAGATCAATCGGTCAAAAGCTCCTTAACAGTGACCAACTCCGCTTCTAAAATACCGGTATAATCCTCCCCCATGTACTTTTTAAAATTCTTTGGGGAAATGCCGGTATACCAAACGTTTGCCGTAAGCAGCGCTCCAGAATCGGTTTCCGAAATGGACCGTTTGATAAAAAGGGTTCCCGAGGATAATTTGTGCCGTAGCGTGTACCCGACCCCTTCTTGAGACTCCTGTATACCGAAATCGATTACTTTGGCATTTTTGGTAACCAATTTTCCCTGGGCCTTTGGCGCAAACCCGTCTATAAGTTTTGCATCGATTACATGCGTGTCCCATTCCTTCCACCGGGCCACATCGGTCAACAAGGTCCAGACATCCGCAGCCCCCACATTAAGGTCGATCGTTGCCTCGAACCGTTTATCGGTATCCTTTGATTGCGAAAAAGCAAAAATGGAAAAAAACAGTGCCGTACTAAAAAGAAGCGTTTTCATAATGTTGGTTTTAACGAATACCCATTGTCTATAGTCTAGGATATTCTAGTTATAGCTTAAAGTTCATTCATCCATAACCAAACCACTGTGTCAAATGACACACTAACAAAAAATTAAGAAACTAGGGCACGCTAACGTTAAGCAAAAAGATGTTTCTTTCGAATACGGTGCAAGGTTTCCCTTGACGTGCCCAAATAGGAAGCTAATATTCCAACGGAAGTGTTTTGTACGATATCCGGTTTGGTTTTCACCAGCTCTAAATATCGTTCCTCGATCGTTTTATTCGCGATGGTTTTCAATTGCTCAAGAATGTTGACCAAGGTTTTTTCGATGACCCGTTTTACAAAATTGCTCCATTTTACATTGGTATTTACCAAAGCATCGTATTTCTCCTTCGTCAAAACGTAAATGGTAGCATCCGTTAGGGCCACACAACTATCCTTAGACAATTTTCCTTCGGTAAAACTTTCGAGGTCCGTACAAAAGCAAGGCGCATCGTGCAGGTCGATGGTTTTTTTCTCTCCTTTTTCCGTATAGTTAAAATGGTGGAGTATTCCGGTACTTACAAAAAAAATAGTGGTGACCACTGCCCCTTGCTCAAAGAGTACGGTTCCCTTTTTAATGCGCCGTTCCTCCAAATGATCGATCAAAAAAACCATATCATTTTTTGACAGCCCTTCGGAATGATTTAAAAATGTGCGTAGTGCTTCCATAACCGTGTACCGAAAGTACAAAAAAGCAATTCCCAAATGGAATGTAAGACGTTAAAACGGCAAATGGGGCCCTGAACCGGCAAATATCATTCTAGGCTGCTGATCCATTCGACCATGCGCTCGGTCCATCCCCGTAAATGACGGTCGTCCCGCGCCAATGAAAATCCATGTCCCCCTTTTGGATATACGTGTAAGGTCGCGGAGCATCCTTTGGCCTCTAACGCTTCCAAAAAGAGCAGACTGTTCGCCACCGGCACCGCAACATCGTCCAGGGCGTGTACCAAAAAGGTAGGCGGGGTTTCCGTAGTAACCTGTTTTTCAGCGGAAAACCGCTTTATCAAATCTGCTGCCGCATCTTTTCCCAACAAATTGTTTTGTGAACCTTTATGGGTCACCGTTTCCCCGAACGCAATAACGGGATAGCACAAGGCCATAAAGTCCGGACGTGCACTTTCCGTATCGATCGCATCGATCGGAGCATACACGTTCTCATTAAATTGTGTCCCGAGCGTAGCCGCAAGGTGCCCCCCTGCCGAAAAACCGATAATGCCGATCTTATCGGCATCCAAGTTAAATTCGCCCGCCATGCTCCTGACGGACCGAAGCGCCCGTTGCGCGTCTATTAACGGCACATGGTGTTTTTCCTTTTGGGAACGATCGGAAGGCAGTCGGTATTTGACTACAATACCGGCAATCCCCTTTCCGTTCAAAAACTTTGCAATATCGGTCCCTTCCCAATCGTAGGCCAAAATGCCATAACCGCCCCCGGGAAATATCAATAGCCCCTCGCCCGTTGCGTTTCCTTTTGCGGGAAGGTATACCTCGATGGTTGGTTCCTGTACCTTTCTGAGCTTCAACATGCCGTTCGCCCGCTCCTGCGTTTCCCGTTCATCGGAGGCAATATAGTTGGGCATAAGCCCCTTGGGCCATAGCGGAATTATAGTATCCTGTGCACTACCGAACAGTGCCATTGCGCTAAAGAAGGTTAAAAGGACAGTTTTTTTCATCTGTTTACATTTATTGTTTTTTAATGGTCAGATGTAATTCGCCAATAATCATTTCGGTCGGTATCAAGAGTTGTTATGGCTCATTTCATATTCGATTTTTCTTTAAACTATTCCAACCCGGGAATGGGATCGGACGCTTCGATCGCCTTTCCCTGCCAGATAATGGAATCGTTTTTATACTCCAATACCCGCTGGTAGTTTCCCGTATACGGAAGGTGGTTTTCCTTGGGAAGCCACGAGGCCAAACTATCCACCAAGGGTTTGAGCTGTTGGTCATCGATACGGTTTTCCCATTCGTTGGGATCGTTCTTCATATCGTACAATTCCTCTTCGCCGTCCGCATAGCGGATATAGCGCCAATTGGTGGTACGCACCGCATGGTTGTTCCAGTTGTTGGTGGTAATGGCCGGCCATGGGCGCGGAGTTTCGCTATCGGTCAATTGGGGCACCAAACTATGTCCCTCCAAATCCTTTTTTGGGGGCAGTCCGCAAAGTTCGTTAAGGGTAGGATAGATATCCAACAGTTCTACCGGTTCGGCATACCGTTTGCCCACGCCAATACCTCTTCCCGCAAAAATAAGCGGAACCCGGGTAGCGCGTTCCCATAGCGTGTTTTTTCCCGATATTTCTTTTTCGCCCAAATGAAATCCGTGATCGGACCATAACACAATGATCGTATTATCCTGCTGTCCGCTCGCCTCCAAAGCGTCCAATACCCTTCCCACCTGATCGTCGACAAACGAAATGGAAGCAAGGTAAGCCTGAACAAAAAGGGTATCCTGCTTTTTTTCCTGGAACCATTTCCAACGCGGTTCGGGAACGTCCCAATGATTGTACCAGGACGAGCGTGGCGTATCGGTCCGATCATTGGCCAACATCGGCGGCATGACCACCGAATCTTTGGGATACTTTTTAAAATGTTCCGTGGGAGCGAAAAGGGGAACGTGGGGCAGAAAAAAACCGACTCCCAGGAAATAGGGTTCCTCCGGTGTATTTTTTAACACATCTACCGCCCAAGAGGCGATATCATAATCCTGGGTATCCTCTTTCTTTAGTCCAAAATCGCCCCAATCCACCCATGGATTGTTACCACCGGGCGTTTCACCGGCCAACTTTTTTGGAGGAGCGGTCTTTACCCCGGAAGCAGGTCCCAAACTATCGAACTCCACAGGGTCTTTTCCCTTGCCATATCCTCCATGAAATATTTTGCCCGTGGCATAGGTGGCATAGCCGTTCGCAGAAAAATATTGCGGTAGGGTCACCATGTCCTTAAGATCGGGCACTTGGCGTATCCAAGGGGAAAGCCCGTAAATGCCGGTAGTAGAGGGGCGGTACCCTGTCAACAAACTGGTTCGGGAAGGATTACAGATCGGGGATTGGGTATGGGCATTGGTGAACAAGGTACCCATGGCCGCCAAACGGTCCATATTGGGCGTCTTTATCTGTGGATGCCCTTGCAAACAGCCGATCCAATCGTTAAGATCATCAACGGCAATGAACAATACGTTCGGTTTAGACGCTGTTTTCTCAGGGGCCTTTACGTCCTCCTTACACGATAGAAGGAGGCTAAAGCCCAACAACAACACTAGAGCCATCGGTGATATACGGGTGATTTTTTTTATTAAAGTTCTTTTTAAAGCTACCTCGTAGTACATGTTCTTTTCCATAGTAATTATTACTTACAGTCCCATTTAAAATTGGCAATCTCGTTTTTGTGGGCACCGTTCAAATTGTAGTGCCACCATTCCGTCCGGGTAGACCAAAACCCATGGGCCTCCATCGTTGTTTTTAGTAACTTTCTGTTCTCCAATATTTCCTGTGGCAAATCTTTCATATCATGATAGGCCCGCTTTCCAAAAAAATCAAAATCGGTTCCCATATCGAGCACCTTGCCGTCCAAGGTTTCCAAAGTGATGTCCACAGCGCCTCCTTTGTTATGGATCGACCCTTTTTTAGGATTCGCCACATATTGCGGGTTGGGTACTATGGCCCACATTTTGTACTGTACGGAATTGGGCCGGTAACAATCGAAAAAACGGATCCGCACCTTTTTTTCCCGAAAGGCTTTATTGGCCGCCAATAAGGCCTTTGCCGTTTTTACCCTGGTATAACATTCGGCACAATCATACACTTTTTCCTTTAAAAAATTGTTCTCGGTAGCATAACGCAGATCATAGGAGAAACCATCGCTAAAATCGGCCAAACGCACAAAAGTAGTATCGGCCAGTTTTTCGAACGACCGAAAGGTTTTTGTTTCGGTGGTTTTCTGTTCTAGCTCTTTTTTCGCTTGTATGGTATCCATGGGCAAAGGGTGCTCCACCACATCCTTGTTTTCTGTTTTTTCCTTACAAGAAACTAGCAGTAAAAAAACAAAGAGGTAACCCAGTTGTTTGGTCATGGCGTTTTTGTTTGATGCTTAAGAACCCGTCTTGGGTTCGTTTACAAGATGATTATTGCGTACCGAAAGTACTAAAAAAGTAGGTGTTGTTACTTCACCGCCAATGCCATCCGTTTAAAAAACGCGTTGTACACAAATGGCTTTCCTTTTTCGGGATTGCCATCCTCTCCCCTTCTCACGAACACCATGTTCCATTCCGGTATTACAAAACACATATTATTGTGCAGTCCACTAGCGTAATACAGGGATTTGGGCGCGTCGGGCATGTGCCATTTCCCTGTTGGCATTTTATCGTTTACCCACCAGTTATAGCCGTAGCAGCCCCTACCGTCAACTTTTTTTCGGTCGGTATCGGCCACCTCTTTTGCGAACACCTGGTTTTGGGTCGCTTTTTTCACCCATTCTTTTGACAATAATTGTTGTCCGTTCCAATTGCCCTCGTTCAGGTAAAAATGTCCAAAACGGGCCAGTTGCTCCGCGTTTATGGTAACGCCCGTGCAACCATTGTTCAACACTTTTTCCGGCATGTCGGGATCGTTTTCCGTACCCCAATCATAGCTTCCCATACCGATAGCGTTTCCGATCTGTTCATCAAAAATGGTCTTTAAACTTTTGTTTGCACTTAAGGTCAGTAAGCGACCGAACATCATTTGCGCCTCGTCCCAATAGGCATATCGGGTACCCGGGGCGAACAATGCCGAATCAATGGCATAGGGCGTCCAGGACCAATCTTCGCTAGGTTCGTTCCATCGGCTAACGCCTTTACCGCTATAGCCTGAGGTCATACTGGAAAAGTGTTTCAATCGTACTTCGGGGTACTGTTCCGAAAGGGCGGTATCAATAGTTTTTGCATACGTATTTTCATCTACGATCTTCTTATCCGACAAAATACCGAGCACCGTGCTGGTAAATGATTTGCTAGATGAATAAATGTTATGCTTTTTATGAATACTGTCCCCTTTATAAATGAGATACCCGTTACGGACGATAAACACCTCATCCAGACCGTCCTCACCGGATTCGGAGGCCAAATAATCTAGGGCTTCTTGCATTTTAACGGCATCTATCCCCAAATTTTCCGGGCTTTTCTCGATCCAGCTGTCCGTTGGAAAAACCATCGGTAACGCTTCTTTCTCGGTTTTGCAGGACGTCCATAGACATAAGGACATTATAACGGCTAAAATTCTTTTCATGTTAAAATGTTTAACAAGGTTTCCCTATACTTCTTATACTGTTTCTGTTTTCCCGTAATAGGTGATATCCCTAGAGATAAAATATAATTTCGGAATGCATCTGAAACCGAAGAGCAATAGGCTACTTTCTTTTGATCACAATAACCCAATCCATGTCGCTTTTCCCGTTCAACGCTGACAAGGTGACGCTATTGGGTTTGGTAATTTCCCACCCCCCGTTCTGCATATCGTATAGCTTGCCTCCGGCCCAGGGGTCAAAAAAAGCAATGGTAAAGGCCCCATCACCAATTTCCAGTTCGGTACGTTCGTTTTTGGGGAGGTACACCACATATATTTCGTCTTTCTTGGCAAAACAAAAGGCTTTCGGATTGCTCAACAGCTCGTCATGCCCCTGCATTTCCCAAAAGGGAAGATGATCGTTAAAAAACTTTTTGGCATTTCCGCTGATCTGCCACCATTGTTCCCGTGTTCGAAAGTCTTCGGCCGCCATATCGTTGTTGGGCGTATCCAGCCCCCCAAAATACCAGGAGGTTCCCGCACCACCGCTCAAAAGGCTTCCCCAGAGGCTGGAACGCATGACCATTTGATGGTTGTTATTTGCGGCAGTGTCCGTAGTGACACCGATATCCCAATGTCCGATCTCATCCAAATATACCACCCAAGGCTTTTTGTGTTTTACCGAAAGGTCGCGCCATTTACGGACTTCACGATGTACCTCGGTAGTGTCGAACATTTGGAGGGAAGGCACCTCAAAATCGGCATATCCTAGCATTGGCGTAAGCGTCTCCTTTATCGGGTCGAGCGGTCTGCCCTCCATCCGTTTTCCGGTTACCCGAACATGGTTGTGCACGGCGATGGGATGACGATAGGGGTCTAGTTGCCGAATATAACCGGCATAACTTTTTAGTTGGTCGGCATTTCGGTTGGTTTCTTCACCTAAATTCCAGACCACGCCCAAATGGTGCCCAAACCGCGCTACCAATTCCTTATAATATAATTTACGGGTGGCGCCCAAGTCACCTTTGTCCAGAATGGTATCGTTTTCCGTCTCTTGCGTAAACAGGTTCATGGCTATTCCCAAGCGATCCATATGGGAAAATACCATTTCCCATTGTTGCAATTTGCTCACATCGTAACGCGTCTGTATTTCAGGTTCAATCCAAGGCCATACATCGTCGCCATCACCATGTTCGTTCATGGTTAGAAAATACAGACTGTTCATTTCATTGGAGGCCATGTAGTTCAGTGCACCAATAATACCCTTTCCTTTTCCATTGCCCCAACTCGGGTCTCCCGACTTCCAGTCGCGGGTATGCGGTTCATATCGGTGTAATCCATCGATTAATGTCGGCGTATCCGCCCCGCCATGGTCAAACGTACCGTCGAACTCCCAATAGCCTAAAAAGTTCTCCGGACTGCCTACCCCATTTTTTAAAAATGGCGCCCCGCTTTCCGATCGCTCCAAATAATGCTTACCGACATAGGCCAGTTTTCCTGTCCGATAAAAACCCGTTTCGGTGGTATCGGTTTCAGCAACTTCGAAAGAACCTTTGGTTTTCCAAAGTAAATCGACCTTCTCGAGAGCAGTATCGGGAACGATACCGATACCCGCTCCCTTGCGGAAAAAGGATTCAAAAGTCCATGAGCCAGTTTTGGGAGGGGAAAATTTGGTTTCCCATTTGTTTCCCGAGCTAGCGCCGGAGTTGGCCGCATCCCCATCAGCCGCAAAATAGCCGTGTACACGTAAAGTATCTTCGCCATTAGTGAAAATAGTGAGCAAACTGTATTCCGTAAAGGGATTGACACTATCGGTTTCGGAGACCTTGGGACCGTCAAAAGTCAGTGTCACCGGTTGCCATTTTTTCAGGCTCCCATCGATCAAGTAGTTAGGGTTCCGTTCTTTTTCGGAACACGCCATAAGGCAAAATAGAAACGTGCACACAAAAGCTAGGGTTTTGCGCCTTTTCCATATTTTCATTGGTAGTAGTTTGATTGGAAGTTTTATACCATTTTAACTTTGAAATAGTGGGTATAGAAATTGAATTATTTTTTGGGTATTCAAGGCAAAAAATGGAAGCATAGCCTTAGCTACGGTTCTATTTTTTAACGAAGAATACCTGAAAAAGAAACCATTTATTAGTGCTATTTCAAATTTAAAATGGTATTACACCAATTGCCCATTAAAATGAGCCATTGGTAGTATTCCGTTGCGCAGGTAAGATAGGAATATTTTTCCGTCGTAAAAATCCGTATCCTTTCAAATTGGTATTCGAATTTGTCAGTATCCGCGTTGCGGTTTTCTAAAATTTTAAAGATTTTTATATCCGTATCTTACGGTAATCAATTGCGCCTTATGATTGAAAAACAGCTATTGACATTTCCTTCGAATTTTATCTGGGGCTCCGCTACCTCAAGCTATCAAATAGAAGGAGCCGCTACCACCGATGGTCGTGCCTGGAGCATATGGGACGCCCATGCCCATACCCCTGGCAGAACCCATAACAATGAACATGCCGATGTTGGTTGTGACCACTATCATCGGTATAGGGAAGATGTTGCCCTCATGGCCGACATGGGCGTAAAGGCCTATCGGTTTTCAATTTCTTGGAGCCGGATCCAACCCGATGGTCGGGGCGAAATCAATGCAAAGGGAATCGCTTTTTACAACAACCTGATCGATGAACTTATCGCCAATGGAATAACCCCTTGGGCGACACTTTACCATTGGGATCTTCCGCTGGCGCTCCAAACGGAAAAAGACGGATGGCTCAATCCGGAAATCGCTGATTTTTTCGCCCGATATGCCAGCATCTGTTTTGAACATTTTGGGGACCGTGTAACGCATTGGATTACCTTGAACGAACCTTGGGTGGTGGCGATTTTAGGATATGGGGAAGGGGTGTTCGCCCCCGGAAGAACATCTAAAAACGAGCCCTACTTGGTGGCACACCAGCTTTTAAGGGCCCATGCAAAGGCCGTACAATGCTATCGTCAAAAATTTCAGAAAACGCAAGGAGGAACGATCGGGATTACCAACAATTGCGATTGGCGGGAACCGCTGACCACATCACGGGCCGATAAGGACGCCGCCGAACGCTCCTTGGAATTTTTTCTGGGGTGGTTTGCCGACCCGATATATTTGGGGGATTACCCGCAGACCATGAAAGATCGTGTCGGGGACCGTTTGCCCCGCTTTTCCAAAGAGGATAAGGCCCTGCTAAAGGACTCCTCCGATTTTTTCGGGCTCAACCACTATACTACCCTTTACGCCTCCGATGTAGACCCAAATGGTGAGGTGCAAAACGAGGTATATGGAAACGGAGGTATTTTTGAGGACCAGTACGTGCAGTTGACCGCCGACCCGAAATGGAAAATGACCAGTATGAATTGGGGCATCGTCCCCTGGGGATGCCGAAAGCTATTGGAATGGATTCGAAATCGTTATGGAAACCCGCCCATTTATATCACCGAGAACGGTTGTGCACTTGACGATCGAATAGAAGACGGCGAAATACGCGATCCCTTACGACAGGAATTTTTAGAAGGATATTTGACCGCCTGCCATGAGGCCATTGCCAACGGAGTAGACCTAAGGGCTTATTTCGTATGGTCCTTTATGGATAACTTTGAATGGGCATTGGGGTATTCCAAACGATTCGGTATGCATTATGTTGACTATGAAACATTGGAGCGCACCCCAAAAAATTCGGCGATCTGGTATCGAGAGGTTACCCAGAACAACGGATTTCGGGCCGCGGACGATAAAGAACACTTATAAATGTTGCTGAACAAAGGTAGTCGGGGTTGCAGTGCGACTTTAACCCATCACCTCATCATAAAACACTAGAACAAATGAATATCAGAGTTTCCATTGCAATTTTATGTCTATTGTGGGCCGCCAGCGCCTGCAAGACCGATAGCAGAAAAACTGGCACGGAACCTTTTCTGGAAAGACTGCCCAACATCGTAATCATTTTGGCCGATGACCAGGGTTGGGGAGATCTGAGCTTACACGGCAATACCAATTTAAAAACACCCAACATCGACGCGCTTGCCCAAAACGGGGTTTCTTTCGACCATTTTTTTGTACAGCCCGTATGCTCCCCTACCCGCGCCGAACTGCTCACGGGAAAGTACTACCCCAGAACCGGCGTACATTGGGTATCGGAGGGAGGGGAACGAATGAATCCGGAAGAGCTCACCTTAGCGGAATTGCTAAGGGAACAGGGGTATGCGACCGGTGCTTTTGGTAAATGGCACAACGGCATGCAACCGCCCTATCACCCCAACTCCCAGGGCTTCGATACCTACTATGGGTTTACCTCCGGCCATTGGGGAAATTATTTTGACCCTATGCTGGAATATAACGGAAAATTGGTCCGTGGGAAGGGATACCTGACCGACGACCTGACCACAAGGGGACTCGAATTTATGGAGGAAAACAAAAATGGTCCCTTTTTGCTCTATCTGCCCTACAATACCCCGCATAGCCCCATGCAGGTCCCCGACAGTTACTGGGACCGTTTTAAAGATCGGGAATTGGAACAAAAATACCATGGAACGGAAACCGAGGACATCCCATTTACCAAAGCGGCATTGGCCATGGTAGAAAATATAGATGATAATGTAGGGCGGGTCAGTGCCAAATTAAAGGAGCTCGACCTCGAGGAGCAGACCATCGTCATTTACCTATCGGACAATGGACCCAACGGATGGCGTTATAACGGGGGAATGCGCGGCAAAAAAGGAAGTACCGACGACGGCGGCGTTCGAAGTCCCTTGTTCATACAATGGAAAAATGTGCTGCCGGCCGGTAAAAAAGTTGCACACATCGCTAGTGCCGTGGATCTTCTACCGACCTTGCTCAATTTGTCCGATGTAACGCGCCCGACAAATTTATCAATCGATGGAAAAGACCTTTCGCCGATCTTAAAAGGAGATAAGGACACCCCTTGGGAGGATCGCTTGATCTACAACCATTGGAACGGCCATACCAGCGTACGTACCCAAGGCTATCGTTTGGACCATGAAGACCGTCTCTATGATATGAAAAACGATCCCGGCCAAACTACTGACATCGGTCTACAAAACCAAAAACTAAGGGATTCCCTAAAGCAGGCGAAAGCCGATTGGCTTATGGCAACGGCCCCACTTACCCGGGAAACCGATGATCGGCCCTTTACCTTGGGGCATCCTGGGGCCATATACACCCAAATGCCTGCGAGGGACGGCATTCCACACGGAAACATAAAAAGAAGCAACCAATACCCGAACAATACGTTTTTCACCAATTGGAAAAGCCAAAACGATTCCATCACCTGGGATGTGGAAGTATTGGAAGATGGTAATTTTGAAGTAGAACTGCTCTATACCTCAAAGGCCGACAACAACGGGGTTGGGCTTATGTTGAGCCACGGCGAGAGCAAATTGGTCACCCGTTTAAGGGAAAATTTTGACGCTCCCATCACCGGAATGGAACATGATCGTGTTCCCAGAAAGGAGTCCTATATAAAGGAATTCAAGCCGCATAACATGGGCGTGATCCCCCTGAGAAAAGGAAGGCATCTTTTAACGCTAAAAGCACTGGCCTTTGATGGTAAGGAGGCGATCGACCTGCGCTTGTTACAATTTAAAAAAATGGCGCTCCCTCTTAGGAACTAATTGACAGCAAACAGGAGAAACCCGAAGGATTACCGGCCTGTCCCGAACGACCGATAACGGGGTTCGGTCGCTTTTCAGTTCATTGATCGAATTTCATTTGTACCTTCAGCGATATGACAGATGCTAAAAAAATCGCCACCACCACAATACGCAAAAAAATGACTCGGCGTACGGCCGAACTGTTGCGACGCCTTTCCGAAATTCCAAAAAAAGGCTATGCCTTCGGGCACCAAGATGCCCTTTCTTATGGCATCACTTGGAAAAACAACGGCAAAAAAATGAAAAGCGATGTGGCCCTGGTATGCGGTAAGTACCCAGCGGTATTCGGTTTTGAATTGGGAAATTTGGAAAAGGCCCTACCGAACAGCATCGATTCGGTCAATTTCGACATCATGCGCAAGCTCATTCGCAAGGCCTACAAAAAAGGCGGTGTCGTTACCTTGAGCTGGCATCCGGACAACCCAGTGTCCAATGGCAATGCATGGGACATTACCAAAGCCGTACCGAGCTTACTTCCCGAAGGCGATCGATACGATACACTTTATGAGTGGACCAAAAACCTGGCACATTTTTTTAGGAGTTTGAAAGATAAAAAGGGCAAACGTATTCCTGTAATCTTCCGGCCCTATCATGAAATGAACGGCGGATGGTTCTGGTGGGGAAAGGGCCATTGTAACGCGCAGGAATACCAACGTCTTTGGCGAGAAACGCACAGGCTTTTGGTACGGGAATTCAAAGTACATAACCTGCTGTATTGCTATTCGCCCAACCTCCTGTTCCGAAAAAAGGACTACCTGACTTATTACCCCGGGGACGCTTACGTAGATATGTTAGGGATAGATGTATACCAACACCTTACCACCGGCTTGTTCAAAAGACATTTAAAAAAAGATCTAAGGACACTACAAACCGTGGCCAAAGCAAAAAACAAACCCTATGCGCTTACGGAAACCGGATTGGAAAAAGTGAATACCGCCAATTGGTTTACCAAGGTACTGCACCCGCTATTGAAAGATAGCGGAATATGCTATGCGTTGGTTTGGCGCAACGATAGCGAAAGACACCACTACGCCCCTTTTCCCGGCCATACCTCTTGTGACGATTTTATACGGTTTTCCAGACTTGAGGAAGTGCTTTTTTTAAACGATTTGAAAAGGTAGCAATGAAATTGATCGCTGTTACAACATATGCGGTACAATAGCACTTATATACCCGCTGTATCTTTTCTAAAAAACGCCTTAATACGATGAAAAAACGCTCTTTTCGATATCGAAAGAGCGTTTTTTCGGTCTGGTCAAGTCGATTTGAAACGGATTATTCTTCGGCTCCCTTACTTTTTAAAAAGGTACTGATTTCCGTATGTCCTTTCAACCGGGCCATCTTTAATGGCGAACGGTAACGGCCCGAGCTATCCGTAGAAGATAGGTTTACATCGGCGCCCCGTTCGACCAAATAACGTACGACAGCAAGATGTCCCTGTTCACTGGCGTTAATGAGTGGAGTTTCGTCGTCCTTGACCGCTGCATTTACATCGGCGCCTTCCCCTATAAGGTATTTCACCACATGCAGCTTTCCATTTTTAGACGCCATGATCAGTGGGTTTCCGTCTCCCTTGACTCCCATATCGAGATCGGCACCTTCCTTTACCAGCATTTTTACAATTCCCAGGTATCCCAATTTTGATGCTACGATCAGTGCACTCCCGTCCCCCGGCAACAACTTGTTCACATCGGCTCCTTTTTCGATCATCCGCCTTACCATATCCTCATCGCCACTGGCAATGGCGACCAACAACGGAAAACCGTCCATCCGATTTCCAAGGTTCGGGTCCGCACCATGCGCTAGAAGCACATTGGCAATACCGACATGGGAATGCTGTAAGGCCAAGTATAGTGCGGTTCCTTCGCCCCGTATCATTTGATTGGCATCTGCCCCTTCCGAAATTAAACGGCGTACCGTTTGCAACTCCCCATCCGCAGCGGCACGCATCAACGGGGTTTGTTCCCCCGTATCCCCATCATAATATTCGCTTGGCCCCGTACTTTCTTGGGCATATAACATCGATGGTCGGTTCATAAATAAAATGGTAAAGCATAGCATGGGTGCGATCAATGCATACTTAAAATAGTTTGTGCGTTTCGATTGTTTTGTGTTCATCATGATGATTCGTTTTTTGATTAATGATTTATTATAATTGGATACGATGGATAAGGATTTTTGACCCGTAGCGGTCCTAAGCAAATTCATTTGGTAGTCTTCCGGATCTACCAATTCGGTGCGAAGCATGAAATGGTCGGTCTGAAATTCAATGTTTTTTTCGATATCCTTTCGGAACATCCATGTAAAGGGGCTGAACCAAAGCAGCATACAAACAACCTCCGCCATTAACAGGTCGAAGGAATGGTAGACGCGGGCATGTACCTTTTCATGGGCCAAAATGTATGCATAGGCTACATCGTCATATTTTTCGGCATCTATAAAAATGTAATGGAAAAAAGAACAGGGACCACTGGGCATTTCGTTATTGATAATGACGTACCGTCCATCGTGAAACTTATCAGCGCCATCGCCGATACTCTTGAAAACGCACCACAATTGATAACAAAATTTAATGCACAACAGTCCCATGCCAAAAAGATAAACGAGCCCTATCCAAAATAGCGGTCTTTGGAATTTAGTACCCGTAGCGGTTGCTTCGGGTATTGGTATGGTTGCCAAGGCAGCACCGACAGCTTCCGATTTTGGCCCATCACCAATATCACCTTGAATTACATAAGGCTCGGCCGCTCCTACTTCCGACAGTGCAACGCTCAGTATGCCTTGATCGGAAAACAATGTCGGTAACACCATAAAAGGCAAGCAGAAAGTAAAGAGTAGGCCTCCCAAAAGATACGCCCTGTTACTGCTAAAAAAACGTTCTTCTTTTAACAAAAGCCGGTAGAACCCCAAAATAATGGCCATGCCGAAAGCCGCTTTGATAACATACAACACCATTACCCGCTTTTTTTTGATTTGATGATCCTTATCAATTCCGCAATCTCCGCTTCCGAAAGTTGCTCCTCTTTAGCGAAGTGCGCCATCATTTTTGGAAGGGAATTGTTAAAGTACTTTTTCTTGATATCCAGAATATCGGTTTTGCGATAACGCTCCAAACTGACCAAAGCCCCATAACGGTCGCTATTCCCTAATTTTTCAGAAGTTAAAAATGCCTTCTTCACCAGAATCTTTACTATAGTGGCTATGGTATTGTAATGGGGTTTTGGATCGGGCAAATGCCCCAAAATATCCCGTATGAACATCCCCTCTTCGGACTGCCATATAACCTGCATGATCTGGTCTTCCCTTTTCGTCAATTTCTGCATTCGAACAATTGCTTTGGAATAAAACTACTAATTTTTTAGTACTACTACTAACTTTTTAGTAGAATTATTTTATTTTTCTCCAACGGCTCTGATATATGGGCGTCATTAATTATACCATTTTAATTTGCAATTGGGATTTGGTTCCGCAAATGGTCAAGACAGCAGCAACTGTTTCACTAAATCACTTTCTTTGTTCCGTTAACGCAAAGGGTAAGGTTATTGCCGATACCGTAAGGTGTCACTATCGATAAATCCGATGCGTTCCGCTTTTGCCTCAAAAGATACCTTATTGGGCAAGGGTGTACTGTATACCGACCAAATGGAATCTTGGGGTCGTTTCCAAACAATGGTAGCATCGCTTTTTTTGGAAAGGAGTACAATGCTATCCCCTTTCTCTTCCATTTCCAAGGGTGGCAATGCAGGCTGCACTCCCTTAGGGAGCCATTTGGCAAGGAGTTCTTTTTCCGGAAAACCGCCCAAATCGTTAGTTTTTGTCATCCAATCGGACAATAGTTTTCGATAGAACAGTAAGGTGTCCGCCAGCGCTGGTACCGCTGCCAAATTGTGTAGTTCGTACGGGTCCTTTTTCAGATCGTACAACTCCTCTTCCGGCTTTGGACTGTTCAGCCAAGCGGCCTGTTCGTCATTCAGATCGCCACTTGCGTGCAATGCCCTCAAATTACGCATGGTGGGCATTTGCTCCCTGTAGGTCACCGGAAGCGCATGGGGCAAATCGGCATTAAAACTTTTAATGTACTTATAACGTGCTCCCCTTACCGCCCGCAACCGATCATAAACGGCATCAAAACGGTCGGAGGCATGAAAGGTATACCGTGGTTTTTTTACTGCTTCGAAAGTTCCGAACTGCGCCTTTCCCTGCATTACTTTTGGCGGCTCGATACCCGCTAGGGAAAGCACTGTCGGTGCCAGGTCTATAAAGCTAAGAAAGCGATCGTCCCTGCTACCGGCGTCCATGTTGGCAGCAAATTTTATGACCATCGGCACCTTCGTTCCGGTTTCGTACAATGCCCTTTTATGTCTTGGGAAAGGTCCCCCATGATCACCATAAAAGAAAATGATGCTATTTTCGTATAATCCGTCCTCCTTTAATTGCGCCAATACCTCACCGATTTGGTCGTCCAACCGCTTTAGGTTACTGTAATTAACGGCCAGGTCGTGACGAATGGTATCATTGTCGGGAAAATATGGAGGAACGGGAACATCTTTTGGGTTTACGAACAAGCTGTCCTTACCTCTTTTCCATATCTGGGATTCATGGCACACCTTAAAATTGAAGACCGTAAAAAAGGGTTGGCCGTCCTTTCGTTTTCTCCAATGTCGTTGGTCACTGCTTTCGTCCCAAGCGGCATCGGTTTTTTCAAAGTTGTAGTCTTCTTTGGGTCCATTTGCACAGTAATAGCCTTTTGCGCGCAAATATTCGGTAAACATTCTGGCACCTTCAGGTACTACCGGGGAATAGCTTGGAATACCTATGGTCGGTTCGTTGTTTACCCCTCGCCATGAGGCATGGGCGCGCATGTTATGGGTACCTAAAGTAGTCGGGTACATTCCCGTTATAATGGCGCTCCGGGCCGGGGCGCATACCGGTGCAGGGGAATAGGCATTTTCGTAGGTAACCCCATCATTGGCCAGCATTTGCAAATTTGGCAGCGCAATGGTCGTATCGCCATACATGGGAAACCATTCCGGAGACTGGTCCTCGGCCACCAACCAAACAATGTTGGGCAAAACCGTTTTTTCGATAGGGGACGTTTCTTTGTTCTCTTCGGAACAGCCCATAAAGAAAGTAATCCCTACCAATGCTAAAACTATATTCCTCATTACCAACTTTTTAGTATACCATTTTAACGTTATAATGGTATTATTAACGGGTCGCTACTATAAAAAATTAGAAGCGTTGCCTCTTTTCGAAGACAACACTTTTAAAATTATGGCAGGTTACGGACCGCTATTCCAAGTTTTTTAAGTACTCCACACTTTTAGGGACTTGATCGACCACGCGAGACGATTCATCCTCTATGAACAAATACTCCAGTCCCAATTTTTTAGCTTCCGCTACGACCCCTGAAATATTTACTTGACCGGAACCTAAGACCACATTATTTTCAACATCGGACTCTCCGGTATGGCTGACACCGACACCCTTTTCGCAGTCTTTAAGGTGCATCAGCTTAAATTCGTTCGGGTACCGTTGGAGCCACGCCACGGGATCTTCACCGGGAAGTGCAAACCAATATACATCCATTTCAAAGTCGAAATGTTCGGACTGTTTTACCATGTGGTCCATTAGGGTAGCCCCTTCATACGGCCTAAACTCATAGCCATGGGGGTGGTACATCAACTGGACTCCTTCCTTTGCCAAAAATGCTCCGGCGGTATTGAACACTTTTATGGCCTTTTCGGTATCCTCCAAGGTAAAATCGGTACCATTATGTGGAATCCAAAAACAGACCACGTATTTGGAACCATAATTCTTTGCCCTTGCCAATACGGTCTCGGGACTATCCTTTAACTCCTCAAAGGGCGCACTTACGCTGACCATCTTCAAATCGTTTTCGGCGATCATGGCCTTGTACTCCTCCATCGGATACCCATAAGTGCCGTCATTACCATCTTCCAGATAATGGATACCCCATTCCTTGATTTTGGCAAAGGTACCTGGTACGTCCTTGGGGAATTCGTTGCGCAAGCTGTATAGCTGTATCCCTATTTTGGTTTCGTTCAGCGTTTTCAAATACGCCAAACTCTGCGGCACCTGTTCTACCACGCGAGACGATTCGTCTTCGATAAAGAGGTATTCGATACCCAATTTTTTGGCCTCTGCTACCGTTCCGGCGATATCGATCTGCCCTTGTCCCAAAACCACATTGGTCTCAACATCTTCATGACCGGAATGGTTACCCTCAACTCCTTTTTCCATATCCTTTAAGTGCATCAGGGTAAATTTTGAAGGGTATTTTTTCATGAGCGCCAATGGATCGGCACCTCCGTGCTGTGCCCAAAAAACATCAAGCTCAAAGGTGAAGTGGGTCGCATGCTGCGCCATATAATCGAACAAGGTGCCGTCTTCCCAAGCACTGAATTCATAACCGTGCGGGTGGTATACAAAAGTAATCCCATTTTCCTGCATCAATTTCCCGGCCCTGTTGAACACTTCGGTGGCTTCCTTGGTTTCGGCAAAGGCCCACTTGTTTTCTTCATGCGGCACCCATGCGCACATGACATATTTCACTCCAAAACGTTTTGCTCTTTCCATTACTTTTTCAGGATGCTCCTTCAAGGCGTCAAAATCGGCGCCCATGCTGACCATATCGAGTTCGTTTTGCGCCAACAAGGCCTTAAAATCGGCTTCGGACATTCCATAGGTGTCTTTTGCCTCAATTTTGGTAATGCCCCAATCGCTGACCATCTTTAGGGTTCCCGGAACATCGGTCTTAAATTGGTTCCTTAGACTATACAATTGCAACCCGATTTCCTGCGCATTTGCTACGAGGGTAAAAAGTAGCGTTAGCGGGATGAATAAGAATTTTTTCATGTTATCGTTAATTTCGTGTATTGTTTATTTTAAAATGTATGGTGTCGGCCTTGTTTCGTTCAGGTAAGCAAATTCCCTTCATCGTCCCATTCCGCAATAACGCCCCGTTTGCTGTGGTCTATACATTTTGCCACCCATTCCGGGTCATAGGCAATACCGTGCTTGTCCAAAACTTCCTGCGGTACCCCGTCCCAAACATTGGGCTGGTTGCCTTTATAGCCGAGGTCGGCAATACCCACTTTTGAACTGTAGTATCCTGATACCGTAAGCCCCCGCATCAAATGAAAAAACTGGATTTCCAGGGCCTGTTCCTCTAAGGGAACTTCCACATCGTGATAGGCAATGGTATCCAAAATAGATTTTTGTTGTTCGATGGTAGCGCTCTTAAATTCGGTACCAAAGTCCGTATTGGTTTTATGATCGAGCCACATAAGCCCTCCCAAAAGGGTAGTCTGCATAACGGGAAGATCTTTGCCCATAAATTCTACGAATTCCGGAACACCTGCCTCTATTGGCCCTCCATGGGGTTCCTTTGGTGGCAGAATGATCGTACTCAGTACCGCAATGGTCTCCATTTCGTGTGCGTTGAAGAGTTGTTCGGCATTTAGCTTTTCAATTCGCTCCAACTCCTTTGGGGTACGCCCGAAATACTTTTCCGCACCTTCGGTGATCTTTTCTTCGGTCGGGACATTTTCCCCTTCGGTTTTACAGCCGTGCATGGCCAAGCCAGCGGCACCTGCACCAAGAATAAGGGTCTGTATACTTTTTCTTCTATCCATTGTCGTTAGATGTTTTGTTGTTTCAACTGCTCGATAATATAATCCGATGCCCTCCAGGACAGCGCCATAATGGTCCAGGTACAGTTTTTATCGGCCTGGGATACGAATGGTCCGGCATCAACGATAAAAACGTTATCCACATCGTGCAGTTGGTTGAATTTGTTGGTCACCGATGTTTTGGGGTCGTCGCCCATACGGGTGGTTCCCACTTCGTGAATGATCTTTCCCGGTGCCTCAAGACCATAGCTTTCCTCTTTACCGGGTTTTTCGCCCAGTGGGTGCCCGCCCATATTATGAATTACCTCTTCAAAAGTGTCTTGCATATGTTTCGCCTGCTTGACCTCAAAATCGGACCATTGGTAATTGAATTTTAATACGGGAATACCAAACTCGTCAACAGTGGTCGGGTCGATTTCGCAATAGTTTTCTTTTCTGGCGATACCCTCTCCCCTACCGGCCAGTCCGATGACCGACCCATAGTACTTTTTCACATCGGTACGTATCGATTCCCCGTAACCACCTACTTTCAGTCCAAAGAACTTATTGAACTCACTGGGGTTCCATGAGAAACCATAACTGGGCATGCCCATTCCTCCCCACATTTCAATATGGTACCCCCTGGGGAAGTCCAACTTACTGTTATCGCCCCACCAAGGAGAATATACGTGCAGTCCACCGACCCCATCTTCGTTATAGGACACATCGCGGTTCATCAATGCCGGAATAAATCCCATGGCGCTCGATCCGGTAGAATCATGCAGGTATTTCCCCACCAGGTTGCTACTGTTTCCTAAACCGTTGGGATGTTGTTTGCTTTTTGAATTGAGCAAAATTCGCGCCGAACTACAGGCGGATGCCGCCAAAACAACGACTTTACCCTTTAATTTATATTCTTTTCGATCGTCCTTGCTGATATAAGAGACTCCTGTAGCCTTGCCTTCCTCGTTGGTGAGCACTTCACGGACCATGGAATTGACAAAGAGTTTGACCTGTCCCCCGCTTTTTTGGGCCGGGAATATAAGACAGCTCCCCGAAGAGAAATCCGCGTATACCTGACAAGACCTGCTGCACTGTCCGCAATAAAAACAAACGCCCCGGTCCTCGTTGATTTTTTTGGTCAACATGGACATTCTACCCGGAATTACGGGAATACCGGACTTTTTTGCCCCTTCGATATAAAACAGTTCGTGTAACCGTGGTTTTGGCGGTGGCAAGAAAAAGCCATCGGGATCGTTCTCCAAACCTTCATTGGTTCCGAAAACACCAATGAGCTTATCCACCTTATCATAATAGGGTTTGATATCGTCGTAACCGATCGGCCAATCGTCACCATGGCCATCCCTGGTCTTCCCTTTAAAATCCTTTGGTCCGAAACGAAGGGAAATGCGTCCCCAGTGGTTCGTACGGCCTCCCAACATTCGGGAACGGTACCACCAAAAATCGGTGCCTTCTTCTTGGGTATAAGGCTCCCCTTCTACTTCCCATCCGCCATAGGCCATGTCCCATTCCCCGAACACGCGATCGGTATTCGCACCGCGCCTAGGCGATTCATATGACCATTTCAGCTGCGTCATGGTCTTAGGGTCCGCCGGATCGAAAAAGGGTCCCGCTTCCACCACCGCAACCTTCAAGCCTGCGTCCGCCAACTGTTTTGTGGCCATTCCACCGCCCGCACCCGAACCTACGATAATCACGTCGAATACTTCGGAAGATTCTTTTATCTGCATAATCTGTTTTTACACTGGTTTTTAATGGCAATAAGTTACTGCTTTTAACGGAAAAGGAATGTACAATTTTATCATATCGGAACCCAATAAATAAAAAAAGGCCGATTAAAAATCGGCCTTGGGGGATTTTACAAAAAAAAAGTGAAAAAAGACCACAATTTTGCCTTCATAAGCATGGGTCGGTCTTAAAGATTTGGGAATTCTTTTACGCCTTTTTCAAAAAGGGATAACATCGTTTCCGACAATTTAGGGAATAGCGAGGTCGGTCCATTTCGATTTTGCGGCTACCTGTCACTTTAATTGCAACGGCAACGGCGCTGTTTGGATTTTTTTTTAAAAAAAGTCGCTGTAAGTTATAGGTAAATCAACGGGTTGTTGCCCTTGTTTTCCCCGCAGCAGTGGTATATTTTATGGGTTTTATTACCGGGGTGTTCCCTATTTAAAATGAGGTCGGTGCTAAAATAACGCATCGTGTAGCCGGTTCTTCTATGGGAACTTTTGTTGGCATTGGCACCGTGTATGATCCGAGAGTCATGCAGGGAATAATGCCCTTGTTCCAGTTCGAACCATACCACATCGGCATCGTTTACAGTCATTTTGATCTCGGTATCGAAGGTAGCGGTACTACCATCGATTTCCTTGTACTCCGAAAATCCATTTTTATGGGTTCCGGGCACTACTCCCATACAACCGTTTTCCTTAAAGGAAGGGTCGATTGCCAGCCATACCGTAACCACCTTGTCAAAACTATCAAAACGTCCTTCCCAATAAGCACTGTCCTCATGCCATGGGGTACGCTTACCGACCATAGGCTCCTTACAGATAAAATGACTGCTCCAAAGCCCAATATTGGGTCCGATGAGCGAACCTACTACCTCCAATACGGAATCGGCCATTAAAAAATCGAACAGGCGGGCATCCTTAAAATGGGGAACATCCAATTCATCTGCGCCCAACGCCCCTTTATTGGACAGGTGTTCTTCAAAAATAGCATGCAATCGTTCAAATTCGGAGTTTCCGAACAAGGGCCGTTCCGTTAATAGGTATCCCTGGTCCCGATAAAATTGTCGTTCCTTTTCCGATAGTCCCTTTTGTGTTGTAGTAGCCATGTGTTGTTGTTTACGATTGCGGGTACAAAGATAAGGGGGTATTTTCAGCCAAAAATGGAGACTTTCTGGCGTGCATCGCACATTTATAGTACTGTACGCGTATTGGTCAGAAAACGATGGTCTTTTTGTTACGGTAAGCATTGGGGCTCAACCCATTGGCCGCCTTGAACAGTTTGTGAAAATAGTTGACGTCGTTAAACCCGAGGTCAAAAGCGATCTCTTTGATCCCTTTGTTCGTTGCCGTCAGCGCTTGCTTTGCCCTTCGAAGCCGTAGTCCGTTCACAAAATTCGTAACGTTCTGCCCATAAAAAGCACCCAATGACCGGTTGACATGTGCATTCGAACGACCGCACAACGCTAAAAATGCAGCTACCCCCTCTTGATATGCTTTTCCCGTCGGTTCGGCGTTAAATGCACCGATTGCCTGCTTTAACCAAAATGGGGCCAGGTTGTCGGGGCTATTCGAAAACACCATAAGGTCGAACAGATACAACAACAAGTTATCCAAATAGAACAGTGATCGGGGAGCTCCCAACAACTCATCGGCACGATTTGAAAGCGTTTTTAATTGGACTTCGTCGGCCTTAAGTTGCTGCGGCCGCGCTTCGGTCGTCCAAAAATACTCCTCCTTGTTTTGAAGGTAACGTTCCTGAAAGCAGGAGACATCCTTTGGAAAAAAAGCAAGGTTGTAGATCAACACAAAATCCGATGGCGCATCAAAAGAAAAGGTATGCGAATCCCCAGGCCTCATGAACAGGAGGTCCCCCTTTGCCAACCGATAGGTTTTTCCGTTCAAAAGGTGGTGCCCCTTCCCCTCGGAGACCCAAAAAAGTTCAAAGTAGTCATGCCTGTGGTACGCCAGGTCCGTTTCGGCCGATAAGCGGTTCTTGGAAAAATGAAACCGATCGGAACCCTCCAAAAAATGTTCAAGTTCAAAAAGGGTTCCGACGCGTTCCATGGGCAAAAGCATTTATAATACCCTTTGAATGCCCGAAAAATCTTCACGATACCGGGTGGGGGTTCTTCCCTTGCTTTTTCGGAATACCCGGTTAAAATTTGCAATGCTGTTAAAACCGCACATAAAGGCGATTTCCGAGATACTGAGGTCTTTCTCGATCAGCCAACGAGAGGCATAACCGATACGTACATCGTTCAAATATTCGACAAAAGTTTTACCCGTCCTTTTTTTGATGAAACGATTAAACGACACATTACTCATGTTCAATAATTCCGAAACTTGCCCTAAAGTGATCTTGGAGGCATAGTTCTCCTGAACAAAATCATATAGTGTCTTAATTTTCTCGCTATTCTCAAAATTTTCCAGATGTATGGTGGAAGTGGACAACAAACGCTGGTTCCTGGAATTCGCCAAATCGAACAAAATGGACAATAGCTCCATAAAATAGTCGATACCGTCCAATTTGGAAACTTTGAACAAACGAGGCTGTAACTGCAGTGCGACCTCTTCTGAAAATAGGATGCCGTGCACCGACCGGTCGAACAGATCTCTTAGCGGTTTCATAATACTTCGTCTCAGAAAGGCGTTATCAAAAAGGTCGTTATGAAATTGGATGGTCACTTCCCTGATGTTTTTGTTATCACAACGGTTTTGTTCCCAACCGTGATACAGGCTTGGTCCAACCAATACTAACTCTACATTCGTAATCTCTTCTATACTGTCCCCAACAATACGCTGTACCCCTTCCCCATTGGAAATAAAGTTGAGTTCCATTTCGGGGTGAAAATGGATGGGAAAATCAAAAAAGTCCTTGGTCCTATCAAAGACCAAAAAACTATCCTCATTGGACAATGGCGTAATTTCCCGATGGATTTTTTTTAGAATGTCCATTTTTTCGTGTTAAATATGCTGTTTTTTGTATTTTTTTTGACAAAATATAGTCGGCACAATATTAACAAATATTTTACATTTGAACAATTAATGAAGGACATAAGAAGCCAAATACGGAGTTTTATCACAATTCTGTTTCACTTTTTTATATATCAATCTTTCTTATAAGACAAAATCGTATGCTTAAAACTGTAGACATCTTAATTATTTTGGCATATCTGGCAGCTACAGTTATCATTGGGTTGGTACTTAGAAAACGGGCACAACGGAGTAAGGACGACTACCTTTTAGGGGGCAAATCCATCCCTTGGTATATGTTGGGCCTTAGTAATGCTTCCGGAATGTTCGACATTTCGGGCACCATGTGGCTCGTTACGATAACCTTTGTATACGGATTAAAAAGTATTTGGATCCCTTGGTTATGGCCCGTATTCAATCAAGTATTCCTAATGGTCTACCTATCGGCCTGGCTACGGCGCAGTAATGTCACCACCGGGGCTGAATGGATTTTCTTTCGTTTTGGTGAGGGCAAGGGCGGTCGCCGGTCGCATACCGTAGTGGTCATTTTTGCCATCGTCAGTTGCCTTGGTTTTTTGGCCTACGGTTTTATTGGATTGGGCAAGTTCGTTGAAATATTTTTGCCGTGGGAAGTAATCGGCGCCTATATTCCTTTTGATATTGCACCACAGTACGTACCGCATTTCTATGGTACGGTTTTTACCTGCTTCGCCGTTTTCTACTCCGTTTTGGGAGGCATGTCGGGCATTGTATGGACCGATCTATTGCAATTTACCATTATGACGGTATCGGCTTTTGCCATTGCCTTTATCGCCTGGAGCGCCATGGGAGAGCATAGCATGACCTTGCCAGAGGGCTGGATGGATCCCTTTTTCGGTTGGCAGCTCGATATCGATTGGACGGGCATTATCAGTGAAGTAAACGAAAAGATTGCTTCGGACGGATTCTCCCTGTTTGGAATATTTTTTATGCTCTGCGTGTTCAAAGGGTTGCTTTCCAGTATCGCAGGTCCCGCACCGAACTATGATATGCAAAAGATATTATCGACAAAATCGCCCAAGGAAGCGGCGAAAATGAGCGGTTTTGTGTCCTTGGCCTTAATGCCCGCACGGTACCTGATGATCGGAGGGTTTGCCGTATTGGGGCTGCTGTTCTATGACCAACTGGATCTTCAACGCGCCGGAGCGATCGATTTTGAACAGATCCTACCTTCGGCCATCAGTCAATTTGTACCGGTAGGCCTTATGGGACTGTTGCTTGCAGGACTATTGGCCGCGTTCATGTCCACTTTTGCGGGCACCCTTAACGCTGCACAGGCATATCTGGTCAATGATATTTACCTCCGCAACAAGAAGGATGCCAGTCCCAAACAGATCAGCGCCATGAACTACACCAGTGGTATCGTTGTGGTGGTGGTGAGCATCGTACTCGGTTTTTTTGTAAAGGACGTCAACTCCATTACCCAATGGATCGTATCCGCACTATGGGGCGGCTATATCGTTTCCAACATCCTAAAATGGCACTGGTGGCGTTTTAACGGCGAAGGCTATTTCTGGGGAATGCTATCCGGACTGGTGCCTGCCGTTCTCTTTCCGTTAGTGTTCAAGGAAACCTTGGAACTACACCTCTTTCCCTTGCTGCTTTTGATTACCACATTAGGGTGTATCATAGGCACCTATACCGCAGGGCCGACCGACGAAAAAAAATTAATGGAGTTTTATAAACGAACACGTCCATGGGGCTTTTGGAAGCCGATACACGATAAGGTAGTAGCGGAAGACCCCACTTTCGTAGAAAACAAAAAATTCAAAAAAGACATGTTCAACATTTTTGTAGGGACCGCGGCACAGACCTTGTTGGTAATCATTCCGCTTTACCTGGTCCTAAGGGAATACACCCCGCTGCTGATCTGTTTGGGCATTTTTGCCGTTTGCGCCATACTACTTAAAAAATTCTGGTGGGACACCCTCGATGAACAATTATAAAATACCTTACCATGACTATGACCTCCACAAAAATTAAAAATCAGGACAACATTTTAGCTGAACACAAAAAGTTGATCCAACGCCCCAATCCCGCTGCCCAACACACCAATGGTATCTTTCAACGTTATGAACATCCGATCATCACCGCTGGACACATCCCTATCCATTGGCGGTACGATCTAAATCCGGAAACCAATCCCTTTGGCCTCGAACGTATCGGCGTTAATGCGGCCTTCAATGCGGGAGCGATCAAATGGAAAGATAAATACGTATTGGCCGTACGGGTAGAAGGATGGGACCGAAAGTCATTTTTCGCTTTTGCCGAAAGTGATAATGGCATCGACAATTTTCATTTTTGGGACACCCCTTTATGCCTTCCCCAAACCAGTGAACCCGATGTCAACGCCTATGACATGCGATTGACCTTGCACGAGGACGGATACGTATACGGTATTTTTTGTACGGAACGAAAAGATCCGAACTCTCCCGATGGCGATACCTCCGCGGCAATTGCCAATGCGGGAATCATTCGGTCAAAGGACATGCTGAATTGGGAACGTCTCCCAGACCTGATATCGAACTCACAACAACAACGGAACGTTACTATTCACCCGGAATTCGTAAATGGCAAATATGCCATTTATACCCGACCGCAGGACGGTTTTATCGAAACGGGATCTGGTGGCGGAATCGGCTTGGGCTTCGTTAGCGATATGGCACATCCCGAAGTAAAGGACGAAGTTATCCTAAACCCGAAAGCCTATCATACGGTTTATGAACTTAAAAACGGACAGGGTCCATCACCGATCAAAACGGAAGAAGGATGGTTGCACCTTGCCCATGGGGTTCGTAATACTGCTGCCGGTTATCGCTACGTACTCTACATGTTCATGACAGCGCTTGACGATGTTACCCGGGTAATCCATCAACCTGGGGGGTATTTAATGGCCCCGATCGACGAGGAAATGGTGGGTGACGTTGGCAACGTACTTTTTAGCAACGGTTGGATCGCCGACGAGGATGGAAAAGTGTTCATTTACTACGCCTCCTCCGATACCCGCATGCACGTGGCAACCTCCACATTGCCCGTCCTTATCGATTACTGCAAAAACACTCCAAAAGATAAATTGCATACCAACGGATCGGTAGAGAACATACTAGGGCTTATCGAAAAGAACAAGGGGCTTTATTGAGCGCTACCTCCAAACGGATTTTGATTTGAGTTCTACCATTTTACATCTCCTTTTGACCATATGTCAAAGGGAGTTTTTTTATGGAACACCAACAGCCGAATCAACTTGTCATACCATTTCTGGTGTTAAATTGCCCATTAAAAATTCTTTAGTTGCTCCAATGCCGCTGATGTCGTTTTTACCGGGAGTTTACAAGCCGAGTTTTTACAGACGAAGACATAGGTGCCATCATCAAAAAACCGACTTTTAAAAAGGGGCAGATCACTGTCTTTGACGGTCCCTACCACTATGGTATTCGGTACCTGGTACGCATGCATCTCCATGGTCATTTTCTTGGCATCGGGCCCCACTACGGCCACTTCAAAAAATGGGTATGCCTCATGAAGCAACAACTTTGCCCAATGCCCGTAACTTGCAGGACGTTCCATAAGCGAGGGCATCAGGGATGCAAGCATTTTTTTTGCCTGATCTTGTTTTTTGGGAAGGTAGCGCAAATGCCCTAGGCGAAACAAATTGTGCGCCATAACACTGTTGGCCGAAGGTATTACACCATCGTCGGTCTTTATTATTTTGGCAATAAGTGCGTCATTATCGGTATACCGGAACATTCCGGAAGCGTCCACGTATCGGTCCGCCACTTTTTCCGTCAAGGTTTCCGCAAAATTTAGATAACGTTCGTTCAAGGATACCCCATATAGGTCCAAACTCGCACGGATCAAAAAAGCATAATCCTCTAAAAAGCCTTCTTTTCGGGTACTGCCCTCCTTGTAGGTATGCACCAAGTTCCCCTCTTGATAGCATGTCGTTTCAAGAAATTTGAAAACCGCTTCCGCTTTCTCCAAATAGGCGGCATTGCCAAAAACCATATGGGCCTTTACCAGACCACTGATCAGCATGGCGTTCCATGATGTGATGATCTTATCGTCGATTCTTGGGAAAGTCCTTTCATTACGAGCGGCCATTAATATGCTTTTCCAGCGCGATTTCTTTTGAGAGAAATCGGAGACGGCAATACCATGTTTTTTCAAAAAAGCGCTATCCGTCCCATTTTTTCGCAACACATAGTTTCCATGTTCCCACTCCCCATTTTCGGTAATGGAATAATAATCGGCGAACAACTCAAAATCGGCACCCAAGAGCGTTTGTAGGCGCTCCCTTTTCCAAACGTAGAATTTCCCCTCCTCCCCCTCGCTATCCGCATCCATAGCGGCATAAAAACCACCCTTGTCGTCCCGCATTTCCCGGACCAAAAAGTCGAAGGTCTCCGCCACCAAGGCTTTATAGGCCGGATTTTGAAATCGGACATAGGCCTTGGAGTAAAGGGCTATCGCCTGGGCATTGTCATATAACATTTTCTCGAAATGCGGTATTTTCCATTCCGAATCGACACTATACCGATACAGCCCGCCCCCCAAATGGTCGTATACACCGCCATTCGCGATGGCGTCCAAGGTGTTCGTTATATGGGTGTCGACGGTCTTGTCTTCGGACAGCGTGGCATAATCCATTAAAAAATCGAGGTTCGTCGGGACCATAAACTTTTGGGAACCTTTGTCCCCCCCATTTTGAAGGTCCCATTCCGCCCTCCATTGGGCCACTGCCGTTTTTAGGTTTTCCGTATTCAATGTTTCAAAATCCTCGCTGGGTACGATAAGGTTGGTTTCCGCAACGCCCGCCGCCACCATGCTGGCATATTTCTCTGCCTCCGAGGGATCGTTCTTGTACAATGCGCTGATTTTGGACAATACCTCGATCCATTGTTTTTTGGTGTGGTAGGTACCTCCGTACAAGGGCTTTCCATTGGGAAGTACGATAACGTTCAACGGCCATCCACCATTTCCCGTCATTAGTTGTACCGCGGTCATGTATACTTGGTCAACGTCGGGCCTTTCCTCCCTGTCTACCTTTACGTTCACAAAATTGGCATTCATCATTTTCGCCACTTCCTCATCCTCAAAAGTCTCTTCCTCCATCACATGGCACCAGTGACAGGAAGAATAACCGATGCTGACCAAAAGCAGTTTCCCATCCTCCTTGGCCTCTTCCAGCACCTCGGGACCCCACGGTTTCCAATTTACCGGGTTATGGGCATGCTGTAACAAATACGGGCTGGTTTCGTTCGCCAGGGCATTGGTGTAGGCATGTTCGACGGTATTGGCCTTGGTCGATTTTTTGTCGCCCTTGCAACGGCACAATAGCAAAAGCATCGCCAATAAAAGCGAAACATGATATAAACGGGAAACAAAAAAAGATACAGTCATAAGGATAACGCTACAAACCAACTCAACGGATTTTTTTTAAAAGGCCTAATCGCTTGTAAAGCTGGAGGCGGGCAATCCCACACCATTGAAAAGCTGTGCCATATCGGTATTGTTCCAAGCGAAACGGACCCGCACCGGATCACTTACCTTTTTCGAGGAAGCGATGATCACATCACCTTTAATTTTTGCCTTTGCGGGATAAAATACCCCATCGGGTCCGGCAAGCTCGAATTGATCTATTTTTTTCCCTTTTGCGGTGAGGCCCTCCGCATGATCGAAAACAATGCGCAACTTGGAGCCGTTTCGCTCAAATTCCTTGAACAAGGGTCCGTTTACTTCTTCGGAAATTGCCCCATAGTGTTTTTTTAGCGCCATATTTGCCAACCGCAGGCCTACATCCTTCTTATTTTTGGGGTGAATATCATCGACCGTACAAATATCGCTGGTGAGCACCATTCCCGTATTCGTCAGCGACAAGGCCCTGCGCTGTTGGTCCCTTACCTGTACGCCTTCTTCGGGACTGCCATAGGTATACGGGGCGATCTGTACAAAATAGAACGGAAAATCGGCATTCCAGGCGGTTCTCCACGAACGGATCATCGTTGTAAAAAGATCGGAATACTTTTCCGCATTAGCGGTGTTCGATTCTCCTTGGTACCATAAGGTGCCGGCTATCTTAAAACGGTGCAGCGGGGCGATCATAGCGTTATACAAACTCGAAGGCTGAACACTGACCCATTTATTGGGGCGTATTTTTTTTGCGGATTCCGCGAGATCGGAACGTTGCTCAAAAACGGTCTGTGGCGTCCATACCTCCGCCGAGGAAGCGCCCCACGCGGCATCTATGAGTCCTATGGGCACATCCAAGGCCCCTTGCAACCGTTTTCCGAAATAATAGGCCACCGCACTGAAATCGGCCATTTCTTTTGGATCGCATTTGGACCAGGTCCCGCTTACATTTTCTTGTGGTGCTTCGGCAGTTCGCTTGATTACCGTAAAAAAACGGATGTTCGGATAATCGGCCGCTTTGATCTCGGTATCCGCATTATCGATACCGCTGTTGGCACTCCATTCCATATTGGACTGGCCCGAACACAACCACACTTCCCCGATAAGCACATCGGTCAGTTCGATGGTATTGGTCTGCCCCTCGAACCGCACTTGGTAGGGCCCACCGGCATCGGGTGTTGGCACCAGTAGCGACCACTTGGCATCCACTCCCGCCGAAACCGAATAGGATTTACCGTCCCATTCCGTAAAGACCTTTATGGACTCGTTCGGTGAACCCCAACCCCAAAGCGTGACATCAGTGTTTCGTTGGAGCACCATATGATCGGAAAAGATGTTGGGCAACTCAATTTTAGCATGCCCAAAAAACATTCCGAACAACAGCGAACAAACGAACAAAAAGTGACGACACCCCATTTCAACAGTTTAAATATCCGACTAAATATAGTGATTTGGACCGAAAGGCAAACCGCACTTTTTTTTTAATATCTTTAGAAACCGTTCCGGCGGTTTAGCATGGACAAAACAAATTTTCATATCGATAGAAGGCATTTTATCAAGGGGGCTACCGCTGCCATGGCGCTGTCTTCCCTGGGCGCTTATGGTATGGACCTCACCCCCAATGGCCGTGCCCTTAAAGTAGGTTTGATCGGAACCGGATGGTATGGAAAAAGTGATCTTTTTCGGTTGATGCAAGTTGCCAATGTAAGCGTTTTAGGGCTTTGTGATGTGGATGCACGTCAGCTTTCCGCTGCCGCTAAATTGGTAGCGCAACGACAACCGAAACACACACCTCCCAAACAATATACCGATTATCGAAAAATGCTTGCCGAACAGCGGCTCGATATCGTACTGATCGGCACTCCCGATCATTGGCATGCCATGCAGGCCATTGATGCCATAAAATCAGGCGCCCATATATACCTGCAAAAACCCATTAGTGTGGATGTTCTGGAAGGGGAAGCGCTTATGGCCGTCGCCAAGAAATATGGCAAAACCGTACAGGTGGGCATGCAACGAAGAAGTACGCCACATCTGATCGAAGCAAAACAAAAAATTGTGGACACGGGAATGTTAGGGAACATTGCCCATGTAGAAATGTGGTGCTATTACCATATGCGGGACACGAAAAACCGCCCCACCGCACCGGTCCCGGACTATTTTGATTACGACATGTGGACAGGCCCTGCGCCCCTGAGGTCTTTTGATGGTATTCCGCACCGCCGTTGGCGCTCCTTTATGGAATATGGAAACGGTATTGTTGGCGATATGTGCATTCATATGTTGGATGCCGTTCGTTGGATGCTCGGCCTGGGCTGGCCGAAACGCATCAGCTCTACCGGGGGCATCTATGTGCAAAAAGACGCCAAGGCCAATACCACCGATACCCAAAATGCCATTTTTGAGTTCGACGAACTGGATTGTGTTTGGCAACACCGAAGTTGGGGAACGCCCGACGACCCGGAATACCCGTGGGCGTTCAAAATTTACGGGGACAAAGGAACGCTTACGGGCAGTGTTTTTAAGTATGAGTTTGTTCCTGTAAAAAAAGGAAAGATCCTTACGGGAAAGGTGCGCTATGAAAGGGAAGAGTATCCGGAAGACCTTAGCGAAGCGGATATTGAACTGCATACCGCTCCCGCCACCCGCAACCATATGCTGGATTTTTTATCAGCGATAGACCAAAATAGCGATCCCGTGGCCGACCTAAGGGAAGGCCACATTTCAACAGCTTCCTGTATTTTGGCCAATATGGCCCTGGCCTTAAAGCGCCCGCTGTCCTACGATGCTATCAATAAAGTGATCGTTAACGACCCCGAGGCTACAAAACTATTACAACGGGCTTACAGGGAGGGATGGCAACACCCCTCAAAAGAATTGTTTTAAAACTATGCGCTTGCCATGGATGCAACAGCGTAAACGGCCCTAAAGCATACACCATACTATAAAAAATTTGTCTTCGGAACGTCCCGGTCAACCTATCAATAATATAACATTACCCAATGAAAATACTGTTGTTCATATGCCCCATATTTCTTTTTCTCTCCTGTAAAAAAACGGTAGATCCACCACAGCCCCGCCCCAACATCGTCTTTATTTTTGCGGATGATATGACGTACACTGCCATTCGCGCCCTGGGCAACGATATAGTGCACACCCCCAACTTGGATCGCTTGGTCCTAAACGGCTCCACTTTCACCAATGCATATAACATGGGCGCCTGGAACGGAGCGGTTTGTGTGGCATCAAGGGCAATGCTGATTTCGGGCAGAAGTGTTTGGGATGCACGGGACATGTCGGAAAAATGGAAAACGGGAAAACAACTGGAAAATACCTGGGGAAAACTAATGGAAAAGGCCGGCTATGACACTTATATGACCGGTAAATGGCATGTGGACGCCCCTGCCGATAGCGTTTTTCAACAAACCGCCCATGTTAGGCCGGGAATGCCTGGAGATGCATGGATCAATAGCGGAAAGGGAGGTTACTTTAACTGGAAAAATTCCGATGAGCTCCCGATAGGCTACAACCGTCCCAAAAATGAACGGGACACTGCATGGTCTCCATCCGATCCAAAGTTTGGGGGGTTCTGGAAAGGTGGACAGCATTGGAGCGAAGTATTACGGGACGACGCCATATCCTTTATTCAAAAAGCCGAAAAAAGTGAAAATCCTTTTTTTATGTACCTGGCGTTTAATGCGCCTCATGACCCCAGACAGGCCCCAAAGGAATTTCTTGAAAAATATGACCTGAAAGATATAGGGGTTCCCAAAAGTTTTCTTCCGGAATACCCATTTAAGGACAGTATCGGTACCGGAAGTAATTTGAGGGACGAAGCCTTGGCCCCGTATCCCAGAACGGAATATGCGGTAAAGGTACACCTGAAAGAGTATTATGCCGCAATTTCACATGTTGACGCTCAAATCGGAGCAATTGTGGATATGTTGAAAAGCGCAGGAAAAATGAACAATACCTACCTTATTTTTACCGCAGATCACGGACTTTCCGTGGGGCGTCATGGATTACTGGGTAAACAGTCCCAATACGACCACAGCATCAGGGCCCCTTTCATTTTTAGCGGTCCCGGAATTCCAAAAAATAAAAAAATACCCGCCGACATCTATTTACAGGATGCCATGGCCACTTCACTACAACTGGCCGGGATGGATGCCCCGGATTTTCTTTTTTTCAATAGCGTTTTAGATTTGGCCAAAGGGATCCGGACAGAAAGCGCATATGATGGAATTTATGGGGCATATATGACCACACAGCGTATGATCCGGAAAAATGGTTTTAAACTTATCGCTTATCCGAAATTAAATAAAATACTACTCTTCGACTTGAAGAAGGACCCGGAAGAGCAATATAACCTTGCGAAAGATGCACAGTACTCGGAACACATAAAAACCCTTTTTCGGGCGCTATTGGACAAGCAACAAGAATTGAACGACCCATTGGACCTTACCCACCTGATGTAAGACGTTATTCGCATTATGTACGCCAACCTGACAATGCAGGTTTAATTACAATTACCCGTTAAAATAAACCATAAACAACGAAGTTACTTTTTCATTTACCGAGGCCATAAAGGTTTTGCATAGCCATAGCTACGCCAAACGCTTACAAGAAAAATAAATGAACAAGTTAGATTGGCTCATTTTAACGGGTAATTGGTATAGCAGCGGCCATAGACCCAATACAATCTTAACGCTGGGATAATGTTCGGCCATCACATAATCGGTACTTTTATAGGCTTATGGAAAACGTGACCAATACTAAAAAAAACAAGGATCTTTATAAAAACCGGGACCTGGACTGGATCAATTTCAACGGCAGGGTATTACAGGAAGCTGCCGACAACAGCAATCCCCTGTACGAACGATTAAAGTTCTTGGCTATTTTTTCTTCCAATCTTGATGAATTTTTTAAGGTGCGTGTATCCAAATTACGACAAATACGAAAGGTGAAAAAAGCCATTCGAAAACCCTTGGCCCTTAAACCGAACAAACTACTGAAAGAGATTTTAAAGAACGTTCAGGAACAACAAGAATTTTTTGGCCGATTGTTCTACACGGAACTGCTGCCGGAAATGCATCGTGAGGGCATCACCCTTTTGCTTCCGGAAACGTTCGATGCCGCTGCCGACGCCAAAAGTTTTGCATTTTTTGAAGAACATTTGGCCGCGCAACTATCGGTAACCTATGACACCGACATTGAAACGGACACTTTTGAAGATGGACAACTGTATCTTACGCTCTCTTTTTCGGAAAGCGATACGTTGGGATTTTTAAAAATACCGACTGCCGATTTTCCGCGTTTTATCACCCTCTCGCATACCGAAACCCAAGTGACCTATGCATTTTTGGAGGATGTTATCAAGCGTCATGTGCATACCCTTTTTCCCGATAAAAAAATTGTAGGCAAACATATAATCAAAATTTCTCGTGACGCGGCGCTCTATTTGGATGATGATTACGATGGGGAATGGGTACAGCAGATTTATGAATCGTTGGCGCAGCGCAATGACGGTCAACCTACCCGTTTATTGTTTGAAACGGGAATGCCAAAAAAAACTCAAAAACGACTACGACAACTTTTAGCGTTGGGCAAAATAGATATGGTGCCGGGGGGCAAGCATCATAATTTCAGTGCATTTTTTTCGTTTCCCAGGGATGGTTCCAAAATGGACCTATCGGATGCACCTATGCCTCCACTCCTACATCCGGATTTTGAAAACGGTGATCCCTTTTTTGATTTGATATCTGATAAAGATCGCATTGTACATTTTCCTTATCAACGTTTCGATTATCTGGAAAGCTGGCTGACCCAAGCGGCAACGGATAAAAATGTACGCACCATAACTATTTCGTTGTACCGGGTAGCAAACGACTCCCAATTGACGTCCGCCCTGCTGACCGCCCTGACCAATAAAAAAGAGGTCAATGTTTTTGTAGAGGTCCAGGCCCGTTTCGATGAGCGGAACAATCTGAAATGGGGCAAGATTTTCGAAGAAAACGGGGGACATGTCCACTACAGTTTTCGCAACGTAAAAGTACACTCCAAAATTTTATTGATCGAACGCGAAGAAGCTGGAATCGAAAAACGTTATGCCTATATCGGTACCGGGAACTTTAATGCCAAAACGGCAAAGCTGTACTGTGACCACGGTATTTTTACCGCCGACGAAAAGGTAACTTCCGATCTGCAGCAGGTGTTCGCGGTATTGAAACGGGAAATTGAAGCACCACAACTGGATACTTTGATCGTTTCACCGTTTACCACCAGAACCCGTTTTGAAGCTTTGTTGCAAAATGAAATTACCAATGCACGCCAGGGGAAGCCAGCAGGGGTATCGATTAAAATGAACAGTTTAGAAGACAAGCGAATGATCGACCTGCTCTATAAAGCCGGCAAGGCCGGAGTTCGGATACGCCTTTTGGTTAGGGGGTTTTGTTGTTTGATTCCCGGTGTTCCGGGCCTTAGCGATAACATAACGGTTACCAGTATCGTAGACCGCTATTTGGAACATGCACGCGTTTTTCTTTTTCACGATAACGGAAACGAAAAAATGTTCATCGGTAGTGCGGACTGGATGACCCGTAACCTCGACAAACGTATTGAGGTGTTGACCGCTATTTTGGACGATTCGGTTTTACGGGAACTTAAGGATATTCTGGAACTACAATTCAAGGACAACGTTAAAGCCCGTAAAATAGATGCAAAAGGGACCAATACCCTCAAAAAGCCGTCCCCGGACAATACAGCCGTTCGCTCTCAACTAGCCATTTACCGGTATCTAAAAAATCGTTTGACCCCATAAAGTAAATAACCTCGGGGCAAACCCATGAGGCATTAGAACGAAAATTAATATTGATTTCGACGCAAGCGTCGGAGCATTTTAAATCTCGATTATCGAGTAAATGTTCATCGGCCTTTTCGAAAAAACCGATACGATCATTGAACCTCAAACTTATAAAAACAAAAAAAGCCCGAAAGGGCTCTTTTTTTGTTTTCAAGAAGCAAGGCTTATTACTTCGCCACATTGACCGCTCGGGTCTCGCGGATAACGGTGACCTTTACCTGTCCGGGATAGGTCATATCCGTTTGTATTTTTTGGGAAATTTCAAAGGAAAGTGCAGCCGCCTTATCGTCGCTTACCTTTTCACTCTCCACAATTACCCGCAGTTCCCTACCGGCCTGAATGGCATAAGCCTTCTGAACGCCGTTAAAGCCAAAAGCAATGTCCTCCAAGTCCTTTAAACGCTGGATATAGGAATCGAGTACCTGTCGTCGCGCGCCCGGTCTGGCTCCGCTAATGGCATCACACACCTGAACGATCGGCGATATCAAGGTCTTCATTTCAATTTCGTCGTGGTGGGCCCCAATGGCGTTGCATACGTCAGGCTTCTCCCCATATTTTTCGGCCCACTGCATTCCTAAAATAGCGTGCGGCGTCTCCACCTCCGCTTCCGTATTCGGTACCTTACCAATGTCGTGCAAAAGCCCGGCACGTTTGGCCAGTTTAGGATTGAGACCCAATTCGGCGGCCATCACGCCACATAATTTGGCCACTTCCCTAGAGTGTTGTAGTAAATTTTGACCATAGGAAGATCGGTACTTCATTCGCCCTACCGCACGGATCAGTTCGGGGTGCAAGCCGTGTATACCGAGGTCGATGACCGTACGTTTACCTACCTCAACGATTTCTTGTTCGATCTGTCTCTCGGTCTTTTTTACAATTTCTTCGATACGGGCCGGATGAATTCTACCATCGGTCACCAACTTATGTAACGACAATCGGGCCACTTCACGGCGAACCGAATCGAAACAGGAAAGAATGATGGCCTCCGGGGTATCGTCAACAATAATTTCTACGCCGGTAGCCGATTCCAACGCCCGGATGTTCCGGCCTTCCCGCCCTATGATACGTCCTTTAACATCGTCGGACTCCAAATTAAACACCGACACACAGTTTTCAACGGCTTCCTCGGTACCGATACGCTGTATGGTATTAATGACGATTTTTCGGGCTTCTTGCGCTGCCGTTAACTTCGCCTCTTCCACCGTACTCTGTATAAAGCCCATGGCATCGGTACGGGCCGTCTCCTTTAAGGATTCCATCAATTGGCTTTTGGCATCATCGGCCGAAAGTCCTGAAATTACCTCTAACTGTTGTACCTGATGTTTATGCAATTTGTCCAGCTCGCTCTTCTTTTTCTCGAGAATGTCGCTGCGGTGTTCCATGTCCTTGATTTTCGACTCGAGCTGTTGGTTGAGTTTTTTGCCCTTTGCCAGCTCGTTGCTCACTTGCGACTCTTTGTCCCGCGTGCGTTTTTCCGCTTCGTTTATTTTTTTGTCCTTGCCAATGATCACTTTTTCATGTTCGGCCTTTAATTCCAAAAAACGTTCCTTCGCTTGAAAGATCTTATCCTTTTTAATGCCCTCGGCCTCCGTTTTAGCCGTTTTTAAAATACTATCGGCATCCCTTTTGGCATTGGCCACCGTTTTGGAAGCTTTTCCTTTTTCCAAAAATTTGGCGATAACAAAGCCGATGAGCAGCCCCGCTGCCGCACCTATTATAATTGATGTAACATCCATGTTTTTAGTTTTAACTATTGGAAAGGTAGCTGTACCGTTCCGTTTTTGTTCGTTGGTTTGTTGTAAGCGCCCCGCTTATCGCAAAAGCACTCGAAAAATCTCATAAAAAAACCCACATTGGAGAAGTTTTGTACAAACTCCTATGAACAGGTTTAGGGCTAACAGACCGATCAAGGATCCTTGTACATGCAAGGCTTGCTTTTACGACCTAAACTCACCCTTTTTAAACTTAATTAACGTTGAGTTTGTCAAAAGATAGTACCAATGTGGGCAGTAACTTTGATATATTTTAAAGAACGTATACTACTTTACTTGATGCTAAGCTTGGTATTCACCAAACGATCCAATGCCTTTAACCGTTCCAATGCTTCAGAAGTATCTTCCGATTTTTCGATACCCTTTTGCTCGATCTTCGATGCGAACTGCAGGGCACACATGGCCAGAACGTCCTGTTTGTCCCGAACAGCATAACTCTGTTCGAATTTTTTTGCCAATTGTTCGATGTTTTTTGCAGCCTTTCGCAACCCCTCTTCTTGACTGGGGTCTATCGTAAGGGGATAAACCCTATCTGCAATTGAAAGCTTGATCTTTAGCTTTTCCGACATCTTGATATGTGTTCCAATTATTCGGAGAGCTGGGCGATACAATGGTCCAACTCCCTGATTAATGTATTTATTTTAAGCTTAGCTTCTGTTTTATTGGTATTACTGCCCAACATCGAACTGGCCAACTTGAGTGAATTATACTTTTCCTCCCATTCCAAAACCGAATTTCGTATGCCTTCCTTTTCGTTTTTAACGGAAACCAACTCTTTTTCCAATTTCAGATTGGTCTGATGCAATACTTCCATTCGGTGCAACAATTTACTGATCTTGTTTTCGAAGGAATCCACGATTTGCACCAATTCACTCATACACCCAATTCAATGCTGTTTACACAAAGTTAACATACCTGCCTCTACTGGGCAATACTTTTTTAAATATTCTTAAAGGGACGCCTTTGCGGCCTTTTTGCGGTTTGGTATCTGTACTATTTTTCTCAATTTATTGAGCGATTTTCCGGTTTGAAGATGGAAAATCGTAATGGTCTGATTAAATTTACCTTGATTTTTTTACTCGATACCCCAATACCTTGTTAAAAAACCCGTTTCTAAATCATTAAACGCATTTGAGTTGTTATGGTGCATCTTCTTCCTTCCCCTTCTTTTCGCAAACAGCTATGCATGCTGTTATTGGCATCCTTTCCGTTTTGGGGCAACGGCCAAACGACCTATCCCCAGGAGGCGTTTCGATCACCTATGGACATCCCCCTAATCCTAGCGGGGACTTTCGGGGAACTGCGTTCCAATCATTTTCATTCCGGAATCGATATTAAGACCCAACAGCGACAGGGACTTCCCATTTATGCCATTGGCGATGGCAGTGTGACCCGTATTAAAATTTCACATTGGGGCTATGGCAAGGCCATATATATCGCACACCCGAACGGATATACCTCGGTCTATGGGCATTTACAGAAGTTTTCGCCAGAAATAGAGGCGTACATCAAGGCCGTTCAGTACCAAAAAAAATCATATCAGGTAGAGGTATTTCCCGATTTGGGCGAGGTATCCCTAAAAAAGGGGGACGTTATCGCCTATGGTGGTAACACGGGAGGCTCTTCCGGCCCACACCTGCATTTCGAAATACGGAGCAGCGTTTCGGAAAAACCCACAAACCCGCTCTTGTATGGCCTTGAGGTCAGGGATGCCACCAATCCGGTGTTGGAAAAGGTTTATGCCTATCCCCTCTCCGAAGACGCCCAAGTAAACCAGAGCGAATCGAAAGTGGAAGTCCAGTTTACAAGGCAAACGGATGGTAGCTATCTTGCGGAAACCGTTTTTGCGGCCGGGGAAATCGGTTTTGGGTTCAAAGGGTTCGACCGTCAGGATATGGCCGCCAATAAAAACGGGGTATACTCGGTAACGCTCAAGGTAAACGGCAAAGTGTATACCGATTACGACTTTGAGACCTTTTCGTTCGGGGAAACCCGTTACATCAATACCCTGATCGACTACGAGCATTTTGGACGCTATCGCCAACGGGTGCAGAAATGCTTTAAATCCGCCGGAAACAAATTGAACATCTACAATACGCTTTATAACGAAGGTAAGATTGCGATACAAGAAGGCTTGAGCTATAGTGCCACCTTGGTCTTAAAAGATTTGGCCGGTAACGAAACCAAAGTGATCATCCCGGTTAAAGGAAAAAAACAGCCCGTACAAACTGCCAAGGGGGGCATAAAAACGGAACATTATCTTATTGCCGGAAAAAACAATAATTACGACCTGGGTGCTGCAAAGGTGTACTTTCCTGCCAATACCTTTTACGAAAATTTCTACCTCGACCTTAAAAAAGGGAACGATACGGTTACCATTCACAACAATAAGGTACCCGCCCACCGAAAGTTTACCTTGACCTTTGATGTGAAAAAGTACAGCGCTTCGGAAAGAAAACAGCTTTTTATCGCCCGTTTGGACAGTAAGGGCAGGCCCAGCCATGCCACCACCTATAAAAGGGGGAATTCCTTTACCACCAAAACCCGAAGTTTGGGCACTTATACCTTGGTAAAAGATAGTATTGCCCCAAAAATACGCCCAAAGAATTTCAAACAAGGGCAATGGTTAAACAACTATAGTTATCTTAGCCTCCATATTTCGGACGACCTCAGCGGTGTAAAACGGTATTCGGCGACCTTGAACGGGGAGTGGATCCTAATGGAATATGAACCTAAAACCAATACGCTTACCTATAACTTTGACGATTTGATCTTGAACAAGACCCAATGTGAACTTAAGGTGACCGTAACCGATAATGTGGGAAACGCGACTACGGAGGAATACGCGTTTTCTAGAAAATAAAAAAATTGAGGGGCTACCTATTTCTTTTTTATGTTTTCCTTTTTGGGGCCTTGGGTTCGGTACTGGCGCAAACGGCGACCATAACCGGAGTGGTACTGGACGAAAACGATATACCGCTGGCGGGTGTAAATGTTACCACTGCGGAAAGTGGTAGTGCCTCGAACGCGGACGGGTTCTATATTCTGGAACTGATCGCCGACCGACCGACCGACATTACCTTCTCCCATGTGGGCCACAAAAATGTGGTGTTGAACGCACTAATCCTGACCACCAACGAAACCTATCAATTCAACCCTGTTTTAAAAACCGATGCCATCCAGATTGCAGAGGTTACGGTCAGTGCCTCCGGCGAACGACGGGCCGAAGGCGTGGTTGCCCTGTCCCCCGAAACGGTTCGCAAAATTCCCGGCGCCAACGCCGGAGTGGAAAATATTTTAAAGCTGTTACCAGGGGTTTCCTCCAACAACGAACTCAGTACACAATATGCGGTAAGAGGTGGTAATTATGACGAAAACTTGGTATATGTCAACGAAATTGAGGTATACCGCCCTTTTTTGTTGCGCTCCGCACAACAGGAAGGTCTGAGTTTTGTAAACAGTGATCTGGTACAGGGCGTAAAATTCTCATCGGGCGGTTTTCAGGCAAAATATGGCGACAAGCTTTCTTCGGTACTCGACATCACCTATAAAAATCCCGTGGCGTTCGGGGCCACACTGGACCTCAGTTTTCTAGGGGCCGCCGCCTCCGTAGAAACCGTATCAAAGGATAAAAACTTTAGCGGTATTATGGGGCTTCGCTATCGAAACAACAATTTGTTGTTGAACACCTTGGAAACCCAGACCAACTTGACCCCTATCTTTGTAGACATGCAAGGGTATTTTACCTATCGTCTTTCCAAAAAATTCTATCTTAACTTTTTAGGTACCTTATCGGTAAACGATTATCAAAACGAACCGATCAACAGGGAAACCACTTTTGGCACTTTGGATGATCCTCGCAGACTTACCGTTTTCTATCAGGGCCAAGAGAACAATCGATTCAATACCGCGTTGGGCGCCTTCAAGGGAAACTATATTGTGAACGAGCAACTAACGCTCAAGCTCATTTCCTCACTTTACCATACCACCGAACAGGAATATTCCGATGTTATCGCGCAATATGAACTGGGCGATGTGGACACCAACCTCGGAAGCGATAATTTGGGAAATGTCGTCGATTCCAAGGGAGTGGGTTCGGAACTGAATAGGGCCCGTAACGATTTGGATGCCCTGATCTTTAACTTACAGCACAAGGGAAGGTTCGCGAAAAATAAAAAGGTGGTGGAATGGGGCGTTAAGTATTCGTATGAAGACATTCGTGACCGCATCAAAGAATCCGAATTCATCGATTCGGTCGGGTTTTTCGTCCGTCCCCTTGGCGGGGAATTTGTAAATGACCAACCGGAAACCCCTTTTGAGGCGCCCATTGCGGCCTTTGAAGCCTTGGATGAAACCAACCTCGTTCAAACCGATCGTTTTAGCGGTTTTGTACAGTATAGCGACCAGACCGATTGGAACGGCCACGATATCTACTACAACCTCGGGGTTCGGGGCCAGCACTGGCGGGTTCGGGGCCAAGGAATCGAAACGGTATCGCAGACCGTGTGGAGTCCGCGAGGGCAGTTCGCCATCAAACCCGATTGGAAACGCGACATCCTATTTCGGTTCTCCACGGGATTGTACCAACAGCCTCCTTTCTACAGGGAACTTAGGGACCAAAACGGAATTATCAATCCAAACGTCGATGCACAACGATCGCTACATGCCGTATTGGGCAGTGAATATAGTTTTACGATGGGCGACAAACCCTTTACGCTTACCGCGGAAACCTATTATAAAAAACTATCGAACGTAAACCCATATACCTTGGAAGATGTTCGGATCCGCTATGCCGCCGATAACAATGCGGAAGCATACGCCTACGGCGCGGAACTACGGATGAACGGCGCCTTTGTACCCGGAACCGAATCGTGGTTCAGTCTCGGCTATTTAAAGACCGAAGAGAATATCGACGATCGCGGGTATATTTCAAGACCGTCAGATCAGCGTTTAAAGGTGGGTATCCTGTTCCAGGACTATATACCGGCCATTCCCAATCTTAAAATGTATTTGAACCTGGTGTACAATACAGGGGTTCCGGGGGGATCCCCGAACAATGCCGACCCTTATCTTTTCCAAAGCAGATTACGGGACTATCGTAGAGCGGATTTGGGAATTTCCTATATTTTTGTGGACAATACCAAAAAATACCCGAAAAACCATTGGCTAAATCGATTTAAGGAACTCAGTGGTGGCTTTGAGATCTTCAATTTGTTCAATACCCAGAACTCGATTACCAATACTTGGGTGAGGGACGTAGATACCCGACAGCAGTTTGCCGTACCGAACTTTTTAACCAGCCGGGTATTGAACGTGAAATTGAGAATGCGCTTCTAAAAGAATCAAATGCAAAGAAAAATAGCTGCAATACTGATATGGTCCGTGGTTCTATTGATCGGAACCAGCGGGCTTCGGGCACAGAAGAATATTTATGAAGCCCATAAATTCGATGTCCTGAGCAAGGACCATCGCCTTCTGGCCATTTTACCCTTTCTTACCCGATTGGACCTCAAGGACGACAGGACGCAGAAGTCCCTGAAGGCATTGGAAAAAAAAGAGGGTTTGGCCGTACAAAATGCCCTGGAAACATATTTTTCGAAAAGAAAAAAGAAAAAAAAGTTTTCGGTCGATTTTCAGAATACCGAAGACACCAATGCCATGCTCGCCCAAAACAATATTAGCTATGAGAACATCGACATTTACACTACGGAGCAATTGAGCGAACTATTGGGAGTGGACGGAATCATTAGCGGTACATTGAGCCTAAACGTATTGCTTTCCAAAGGAGTGCCGACCGAATTCAGTATCATCGATTATTTTTTGGGGGAAGCAAATTACGGTCGTATCGGTATAAAGATAAGTGACGGTGACAGCGGAAAATTGTTATGGAAATACGAGAAAAAAATCAACAAAAAATCAGGTAAAAATACGGATGACCTCATCGATCGGATGATGAAACTCGCAGCCCGTAAATTTCCCTATGACCGCGAAAAACGAAAAGAACGGAAAAAGCAAAAAAAATAACCACAGGTTAAACAAATCCCTTAGTGCTTTATACCATTTTTGCTTTGAAATTACCCAAATAAAAAGCAGTCATTTTTTGCTTGGACGAAAAAGAAAAAGCAAGCATAGCAGTAGCTACGGTTGTTTTTTATTTTGAAGTATAAGCGGAAAAGGGCAATTTTTAATGGGTAATTTCAAGGTAGAAATGGTATTAGCGGTTTGTAATTTTAATTATCGCTAATTTTCCTTAGTACCTTCATGGCCGCTTCACTTTCGTTTTCGGGAACAAAAATATGATCGTGATAATATCCGGAAATGACATTGCAGCTAATGCCGTTCTTTGATAGGGCGCTTGAAAACGCAGCGGTCAAACCGATAGCATGCAAGGAGGAATGAACGCTAAGCGTGATCCATGCCGCAACATAATCATAGGACAAGCCTAGGGCGTCGGCCCTTTCCTTTTTCATAATAACGGTAATTCCCTCTTCTTCCTTAAATTGACAAATGGTATCGTTGCTATCGATATTTTCGCTTGTTGCCGCTACGGTAGTAAATACATAGGAGCCTTTGTTTAATTTGGGAGACATCCCCTGAAGCAATTTGGATACATCGTTCTCTCCCGCCATTCTTCCGTTTTTCGCAACTATTTTTTGAGACTATATATGGTATGTACACTCGGTCTACGGCTACCGTAACAAGCACCGGGTATCGGTTCCGATACCATTATAAGGTTAGCCACTTTCCGCACGCCCGTCAATTCGCTATAAAATCCTTCAAAACGGCCACTACATAATCCAATTCCTCCTTGGTATTGTATTTTGAGAAGGAAAATCGTATCGAAGGGCGTTGTCGCGCCTCCGCTGTCTGCAGTTCCGCCAATACATGGGAGCCCGCATCACTTCCGGATTGGCATGCACTCCCTTTGGAACAGGCGATTCCCTTAATATCGAGATGAAAAAGTAACAGCAACGCTTTTTGGGCCGCTATCGGCAAACAAACATTCACCAAGGTGTAGGTACTCTTTTCCATATCCCCCGAGTGTCCGTTAAAAAATACACCGGGAACGGCGTTCCCAAGTTCATGGATAAAATAGCGTTTTAGTTCAGAAACATAGTCCCGTTCTGCCGTCAGGTGCTCGTAGGCTTCTATAAAAGCGGTTTCCAGCCCCACGATATTGTGCATCGCCTCGGTACCCCCGCGGATACCTCTTTCCTGCGACCCTCCCGAAATAAAGGGTTTTATTCCGGAATTCTTTCTTATGAACGCAAAGCCCACTCCTTTAGGGCCGTGAAATTTATGCGCCGCGGCGGCCATAAAATCGATGGGGACCTGTTGAACGTCCCATTCAAAATGTCCTATGGACTGCACCGTGTCGGAATGGAACAGCGCACCGTGCGCCCGACAGCTATTTGCAATTTGAGCGATGGGCGCAATGTTTCCCACCTCATTGTTTACGTGCATCAGACTAACGAGCGTCTTAGCATCGTTCCCTTGCAAAAGGGTTTCCAAATGGTCCATTTCGGGATTGCCGCGCGCATCCAAATCTACGTAAGATACCGAAATGCCGTATTGTGCTTCCAAATCGGCCACGGTATGCAAAACGGCATGGTGCTCTATTTTGCTGGTAATAATGTGGCGCACCTCCAAATCGCGCACAGCGCTTCTTAAGATCATGTTATCGGCTTCTGTACCGCCCGAGGTAAAAACGATTTCGGAAGGATGCGCACCAATGTATCGGGCTATGGTCTTTCGTGCCGTTTCTATGGCCGTTTTTGCTGTTCTACCAAACCCGTGTGACGAAGAAGGATTACCGTAGGCATGGGTGAGCGCTTCTTGCATTTTTGCGATTACGGTCTCCCTTACCCTTGTGGTAGCCGCATTATCCAAATAAACTTTTTTTTCTGGCACCGACATGCGTATTCTTTTCCCAAAAATAACCCAAATAAAGTTAATTTCTATCCAATACACCTAGGCGTAAAAGGGAATTTGGTTTAAATTTGATTTCATGAGACAATTGTTAACATTTAGCCTCCTAATCCTCTTTTTTTCCTGCGATGATGGCGACATTCAAATAGAGGAAATCAATTTTGACGAGACCGACGCCCAGTTTTGCGGATCGACATCGGATGAAAAACTGGCAACCACCTTTCTATTTAAAATTTTGGAAGACGAGGCATTGTTGTTGACCTTGGCCGCCGGACAGTTCGCCAACGCCACTACGGCAGAGGGAAGCACCAATGGCGACCTTTCCGCAACGGGCACCCCCTCCCTAACCTATCGTTTTTTTTCAGGGACCGTTAATAAAGATTATTTTTGCAATGAGGTACCCGCCCTGGAACCTACCGTGGTAAAAGAGAATGCTGCCACCGGGGGAACGGTATCCATCGCATCCAATGTAACGCAAACGACGGAGACGACCAAGACCTATATCCATTCCATCTCCATCACCGATCTGTCCTTATTGAACGATCAGGAACAACGCCTGACGGACCTGTCGACCCTTGAATACGGAAATTTCACTACGGAAACCCTAAATAGTGCCAGTTTGGAGGTCCCCTTCTCCAATTATGAGGCGGCTACCGTTGCCAGTTGCGATGCCAGCTCGGGCCAGATACCGCTGTACAAAACCGCAAACGATGAATTTATCCGTTTAACGTTATCCACGGCACTGCTTGCCAATGCGGCAACAGGTGACAACCCCAGAACGGCCGAAATCGGTACCGAAGCCTCCTTTACAAACATCGTTCTGTCGGAACTGGTTACAGAAGAACTGGTCTGTAGCACCGCTATGGACGCCGATATCGTAGTCGGCGATTATACCGCTACCGCGGGCACCATATCGGTCAGTACCATTGAAAACGCACCGGATTCGGAAGGAGTGATCACCTTTACCCACACCATTACCTTGACCGATGTAACGCTCGTTTTACAAAGCAATACGGAAGGGGGCAGCGATGTTACCTTGGATGTTGTACCGAACATTGCTTTCGGAACGGTCACTACAATAAGCGGATAGGTAAGTCCGATAATATTTTAGGGAAGGCCCCGAAAGGATATACCATTTTTTGATCGCCCTGCTAAAAACTCAGGCATTTTGATAACAGTACACTTCTGTGGCACCCAATCCATACTGCGCGTAGTCCGCATCATAAAAACGAATGTTGTCGTACCTGCGGAACAAGGTGTACAGTTCCTGTTTTAAAACGCCCTCCCCTACACCGTGAATAAACACTACTTTTTGAATTCGCTTTCCAATCGCAAAATCCAATTGACGTTTCGCGGTGGCCACCTGTAGGTCCAAAATATCAAAATTCGACATTCCTTTTGAAGAGGGCAGTAGTTTGTTTATATGAAGATCGATGACCATAGCAGGGGCGTTCCGCTGTTTTGCGGGTACTTTTGGTCGGTGCTTTTTACCGCTAGGTTCTTTTTCCCGTTTTATCCGTGCCACTTCCCAATTGGTTACTTTTAAGGTATTACCGTCCGTTATTTTAAGGAGCTCGTCTGCCGCATATCGCAAAGGGAAACCTTCGTCGCTCTCAATGGTGATTTCCGGTCCCTCGACCGCAACAACAGTACCTTTGATCGTATCGTCTATGGTCTCTACCCGGTCACCAATATGAAAAACACCCATCGTTTTGTTTTTATTCCATAAAATTAATGGTATTTTTCACGAAAATCTGCGAACGGCATGATGAAGTTGTTATTCCTAGTTTGGGCCCTTGAAGATTTTATGCTTCCGTGCATGACAAAGAAACTCTTTGGTTTTGATTGTCCCGGTTGCGGTCTGCAACGTTCGGCCGCCTTTTTGTTGCGGGGAGACTTTGTTGCTTCGGCCCAGATGTACCCTGGCATGGTTACCCTGATACCGCTCGCATTGGTCCTTTTTTTAAACCTTTTCGTTAAAATAAAACACGCCAATAGTATCATAAACACCCTTATGATCAGCTCGGTAGCGCTGATTTTGGGGAATTTTTTATTAAAAATATTCAACTAAACCCTTTTTATTATGGAACAACAAAAACTACCTAATGAAACGATTATTATCGTCTTAGGAATTTTGGGATATTTATGCTGTTGCTTTGCAGGTGCTGGTGTCATACCGGCCGGAATTGCGGTGTTTCTAGCTTCGAAATCAGAAAAAATATACGCTAGTAATCCTGAGTTGTACACTAATATAAAGCAAATAAAGACGGGAAAAATTATCGCCCTTATTGCGTTGGTTCTATCTATTTTAATGATAGTCCGGTTCATTTATGTATTTGCCTCAGGAGATTGGGAAGCAGCCATGCAACAATCCAGAGAAATTTTGGAACAATACGGTATAGAAGAGTAAAACCAAATATCCTATGAATCAAGAAACCCTACCTGGTGCCAGCAATGCCCTCATCTTTGGTATATTGTCGGTAGTATTGGTATTCGTCTGCTGTGGTCCCTTTGCGGCCATCTTCAGCTTTATCGGTCTTTCCAACGCAAAAAAAGCGGAACGGATCTATCAGCTCGAACCCCATCGGTATATGGGCTATAGTGATGTAAAAACAGGGCGTGTGCTTTCCTATATCGGACTGGCGCTTTCCCTGATAGGTATTATTTTCATCATCCTTTACTTTGGTGTAATCGTGGCCCTTGTCGCTGCGGAAGGTGGATTCTAATCCCTTCGGGAAGCAATAAAAAAACCTCCGAAGTTTTTCGGAGGTTTTTTTATTGGGGCTAATTACCGGCCGATATCCCAAGGCTTATCTCGTTTTCTCGAACGTTTCCAGGGTTTTGGCAATTATGGCAACACATTCCCTTAGCTCCGTTTCGGTCATGACCAAGGGCGGTGCAAAGCGGATGATATTCCCATGGGTCGGTTTCGCCAACAGACCATTTTGCTTCAAGGCCATGCAGATGTCCCAGGCCGTGGAACTGTCTTCAGTATCGTTGATTACGATGGCGTTCAAAAGTCCTTTTCCCCGCACCAGTTTCACCAGATCCGTTTTATCCACCAAGGCTTGCATTTCATTTCTGAAAATAATGCCCAACCGCTCCGCATTACCGGCCAGATCTTCGGACCTGACGACTTCCAACGCAGCTATGGCGACCGCACAGGCCAAAGGGTTTCCGCCAAAAGTGGAACCATGCGTACCGGGTGTAATGACTTCCATTACGGCATCATTGGCAAGTACCGCGGAAACTGGAAAAACGCCACCGGAAATGGCCTTGCCCAATATCAGTACATCGGGCTTTACCTCCGGCGTACCGCTGCAGTTTTTATCGGTGCAACTGCAGTTTCCACAAGTGGCCAACAACCTTCCCGTACGGGCGATTCCCGTTTGTACCTCATCGGCAATGAACAGCACGTTGTTCGACCGGCAGAGTTCGGCGGCATTTTTTAGATAATCCAGATCAGGCGTATAGACCCCTGCTTCTCCCTGAATCGGTTCTACCAAAAATGCCGCAACGTTGGCATCTTTCAATTCCGATCGCAAGGCCGTTATATCATCATAAGGTATCGAAACGATCCCTGGTGTAAACGGTCCAAAATTGTTCGTGGCCACAGGGTCGTTGGATGCGGAAATGATGGTGACCGTACGACCGTGAAAGTTATTGTGGCATACTATTATTTTAGCCTGACCTTCAGGTATCCCCTTTTTTTCATACCCCCACTTTCGGGCAAGTTTAATAGCGGTTTCCACCGCTTCTGCGCCCGTGTTCATGGGCAAAACCTTGTCAAAACCGAAATACTCGGTCACGTACTTTTCATATTTCCCGAGAAGATCATTGTAAAATGCCCTCGAGGTAAGGGTCAATTTTTGGGCCTGTTCCGTTAAGGCCCCGATAATTTGTGGATGACCATGCCCTTGGTTTACCGCAGAATAGGCCGAAAGAAAATCGTAGTATTTGTTTCCTTCTACGTCCCATACGTAAACGCCTTTACCTTTGCTTAATACGACCGGTAACGGATGATAGTTGTGTGCTCCGTGTTTTTCTTCCAATGCGATGGCTTCGCTAGAAGAAATGCTTTCTAAAACAGACATGATAAAATTACTTTAAATAAGACTTCAGCAATTCCTTCTGCACCTTTTTCCCTTCGAAGTATCGAAAATTCAGCGTGGGAGAGAAATCATCCCTACTCAAGAACACAAAAGTAAAAATATTATTGAACATAGTCCGCCCAAAAGGGCCTGGGAAGATTTATATCGTAAAAAAGTGACTTTTCATCAACGAGCTGTGTCTTAATCCATAACCAACGAGAAAAACACTACTATGGAACATTTAGAAGGCATATTACAAAAACTTACGGAAGCGACGGGAGATTTTTTACCCAACACCCTGGCGGCGCTGGCCATTTTAGTAATTGGGTGGCTTATCGCCCGTTTTATAAAGCGATTGATCACCAAACTCATTAAGCGTACCAAGGTAGATGAAAAACTGGGTACCGATAAAATTACACTTTCCAAATTTATAGGAAAACTGGTCTATTTCTTGCTCATGATCTTTGTGTTCATGTTAGTTTTGGAAAAGCTTGGTATGACCAATGTTTTGGAGCCGGTAAAAAACCTGCTCGATAGCTTTTTAACATATATCCCCAACATCATCGGTGCGGGACTGGTCACTTATGTTGGCTATATGCTTGCTACAATTGTCTCCGAATTGGTAGGGCTTTCTGGGGAAACACTACAAAAGTTCGTACCAAAACTACGGTTACCGGAAAACTTGGATCTGGTCGGCATTTTAAAGAAAGTAGTTTTCATCTTCATTTTTATTCCATTACTGATCGCGGCATTGAACATACTGAATATGGAGGCCATTTCGGAACCGGCCACAAAAATGCTCGAACAATTTTTTGCGGCCATACCAAAAATACTGGTGGCGGTATTGATCATGATGTTCTTTGTGATCGGCGGCCGGTTTGTAACACAGCTGTTACGGGAGTTGTTACAGAGTTTACAGTTGAACAAGCTGTTCAAAAACATGAATTTGGGCAATTTGTCAAGTACGGTCGACATTTCAAACATTGTGGCCAATATCGCCTATTTCTTCATCATTATTTTTGGGCTTATGACCGCTATAGAAAAACTGGAATTCGTTCGCTTGACCGAGGTTTTAAACACGGTGACCGGTATTGCGGGAAATGTACTTTTCGGACTGGTCATCCTGTTGCTGGGAAATTGGATCGCTACGTTGGCCCATCAAGCTATGGCCAAACACAATAGCGGTTTTATAGCCTCGATCGTTCGGGTATGCATCCTAGCACTGTTTTTGGCCATGGGGCTAAAGACCATGGGAATTGGCGACAACATTATCAACCTTGCGTTTGGCATTACTTTAGGAACGGTAGCGGTTACCATAGCCCTTTCTTTTGGGTTAGGGGGAAGAGCTGCGGCCGGCAAACAAATGGAACGCATTTTAGCAAAATTCAATAGTACCGACAATTAGTAGTTGTTTGTTTTCAGTAGGGAGTGCAATCCCCAAAAGGAAGTTTCTTAAATAGAGCTTCCTTTTTTTGTGCTCAAAACTGGCCCTTCTTTTCATTTGTTTTCCGATTTGTGGATACCGATTACCATCATTTTTATTATTATCCAATTAGCGGAGCGATCCATTAAAATTTCAAAAAGTAGTGTCATCATTCCAAAGAAATCATTGAAAACCCCATCTTTTTAAGGTAATGACAGTAACATGACATCTAAATGTCGGGTATAATGCAAGCGGCGTTGCGTAGTTTTGTTTCATCAATAAAAACGAAAAGAATGGACAATGCATCACTCGCAGAACGATTACGCTACTATAGAAAGGTAAAGGGGCTTTCCCAAGAAGAACTCTCAAAGCGTACCAATATTACGGTACGCACCATTCAACGCATTGAAAAGGCAGCGGTACAGCCCCACTTGAATACGGTAAAGACTTTAGCAACAGCCTTGGAACTGGAGGTAACCGACCTTCTCCCATTGAACGACCCCAAAGAGGAAACCATCAAGAAAAAATGGCTCTTACTAATGCATGCCACTCCGTTATTGGGCTTTTTTATTCCGTTATGCAACGTTTTGATTCCGCTTTTTTTATGGATACACAAACGGGAAGACAACCCCGTTTATGATCAACATGGGGTAAAGATCATTAACTTTCAGATTACGGCACTGCTCTTGGCCATACTTTCCTTTGTAAGTCTGGTCACCATAGAAAAATGGGGATTCTTCATCTTCATCGGAACGGTTCCGGTCTGTATCGGAATCGTAATCGCAAACATCGTATATGTCCTTCGAACGGAAAAGTGTTATTATCCTTTCTCGATCCCTTTCCTAAGATTCAAAAAAACGCCTATGGCAATGACCATCACCTTATTTTTAACGCTTTTCACTTTAGGCACTATGGCAGCACAATCCCAGGAGCATGTGGTCCGGTTGGACGGTAGTACCGTCGCAAAAGACTCCATAACCTATAAAATAGAACACTTGGCAAAAGAAGCGGACATTCAGGGTATGGCCATTGCCATATTCAATAACAACAAAGCGGTATATCGACATATGGCGGGTTACAAGGACTACCCCAACAAAATGGTACTTACCGATAGCACCAACATCTACGGCGCCTCATTCAGCAAGGCGGTGTTTAGTGTGTTGGTCATGAAATTGGTCGATGAAGGCCTCATCGATCTGGACACTCCTTTGGAGTCCTATCTTCCAAAAAAGCTACCGGAATATACACCACTTACGCGGTGGCACGACGATTATTCCGATTTGCTTGCGGATAGTCGATATCATAAAATTACGGCCCGAATGTGTTTGGCGCACACCACTGGGTTTCCCAACTGGAGGTTTGACGAACCGGACCGAAAGCTACGCGTCAGGAACACACCGGGGGCGGCCTACGGGTACAGCGGGGAAGGTTTTGTTTACCTTCAGGTAATTTTGGAAAAATTGACCGGAAAAGGATTGGAACAATTGGCCCAGGACATTATTTTCGGTCCGTTGGAAATGCATAATTCTTCCTACCAATGGCAGGCCGCCTTCGAAAAAGATTTTGCCTATGGGCATATGGCCGATGGTAGGCGGTATCAAAAAGATACCGACAACGAACCGCGATCGGGAAGTACCCTGGAAACCACCGCAGGCGATTATATTCGTTTTATGGAGGCGGTACTTCACCAAAAAGTACTTTCGAAAGCATCGTATCAAGAACTGTTCAAACCACAAATACGTATTCGTTCCCTTACACACTTTGGTTCCGGAAGATTGGTTGAAACCGACCGATATGATGATATTAATCTCAGTTGTGCCCTGGGATGGATTTATTTTGAAACACCTTTCGGGCCGGCCCTTACCAAAGCTGGTCACGGAAACGGGTTTCAACATTATTCGATCCTATTTCCGGAAACGGGAGACGGAATGATGATCATGACCAATTCCGATAACGGTGAAAGTGGATATAAAGAGCTCCTGAACTATTGCATTGGGGATACCTTTACGCCTATGGAATGGGCCAACTATATTCCCTACAAGTAATCGGGCATACCATAAGGGTTGCGATTCCATTTCAACAGCATACCTGGTTTTCCCAAAACGACCACATACCGAACCCTTTTGGAGTAAAAATGGCACAAAAGAAGGCGTTACCCTTTTCGGACTAATACCATTTCTGGTGTTAAATTACCCATTAAAAATTGTCCTTTTCCGGGTATGCTTCAAAATAAAAGCTAACCATAGCTACTGCTATGCTTGGATTTTCTTTTTCGCCTACCCAAAAAATCCCTGGTTTTTATTTACCTAATTTAACACCAGAAATGGTATAAAGTCCCGCTATCGAAAGATTCCAAAAGTTAGGATTACACAAGCGGAGCATTCCCTACCGCTTCTTTTCATATACTAGCGAAACAAAACAAGGCCAAAGCCCTATGTTTTAACTTTTTTTTGATAGCAAAGGGCATCCGATAGGCGCCATAAATGCATTGTGATGCTTACTTTTGCCCCATGCGAAAAAAGAAGAAAAAGCCGTTTTTCGAAAAGGTAATGGTAGTAGATGCGGGAGCAAAGGGAAAAACGATCGGGAAGGCGCCCGATGGTAGGGTCATCTTTCTTTCCAATACCGTTCCCGGCGATGTTGTGGATGTGCAGACCCTAAAAAAGCGAAAAGCATATTATGAAGGGGTCGCCACGGTTTTTCATGAACTGTCACCAAAACGTACCGAACCGGTCTGTGCCCATTTTGGCGTATGCGGGGGTTGTAAATGGCAAAACATGGGCTACGAACACCAACTGTTCTACAAGCAACGGGAAGTAGAGAACAACCTAAGGAGAATAGGGCATTTGGACCTTCCGGCAACCACTCCTATTTTAGGGGCTGCGGAACCCTATTTTTATCGCAACAAAATGGAATTCTCATTTTCGAACAGCCGATGGATGACTTTGGAAGAGATCCGTTCCGATGTCGCAATTACCGACAAAGACGCGCTTGGTTTTCATATTCCGGGCATGTGGGACAAAATACTGGACATTAAAAAATGTCACTTACAACAAGATCCCTCCAACGCCATCCGTTTGGAAACAAAGGAGTTTTCCATTCGCAACGGGCTCAGCTTCTTTAATCCCCGTAAACAAGAAGGACTGCTCAGAACCTTAATGCTGCGCACCGCTTCTACGGGAGAAATTATGGTATTGATCCAGTTTTTTGAAGACGATACGGCAAAACGGGAACTGCTATTGAACCACTTGCAACAAACCTTTCCCGAAATTACGGCCTTGCTTTATGTCATCAACCAAAAAAAGAACGACACCATATACGATCAAGAGGTCCATTGCCATAGCGGTAGGGAATACATTATGGAAGAAATGGAAGGACTTCAGTTTAAAATCAATGCAAAATCCTTTTACCAGACCAACTCGCGACAAGCATACGAACTGTATAAGATCACTAGGGATTTCGCCGGGCTTACCGGTGAGGAATTGGTATATGATCTGTACACCGGTACCGGTACCATTGCTCAGTTTGTGGCAAAGAAGGCAAAAAAGGTGGTGGGCATCGAATCCGTACCCGACGCAATTATTGCGGCAAAAGAAAATGCGGTACATAACAAGATCGAGAATGTCGATTTCTTTACCGGGGACATGAAAACCGTTTTTAACGATGCCTTTATTGCGGCGAACGGAACGCCCGATGTAATCATTACCGACCCACCAAGGGACGGTATGCATAAGGATGTTGTGCAACAACTATTGCAGATCGCTCCCCAAAAAATCGTTTATGTGAGCTGTAATAGCGCTACACAAGCGCGTGACCTGGCATTGCTGAAGGAGAAATACCAAGTAACCAAAGTACAACCGGTAGATCTCTTCCCTCAGACCCATCACGTTGAAAATGTTGTACTTTTGGAAAAGTTATAGGCCCATGTATAAAAGCATCACCATTGTCTTATTGTTCTTAGGAATCATAACTGTCGCTTCTTGCGAGAAAGACGACATTTGTGTGGATAACGACACTCCCCTATTGGTAATCCGATTTTATGATCAAGAAGATACCGCCATTGTAAAAGCGGTTCCTTCCCTAGAAGTTAGAGGCATTAATGCGGATACGCTTTTGGGAATTTGGGAAGATGACGAAGACACCTTCGATTCCATAGCCATACCGTTACGGGTAGATCAAGGAAATTCCACTTTTATTTTTTCTACCAATGCCACCGATGATGCCACTGCAGCGAATATCGATACCGTTACCATTTCCTATGTTGCGGAAGAAATATTCTTTTCCAGGGGATGTGGCTACATCGTGAACTACAATGATTTGTCGGCAAACACCATTGCAGATGACAGTCTATGGATCAACGAAATAAGACTGGTTACTCCCTTAATAGAAAATTCAACCTCGGCCCATGTTAAGATACTGCACTAGCCTTTTTCTATTATTGGTCGCCGTGGTTGCCTACGCCCAAGAGGACAAAACCATCGATCTGAACCCAAAGGATACATTGGTATACAAGCAACCATACGGACTTCGTGTGGGTATCGATCTGAGCAGACCGATCACTTCTTTTTTTGATGATAACTACACGGGCTTGGAATTCGTTGGGGATTACCGTTTGTCACAAAAGCTCTATTTGGCGGGAGAATTGGGAAACGAAAAGAAAACACGTACCGAAACCGTTGGTGAAAACCAAATTGACACGGGCGACGGCGAACTGTATACCTTTACGGCTTCCGGCAGTTATATTAAGCTGGGTGTCGACTACAATACGTATGGCAATTGGTACGGCGAACAGAATATGATTACGGTAGGTGGAAGATATGCGTTTTCCTCTTTTAGCCAAACCGTGAACAACTATAACATATACGAGTCCAATCGGTATTGGAATCCCACGGGCTTTACTCCCGGTGCTTTACCGGAACGCGAGTTTAAAGGGCGTACCGCATCGTGGATCGAAGGGGTAGTAGGAATGAAAATGGAACTTTTTCACAATCTATATTTGGGCGGTAGCATCCGCTTGGGCATTTTGATTACCAATCCGGATAAGGAGTCTACGGCATTTCGGAATTTATTCATCCCCGGTTTTAACAAAGTCACCGACGGCAGCCGATTTGGTGTAGGCTACAACTACTCGATTACCTATTTGGTTCCGCTCTACAAGAAACGGAAAAAACAAGAAGAGGCCACGGAAACGGATACCGAAGAACGGCCATAAACGTGCTACATCTACTATTGGAAAAGTAGCTTCCGATTCCGTCGGATTCTATAAAAGATGAGCCTAGGCTTATTTTTGATCTTGATACTTTGCCTTTTTACTTCCCTCGTACATGACGTATTTGACCAAACGGGACTCCAAATGGCTATTGAACACCTTAATTTTTCGTGACGGTCGCAGCCCCACATATTTTAAAGCCTCTAAATTCGACGTAATGAACCATGCCTCGGTACCAGGGTACGCTTGCTTTAGGGTATCCCCAATGGAGGCATAAAAATCCTCCATATCCAAATTCAACCGTTCTCCATAGGGCGGGTTAAAAACCATATGTAATGGACCGTCCACCTCCTTTTCCGTTTTAAAAAAGTTTTTTCGAGATACGGTAATATAATCTGTGAGGTTGGCATTTTCAATATTATCCTGCGCTTTTCTCACTGCGGAAGGTGCCTTATCGTACCCGATGATCGTATGTGAAAACTCACGTGTTTTTTTCAAGCTGACCGCTATAATTTTCTCGAACAGTTCTTGATCAAAATCCTCCCATTTTTCAAAAGCAAATTCCTTTCGGTTGATGTTGGCGGGAATATTACAGGCGATCATGGCGGCTTCGGTCAAAAAAGTACCGCTCCCGCACATGGGATCTAAAAAATCGCACTGCCCGTCCCAGCCGCTTAGCAATAACAGTCCTGCGGCAAGTACTTCATTGATCGGGGCAATATTGGTGGCGGTACGGTAGCCCCGCTGATGCAACGAACGTCCGGAACTATCCAAAGACACATTGCAATGTTCTTTATAGATGTGAATGTTGATCCTTAAATCGGGGAACTTCACATCCACATCGGGCCGCGCACCATCGGTTTTCCGAAACTTGTCCACTATGGCGTCCTTTACCTTTTGCGATACATATAACGAATGGGAAAAATGATCGGAGTTTACCGTGGCATCTATGGCAAAAGAAGTATCCAAGGAAAGGTATTCCGCCCAAGACATGTTATAAATTTCCCGATACAGCTGATTTTCATTGCAAACGGGGAACGAATGGATCGGTTTTATAATTTTTATGGCCGTTCGCAAACAAAGGTTGGCCTTGTACATAAAACCGGTATCCCCTTCAAAGGAGACACTTCGGGTACCCTCTTGAACATTACCGGCTCCCAACTTGCGTAATTCCTGTGCCAACAGCGGCTCAAAACCAAAAAGTGTTTTGGCCACCATCTTAAAATTATTGTTCATAAACTTGCTCCTTTCAATCGCAAAAATAGGTTAATTTTACCCCTTACGATAAAACCAACGAAGTAATCGGCACGCCAATAAGTGAAAAACCTTTTTTGGGTTGTCCCGCTTCACCTGAGTTACGTTAATGACATACATTTTACCTGTATTGGCCGTTCTTCTGAGTTTTATGCCCGTGTATATTACACGGCCAAAAAAGAAAGGCCATTTTAAACTGTTGCTTGCCTTTAGTGGGGCCTTTTTGCTCGCATTGACCGTTTTCGAACTTTTACCGGAAGTATACGAAGCCGGTAATGCAAAAAAAGTGGGCCTGTTCATTATGCTGGGCATTTTGTTGCAAATATTCCTTGAATTTTTTTCCAAAGGGGCGGAACATGGCCATGTACATTTACAGACGGACGCTTCCGCGTTTCCCTGGTCGCTTTTCATCAGCCTGTCGGTCCATTCTTTTCTGGAAGGGTTTCCCATTGAAGAGCATCAGCTGATGCTGTATGGTATCCTTATCCATAAAATTCCTATTGCCATTATCTTAAGTATATTCCTGGTGAATTCGAAAATGGGTATTCAAAAAGCCGTTTTCTTTATCGTACTGTTTTCGCTAATGACCCCCTTGGGTAGTTTTGTTTCGCATAACATACCCTGGGTGGCGACCTACAGTACGGTGATCAAAGCGTTGGTTATTGGGGTGTTCTTGCATATCTCTACCGTAATTCTTTTTGAAAGTTCGGAAGGCCATAAGTTCAACCTCAGAAAACTTGTCGTAATCGCGATGGGAATCGGTATCGCATATTTTCTCTAATGTTCAGTAAAGAAGCTTCCAAACGGCTGCGGCAGGACTTTTGGATTTCCTTCGGGAAATCATATCCCAAAAAATGGATCCGGTATAAAACGGGCATCAAGGACTTGGCCTTTAAATTTCATTTCGACCGGAACATGGCCCTGGTTTCGTTGCAAATAAATACGCACGACCTAGAACACCGAATTACCCTATGGGAACGCTTGACTTCGTTGAAAACCATATTATTACAGGACTACCTTCACGATGCGATATTTGAAGAAACGGGTATACTCGAAGATGGTAAAGAAGTGTCCCGAATTATCGTAATCAAAGAAAACGTATCCATTCACGACAAGAACACCTGGCAAGAAACGATGCTGTTCCTGAATGAAAAAATGCTATCGTTCGAAGACTTTTTCGATACTTATAAAACCGTTCTGGACTATCCCGCTTAACCAGAAGGCCGTAAAGAAATCCCGTAATACTATTTGATTCTTTACCAAAGACCAAGAAGACCTGTAGCCACAACACCTGCGTCCGATATCGTTTGAGCGAGATATAGTATCTTTCGGCATTGATCTTAACGAAATTTCCATTTACGACATGAAGAGAACGAACGTATACTTCTGGATGCTAATCGGTTTTTACGGTTCTTTTTGCTTTGGCCAAGAACTGGAGCCTTTTGAACTCACGGATGCTTGGACCGCTAAAATTACCGCCATGGCCCCATCCAAAACTACCGTTCCGGCCACAAAGAATAGAAATATTTTAATTTTTTCATTGCATACGGGATATGAGCACTGGACCATTCCACATACTGAAACGGTAATGCGCACGGTAGCAGAAAAATCAGGCGCTTTTAAGGTGTCCTCATCCAACAAAATCACGGCTTTTGAAGCAGAAAATCTTGCGAAATTTGACGCGGTAATCCTAAACAATAACTGTTCGGAAAGGGATAAACGCGACCTGTTTTGGGACATCATCAAGAAGGATAGCTCCCTGACCGAAACGCAGCAGTTAAAAAAGGCCCAGCAGTTTCAACAAAACCTTTTGGATTATGTTACGACCGGAGGGGGACTCTTTGTTTTACATGGTGGTATTACGATGCTGAACAAGTCCGAAGCTTTCGGGAAAATGGTAGGGGGAAGTTTTGATTATCATCCCGTGCAACAAAAGGTTACCGTAAAGACCGTGGATGCGGAGCATCCCTTGACCAAGGCTTTCAAGGGAATTGACTTCGAACATGTTGATGAACCTTATTTTTTCAACAATGCCTATTTTAATACCGACTTCCATCCACTACTCTATATGGAAGCTGATGCCATAACAGAAAAAAAGGAAGGCACTAGTACCGACAACATCTGTTATGTTTCCTGGGTAAAGCGGTACGGCCAAGGGCGTGTTTTTTATGCATCGCCTTCGCACAATCCGCAAAGCTACGAACACGAAGGAATGCTCCAATTTCTTTTGGATGGGTTACAGTACGTTTGCGGAGACCTTGTTTGTGATGATACGCCTTTAAAAAACTAATGTGGCGCCATATTCAAATAATATCATTGCAAATAAAAAACCAATGGGATACGGCCCCGGCCAACACGAACAGGTGCCATATAAAATGGTTATAAGGAATTTTATGTATGGCATAAAATACAATGCCGACCGTATAGAACATCCCTCCCAAAAAGAGCAACAGCAATCCTAAATCCGATATCGCGGCATACAAGCTGGTGAAATCAACAATAATCAACCATCCCATGAGCAGATACAACAAAAGGGAGAGCCACTCGTACTTCCCGGTAAAAAAAAGTTTAAAAAATGTGCCAATGGCGGTAAGGCCCCAAACGGAATAAAAAAGCGGCCACCCTTTACTATCTTCCAAAGCGATAAGGGCAACGGGGGTATACGTACCTGCAATGAGCATGTATATGCTAATATGGTCGAATACCCGAAGTTTTCTCTTTAAATCCACATCGGTTACCAAATGATACGCGGTAGAAGCCATAAACAAGATGACAAAACAACCACTATATACCCATATGGAAAGTGTTGCGTAAGGGGTTGCAACACTATTTTCTTGAAGCAGGTAAAACAGACCGATACTACCAAACAATACGCCCATTGCATGGGAAAGCGTATTCAACTTTTCTTCTAAGGATAACATGGCCAACATAAAGCAATTCAAATAAAGTAAGAAAAAAGAAAACTGTTCGCCCCTCAAACCAGTCCTTATATTCTGGTAATACTATTGCGCCAATAGCTCTTTAACAGCGGTACCCGTTATTTTTATTTTACCACCAAAAGGAAGGGCCTCGGCCTGGTATATTGTTCTGGCGGGTCTCTTGTTCTCGGGAAATAATCTTTTATACAATGCATCTATTTCCGCTAAATCGTCAAGATTATCAAATGCAATGTCAATAAAAACGATATCGTCTTTCCTAAAATTGGCATGATGCAGTACTGCAAAAAAATTGGAAAATGCCAATTTTCCCTCCTCCAAAATTGTTCCGGTACGATACGATCCATCCGGGTCTACCGATAATTGACCACTTATAAAACACATGTTATTGACCACCACGGCATGACTAATTGGATTGGACCATTGTGGGATACCTTCTCCCTTTGTAATATATTTCATAGTATTTGTATTTTAAACAGATTACAGTTGGTATAAGGACGTTTTTCAGTAAAAACGTTATGTATTTTCAGGATTATTTCTTCATATGCCTATTAGCTATGGACAACCTTATAAAGGTTGTTAAAAATAATAAGGAGTAGCGGTTCGTTCGTTCTTTTTCCGGTATTATTTTTCAGATTTCATGTCGGGCGATAAAAAAACCCCCTCCGTTACTGGAGGGGGTTTTCGAAGTAAGGCGGCGACCTACTCTCCCACTTGGTATAGCAGTACCATCGGCGCTAACGGGCTTAACTTCCCTGTTCGGAATGGTAAGGGGTGGGCCCCGTTGCCATGGCCACCTAAATTGTCGTCCCCCGCACGGGGGCGCTGATATTTTAAAGAATTCCCTTGGGAATCCTTGACATAATAATGGGACAGTGCAAAAATCGTATTACAGGTATTCCATGGGAAGGTACGTACTTAAAAAAAAAGGATTCGTGCCCCCCTTCCCTTGCGGGAAGGGGAGCCTTGCGCAAGCTCGACGGGCAATTAGTACCACTCGGCTACGGACGTTGCCGCCCTTGCACCTATGGCCTATCGACGTGG
>NZ_JBNGOP010000021.1:70488-91240 GCF_050589625.1 Maribacter sp. 2-571 | reverse complement strand
CAAAGAACGGCCGTAACTTGTATATTTTTAAGGTCTTTACAAAGATTACTATTACATTAACCGGACACTATTGAGTATGTAGTAATAAGTAATAAGTAGCTGAGTACTTGAGTACTTTTTACTTATTACTAACCACTAACCACTAACCACTAACCACTAACCACTAACCACTAACCACTAACCACTAACACCACTCTAACCACGCAACACCACTACTTTATCATCCCTTTGTCCCGTAAGCGGTCCCTTGCCGATTTGGATTTTTTCTTTTCGGTGGTATCTTTTTCGGGTTTTGGGTCTTCCGTTGTTTCTTCCTCGGCCGTTTCTTCCGCTCCACCTTCCGCAAGGTCCTCTATAAACTCTTTGCCCTGTTCGAACGCTTTTTCCAGGTTTTCCTTGGTCGTTTTGGTTTTTGCCAGTATAAAACTTGAAGCGATATAGGTGCCGATCAATGTACCTACTATGGCCGATGCGAAATATTGGATAAAGAAGATATTGATGGGCGTTACGAAAGTAACAATGCCCCCTATGATCACGAACAATAGGGTAACCCATACCAAACGCAACAAAAAGGCCTGTTGGTGCACAAACCCTTTCCGGTTATCGGCCTTCATCTGAAGTTCCGAGGAATGGGTGATCTTATTTGCCAAGCGGTACCATTTGTTGTTTTTGGACTCCCGCCAATACCAAACGATCCCGAAGAGAATGGAAAGAACGAATACGATGATTTCTAGTGTCATGACAATTGGTTGTTAGCGTTCAATAAAATAGTGTCGATTACCCATTCTTGATACGAGGGGTCCCACGTTTGGTAGGCGTCATAAAAGGCCGCTTTGTCATACCAATACAGGTGCAAGGGGTCTTTGGGCATTACTTTCGAAAGGAGTTTCCAGATCAGTTCTTTTTGCTCGTCCATTAGGGACGAATGGGGGTAGTGCAACGCCTTGTGATACGCTTTGTCTACGAACGCCTCCTGTTTTAGTTCGCTGTCCACGGTGAGTCGTTGAAAGTAGATTTCTACACCCGATATCATTTTTTTGGTTTCCACGGGCAGTTGGTTCAAATAGCGTTTGAAAAGCATTGGGCTTTCCAATATTTCTTTAAAAGGGTGCTCTTTCTTTTTCAGCTGTTCCGAGAACAACTGCTTTTTAATACGTTCGTATCGCGCGGTGCGCACCGCGCTCTTAAGGTCGTTTTCTATGATCAGCTGTCGAACGAGGGCATCCATCAGTTCGTCGTGATCGATATGAAAGAGCAACACATCATGGGTAGTGTCCGACGTGGCTTTTTTGAACCATGTTTTGTCCTCGAAAACCAGTATGGTCTTTATAAAGTCCTTTAGCACAAAAACACCTCCAAAAGCGGTCGTGTAAAAAGAATTGATGGGCAGCGTAATGGGTTCCAGGTCCAATTTTCGCTTTCGGAGGTCACCGTATTTTTTTGCCGATTCGAGCAGTTTTTGATGTACGTCGCGATCGATAAAATTATTATTGCGATTGAACCATTGGATCAACGCCCGTTGTTCCTGTTGTTTCTCCTTCAGTTTGTTCAGCAAGGTAAAACGAACGGTAATGGTGCTGTATCGCAACAGATCGAAAGGGTCGAAAAACGTGTCGATATTCTGATCAAGGTGCAGTATTAGGGCCGCGTCCTTGGTGATGTCCTTAATTTCCCTTCCGTAGGCCGCAAAAACGGCGGTCATCACATCCCGGTCAAAACTGTGCGATGGCATGTGCACGGGTTTGTCTTTTTGCGCCGGGGAAAGCACAATGGCGTTCACGTTGGCCTCTCCCATGTTCAAATACCAATTGTCCTTTTTTTCTTCGGCAATTTCAGGGCTCCATCCCATACCGTCTATGGAAAACTGCTTGAGCTTGGTGGTTTTGGCCCCCAATAATTTCAAGCACTCGTTGTACCGGCTCACCATGGAACCCGAAAGCCGAACCAATGCGCCATCGATCAAACCCGCTTCCCGTAGTTTTTCCATAGGTTCAGTTTCAGCGGTTTTCAAAAATACGGTTGGCTTCAAGGGATACGTTGAGGTCATGCACCCGATTTTCTACTTTGCGTTTGAAGTCGGTATCGGCGATGGTGGCTACATTGTCCAGATAGTGCACCACTTCTTGTCGGCGGATATCGGAGAAGTTAAGCCCTTTCATATTCTGTTTCATCAAATCTTGCAGCATGGCGAATTTGGCGTCGTAGTCCTTTTTAAAGTACAGGGAGGCATCTTCGAACCAGGCTTCGGGCAGGTCAAAATCGGTAAGCCGTAGCGAAATGGCGCTCTGAATGTTCCGGATATCCCTAGAGGAGAAGAACGGAAAGGCTTCTTGAATGTTTTTATACAGTTCGGCAAAAAACAAATGGGTATCGGTGGCGTGTTTTGCTTCGGTACGCTCATAGATTTCCAATACCTTGTCCGCTGTCGGCTTGTCCGATCGGTTTAAAATTTCCCCAAGGTTTTTGGCAAGTCCCTGCTCGCTCAAAAAGGTATAGTTGTCCGGATTTTTCATATTGACGAAGTTGGGCATGTTCTCGTTCAATTTGTTCCACCAGAGGTAGTCCTGGTCTACAAAATCGGGTATGGTCCGGGCCCCATCGATCTTAAACCTTCCTTGTACGCGCGAAATGACCGCCTTGTCCAGCATTTCGGGCAAGTTGGTAAATAGCCCGATCGCGCTGTTGCCGTAATTGATGGCATAGGCACCTTCGGTATAGCGTAAAAAGACCCCGATGACTTCTTTTACCCCGGCCGAAACGCCCTGTGCGGTACGTTCCTGTAAGTTGTTTTCGGCATCGTCGATAGGTGCAAAGATCAATTTTCCCGGATCTTGCAACGGTTTCATCCATTGTACCATTTTTTCGGCAGACCCACCTTGAAAGGTAGAGATCAAGGTATCGGGCATGGGGTGGAACAAAAACGGAATTTCGAGCGCATCACAATGCTCTTTTAACTTGGTAGCAATGGCCGCGATCAGCATACTTTTTCCCGTTCCGGGAATACCATACCCCATAAAAACGGGCATAAAACCGCCCAATTCCTGAAAAGGGTTCTTTTTGGCCGTAAAATCATAGCTCAACATGCGTTCGGTCAAACGACGTGCAAAGTGTTTTGCATCGCGGTTCCCCACGATTTCCTCAAATTGGATTTTATTGAATTCCACACTTTTTGCGGTGCCCTCCAAAACATTTTCCCATCCCGACACGGCGAATTCACTTTTCTCTAGTTTGTAGGTGCGGTCGGTGATGGTCTCGGTATACTCCAAGCTGTTGATCCGCATCTGTATCTCGGCGATCAGCGCTTCGAAAAAGACCACTGTAAACTGGAGTACCTCCTCGTCCGAGGTGATGATTTCGGGGTGGTCCAGATATTTTTCAAAATAGAACAACAGGCATGATATGCCTTTTAAGGGCGACATCAGCGATACTTCCGGTATGCCCGCGAACTTGTTTTTCATTACGCTGAGGTCGTCCGATACCATTGGTTTCAGATCGAACAGAATGCGATAGGCGGTTCCGTAGAGCATAAAGGCGGTGGCGGTTTGCAATTTGGCGTCGTATTCCCTTCTTTGGGTAGTGTCCAAACTGCTTTTCCGTTCGTTCAAATGGGAAAGTCCGGAGGCATCGTAGTAACTATCCTTGAGCCAAATGCCCATAGTAAGCCCTTCTTGAAGGGAATACAGGGCCTGGTTCAGGTGTACGGGTATGGCTACGGAATCGGGAAGCAACCTTTTCTTTAAGGAGAGAATGGTTTTGGACACCGAAACGACCTCGTTGGCCGCCGTGCCGTTGGCCTTGGACAAGTATAATAATATGGAACTGTCCTGTTGCTTTTTGTCCCGGCTTTTGGCCTTGCTTCCTTGTTCCCATTGTACGCCTTTCAGATAGGAAGTGGCCTCGTTTCTCAGGGCCGCTAACTCGTTCAGTGAAATGGGAAAGGTACTGTTATGCTCCATGTGATAATTTTAGCGGGGGAATTTCTATTGGTTCTTGTGTCAATTGGTGGATGGTCTCTGGAATGGTGTCATAAAACACCTGTATCACCCGGTGGGGGGCCAAAATGTACTTCTGAACATTGGTGGGTCCCCATACCTGTAACCGTTGTTTGTTAAAGAAACTGCCCTCGGTAAAATTTCCGGAGGTGCCGGTTTCGTCTATCTGCAGCGATAGCGCGAATTCTGAAAGGTCCAGGTTCTTTTTTACGATGGCATCCAAAACGGCATGGGTTACAATAAGCTCGTCCTTGGCAAAAACACTGTGCAAAGGCCCCAGATCCATCTTTTTTATCTTTTTCGGCCAAAGTTTGGGCAGTTTTTTGTCAATGGCATAGGCCATCATATCCAGGTCGATATTACGTTCGGCGGTCTGCTCCAATACCTGGTATATTTTCTGGCGGTAGTCGTCCAATGTTTCCTTGTGCAGGTCAAAATACATGAAACAGATAAAGGGACGGTTTTGTATCACATCATAGAACGCCCAGCTGACCATGTATTGTGCATTGTACTTATCGTCGGTGACCTCCAAAACTTTACCTTGCACAAAACGCTTAAAAATATGGGTCTGTTTTACCGATGCGTAGTAGATGATCGATGCCGCCTGTTGTAACTTTCGGTCGGCTATGGGCCGTCTGTTTTTTAAAAGGGTTTCTAGGAACTCCTCCTTTAAGTCGGTTATCTTGGGCAGTTTGCTCAAATATTCCTCACGTAGTTCCAGGTCGTTGAACAAATAACGGAATTCAAGGTAATTGGGAAAGCCTGATTCCGTAAGGTCGATACGCATTTTTTCCTCATCATCGAATAGGTATTTGATGCGGAAGGCCTCCAGCGAATACGACATGAGTTCGCAATATTGTTTTACAAAAGTGGCCTCGAGGTAACTGCACAATTTTTTTTCGGCAATACTTTTTACCAGCTCATTGAACGCATGGGTTACAATTTTAAAGTACACCTTGTACTGCTCTTTTGTTTCAAGAACGGCACTGTCCAAAGGTGTAACAATTTGATTGATCGGCATGGTACTATATGGCGTTTTTAAAATTAAATGTTGAATTGGGTGGGGTAACCAAGGGTTTTATGGTGCCGGCAGGTTTTGGAACTGCCGGTACCGTAAAACGTATTGTTCTCTTTTCCGTTTGTTCGCAACGGTCGAGTAGTGGCGCTTTAAGCTTTCAATACATGTTTACCCGATGTATCGGTTTAGCCCAATAAGTCGTCCTCTGCGGGTGGCGTAGGGGCCTTGTTATCGTTGTTTTCGGTAGGTGCATCGCCATCGGTGGCATAATACTCCTCAAAGATCTCCTTCATATCGATACCGTAGCGATCGGCAAAATTCTTTTGAATATCGGCATCTTTCACGCGTATTTCCTGCAAGGATTCTGCATAGCTCGAATATACGCCCTGCATCACTTTTTCGTGTACCGGTATATTGTCCATCATATCCTGTCGTGCTTTGGCACTGGCGGTATGCATGGCGGCCAAGGTTTGCCCGATATGCTCATCGGTTTTAACGCCCAGGTGTTCCAAGATCGCCGCAAACTCCTGATCCGTTCGGGCCTTCAGGGCCACGATGTATCCGTCGTAGTATTTTAGGCGTTCGTCGGTATCACTCTTAAGTTTGGCGCGGTGCGATTGTAAATTGCTGCGTAATGAGGTCAGTACCTTTATGGTGAGATTGTGCTTGTGTACAAAACTGTCCTTACTTGCGGCAAGGGTGGTATAGGCATTTTTAAGGCCTTCGAGCTCTTCCACTTTTTGCTCGATCTGGGTCACTTTACCAATGCCTTCCGAATAGTCCGAGGACTGCTTGTCCGAGATTTCTTCAAGGGCTTGGCGCGCCTGTTTCAACAGGGCATACTGTTCCTCTAGTTTGTCTTCGGTTTCTTTCTTTTTCTCCAAGGCTTTGGTATGGTTTTTACTGGCCTCTACAATGGCGACCTGTAATTTGTCCTCGACCTCCTTAATTTCGATTTCCCTGTTTTTCAAACGTCCTACGGCGGCCTGACTTTTATAGGAAAGCTCGTTCAACAGGGTTTGAATGTCCGCCGATTCGATCCGTTCCTGGAACATGGCCTTTGCCTTCATATCGGCCCCGTCCCGTACTTTTTGTGCGGCATCCAGTTCGGTCTGTTTTCTTCTGATCTTTGCCTTGCGCCCCCACAGGTTGTTCCACCAGTTGTCCTTTACGCCTTCCGCTTCTTCCAAATCGCGTTTGGCGTTCTCCAATGCCTTTTGGGCATCGTCGATCACCTTTTGCTCGGCGGCGTTAAGGGTAGAGAATTTTTCAAAAATGATACCGACCTCGTCTTGGTAGTCCGTTAAATCCTTAATGGCGTCCAACAGGGTAGAACGATCTTTTTCGGCCATACCGACTACATCGTCCAGGGTGGCATTCAATATTTTTTGTCGCACCTCGGGATCGTCTTCCTGTGCTAATTTGGATTTCATTTGGTCGACCGCCTTACCCCAATTTACATCAACTTGTTCTTGTTTGGAGTTGGATTCGGTCTCTAATAAATCAAAATCATCGGCCATGGTATCTTTCTTGTTTTTAAGTGTTAGTAAATATAAAACCGGCGGTTTTTAGAATGAAGTGGTTTAAACTTTTTGGATTGTGGCGAAAACTAATGATTTTTTACCCTGTTGAAGTCTTTTTTGAGTTGCATAGCTGGGCTATGGAAGGAAAAAAAGTCGAAAAGAGGGTGAAAAAGCATCATTTTATAGCCAATTGAAAAAGGTTAAACCACTTCAATGTTCAATTTCGGCAAAAAAACCGAGGTGAAAAAGCCGTTATCGGCGAACTGTACATTTTATAAGTAGTAAGCATCCACTTTTTGTTACAGAAGATATGATTCCCACCAGTGGGTTTAATGCCACGATGCCCGTATCCAAATGGTAAAGGATAGTTCTTTTAATGCCTCGTGGGCTTGCCCGGAGGTAGTTTACCTTGTACCTCTCAGCTTTTGGTTTCGGGGTTTTTGGTATGTTGGCATGGGTAATTTTAGTAGTTTTATTGAAAACAGTATATATGAGGCGGTTGTGTTCGTTGGTCTTTTTGTTGGGAATATCCATTTCCGGGGTTGCGCAGGAGCTGATCTGTTCCGAAAAGGACAGGCAGGCCTTTGAGGATAAAACCATCGAAATCGATGGCCTTTTGGAAAACGATTTTGGAAAAACGGTAGTTGCCGTGGGCAAAACCTTTTTGGGAACCCCCTATGTGGCCCAAACCCTGGAAATCGGGGAGGCCGAACCGTTGACCATCAACTTGCAGGGGCTGGATTGTACTACTTTTGTCGAAAATGTATTGGCCTTTGGTATCTTATTGCGGTCGGGCAAATCGCATTTTCCGGTGTTTGCCGATACCTTGGAAAATATCCGTTATCGGGACGGAAAGCGAAATGGGTATGCCTCCCGTCTGCATTATTTTACGGAATGGATCGCGGATAACGAAAAAAAGGGACTGCTAAAGGATGTGACCGCTGAAATTGGAGGGGTGCCCGTGGATAAGGAAATCAATTTTATGAGTACCCATCGAGAGCTATATCCTTTCTTAAAAACGAATGAGGACAACTATGAAAAAATAAAAGCGTCGGAGGACTATTTGAACGGGGAAACTTTTTGCGTTTTACCACAAAATCAAATTGCCCTTAATGAACACCTGATACAAACCGGTGATATCATCGCCTTAACAACTTCCATAGCTGGGCTCGATGTTACCCACACGGGCATCGCTACCCGCGAAAAGGATGGTCGCATTCACCTGTTGCACGCTTCAACGGGCAGTATGGAGGTCGAAGTTTCAAAACTACCCCTTGCGGAGTATTTGAAGGGGATTAAAAAGAATACCGGTATTATGGTGGCGCGCCTATCTCCCTAACCCTAAAAGAGGATCAAAGAGCGAAGCTTTTTAGGGGCTAGGGTGCCGACATGTATTTTTTGGGCGTGGTGCCGTATTTTTTCTTGAAAGCGGATATAAAATGACTCGCCGTGCTGTAGCCGACCTTTAAACCGACCTCGTTCACATTGTGTTGTCCCGATTCGAGCATCCTTCGGGCGTATTCCATTTTGTAATCGAACAAAAAGGTGAATACCGGTTCGCCATATATCTGTTTAAAACCCTCTTTCAATTTTTTTAGGGAAAGTCCAATTTCTTCCGATAGTGCGTTTAAAGTAGGGGGTTCCGCCATGCGGGAAATGATGATTTCCTTTGCTTGGCGAATGCGGCGAACGTTATCTTCGTCCACCAGAAACGGACATTGCTCCATATCCGTTTCGGCGCCCTTGTTAAAGTAGAGCGCAATGAGTTCGTATACCTTTCCTTTGATATAGAGTGCCTTAATGGAGGGATGCAGGTTGTAATTCATCATTTGGCTTAACAATACCGAAATGGCCGGGCTAAAGCCTTCCTGTGAATAGTATTTTTTGTCTTTGTTGTCCTCGCTCAAAAAAGGAATGTAATCGGCCTCTTTGGAGAATAAGGAGTGAAACTTACGTATTGTCATTACTACCGATACCAGCCAGCCCTTAGGGGCCAGTTCCAGGTTTAGGGGAAGGTCGATCTGGGTATTGTAGAGCAACAAGGAATTTTCCTCTTTAACTTCCAGGGCGTATCTACCATCATTGAAGATGAATTTGGAATGCCCTTTTAGGCAAAAATGAAATTGGATGAAAGAGCTGTCGATTTCACGTGTAATCCGCTGAACGTGAGGGGTGTCGTTCTGGATTTTCAAAACAAAAAATCCATCTTCGATCAGTACTTCTTGAAAAGAACCTGTAGCGACACTTTTTAATTCCATAAGGGCTGATGATTTGTTGTTTTTTATTTAGAATTGTTCTAAATTAATTTGTATAGATGGCTTACTTAGACCATAAAAATAAGGCTTTTCCCGAGATTTCGGTCCAAACCATCGCTAAAAAACCCGAAACGGTATTAAAAGTACCGCTAGCGTTATTTTTTTGATTTCTTCACTCGTATTTTTGCAAACGTTTGCAAAGGCCATATGAAGGATTATCATATTTCTAAACACCATTCGTTCTACACCATTGGGCTAAATTATAAGAAAGCTGATGCCGTGGTCCGAGGGAAATTTAGTTTGGACGACAACGCGATTTCCGCGCTATTGGCCCAGGCCAAGGACCAGGATATTGATGGGTTGCTGGCCACTTCTACTTGCAACCGTACCGAACTTCACGGCTTTGCCCAACATCCTTTTCAATTGATCAAACTATTGTGCGACAATACCACCGGTACCGTAGAGGAGTTTCAGGAGGTCGCATATGTATACAAGAATAACGAGGCCATTGGCCATCTCTTTCGGGTGGGCACCGGTTTGGACAGTCAAATTTTAGGAGATTTCGAAATCATCAGTCAGTTGAAACAAAGTTTTAACCGATCCAAAAAAATGGGTATTGCGAACCCCTTTATCGAACGGTTGACCAATTCGGTGATCCAGGCGAGCAAACGCATTAAAAACGAAACGGAAATTTCTTCGGGGGCCACCTCGGTAGCCTTTGCATCGGTACAATATATTCTCAGAAATGTACCTGATATTACTTCCAAGAACATTTTACTTTTTGGAACGGGCAAAATCGGAAGAAATACTTGTGAGAACCTGATCAAGCATACCAAAAAGAATCAAATTACCCTGATCAACCGCACAAAGGACAAGGCGGAGCGAATTGCCGGAAAGTTTGATCTGGTCGTTAAGGATTACGGCGACCTGCAAACCGAAATACGCACCTCCGATGTTTTGGTGGTGGCCACTGGCGCACAGTCACCAACCATCTGTAAGGAAATGGTGTACACCAAAAAACCGTTGTTGATCTTGGATCTTTCCATCCCCAAAAACGTTTCGGACGACGTTTCGGAACTTGAAAATGTAACGGTCATCCATTTGGACCATCTTTCGCAAATGACGGACGAGACCTTGGCCCGAAGAAAACAGTTCGTTCCCAAGGCCGAGTCCATTATTGAAACGGTAAAGGCCGACTTTATCCAATGGTTGGAAACCCGAAAATTTGCCCCGGTCATTAAGGCGCTCAAAAGCAAGCTGAAGACGATGAAGGACGAAGAAATGGATTACCAATCAAAAAAACGGGCCGATTTTGATGCCCAACAGGCCGATATCATTTCGGACCGCATCATTCAAAAGATAACGAAACAGTTCGCCAATCACCTCAAAGGGGATCATGTGGACGCCGACAGTAGTTTGGCCTTGATCCAAAAAGTTTTTCAACTCGAAATAGATACCCAATGAACAAGGTCATCCGGATAGGGACCCGCGATAGTGAATTGGCACTATGGCAGGCCAATACCGTAAAAGAACAACTGGAAGCATTGGGACACCATACCCGCTTGGTGACGGTAAAGGCGACCGGCGATCTGATGCTCGACCAACCGCTTTATGAGTTGGGCATTACCGGAATTTTTACCAAAACCTTGGATGTTGCCATGATCAAGGGCGAGATCGATATTGCGGTACACAGCATGAAGGATGTACCCACCGCGTTGCCCAAAGGAATTGTGCAGGCCGCGGTTTTGGAACGGGCCAATTACCTGGACATACTGGCGTATAAGCATAACGAAGAGTTTCTTGCGGAACGGGAGGCGGTCATTGCCACGGGAAGTTTGCGACGAAAGGCCCAATGGCTCAACCGCTACCCTACACATACCGTGGTCGACCTTAGGGGAAACATCAACCTAAGGCATCAAAAATTAAAGAATAACGATTGGAACGGGGCCATTTTTGCCGCGGCCGGACTGGAGCGTATAGCCCTAGAGCCCGAAAATACGATCGGACTTACCTGGATGCTGCCCGCACCGGCCCAAGGGGCCATTATGGTAGTGGCCATGGAGGAGGATGACTATGTAAGGCAAGCCTGTGCAGCCTTGAACCACGAGCATACCGCCTTATGTGTTGGCTTGGAACGGGAGTTTTTAAGGATTTTGGAAGGCGGTTGTACGGCACCGATAGGTGCTTTGGCAAAGATCGACCGTGAGGAACAGGTAGTGCTAAAGGGAGTGTTACTTTCGGTAAACGGTCAAAAAAAGATAAGTGCGGAATACAAGGCGCCCTTGGGCAAACACCAACAATTGGGCGAATTGTGTGCCAAACATATTCTGGAACGTGGCGGAAAACGTATCATGAACGAACTGTTGGGTTCGGAGCAACAAAAAACGGCCCAAGTGTTCGCTACACGAAAATTGACGGACGAACAGCTGCAACTTTTCAATGAGGCACTCTCGGTAACATCGGAAGACTTTATTAAGGTAAGTCCTTCCCGCATCGCCGCGGTTGCCATAAAAGAACCCATTCAGAATGTGGTACTTACCAGTCAAAATGCCGTAACGGCCCTCCTGACAAATTTTGAACCGGAGCAGCTCCGGTTTCAAAATATATATTGTGTGGGAAGAAAGACCAAACGATTGATCGAAAAACGCATCGGTCCGGTGGCACATACCGCAAAAAACGCCAAACTATTGGCGGAATATTTGGTGGAGTATATGGAGGGCCTTGAGCTTACCTATTTCTGTAGTGATATCCGTATGGACGTCCTTCCGGATATTCTCACCGAGAACAAGATTACCGTACATGAGATTGCGGCCTATAAAACAAAATATGTTGCGGTGCCCTTGCCCGAAAGTGTAGCATCGGTATTGTTTTTTAGTCCGTCCGCGATCACCAGTTTTCTTCAGGAAAACGAACCTAAAGATCGTATCGCATACTGCATCGGCGAAACCACCGCCAAGGAGGCAAGAACCCATTTTTCAAAGGTTTTGGTGGCCAAGATCCCTACAGTGGAAAGTGTGATCGATCTGGTAAACGCGTCCGAGAACCAAAGTTAAAAGTGTGGTACGCCCTTACAAGTTGCCATACCATTGAAATGAAATTAACGATATGTTGAAGAACGATTTGTTCCTTAAGGCCTTAAAAGGGGAAACGGTGGCCAGGCCGCCTGTGTGGATGATGCGCCAGGCAGGGCGTTACCTGCCCGAGTTTATGGAAATTCGGAAAAAATATGATTTTTTTACCCGATGCCAGACACCGGAACTCGCTTCGGAAATTACCGTGCAGCCCATTCGCAGGTACGGGATGGACGCCGCCATTCTTTTCTCCGATATTTTAGTGATTCCCCAAGCCATGAACATCGAGGTGCAAATGAAACCCAATTTTGGGCCGTATTTGCCAAATCCGATCCGCACGTCTCAAGATTTGGAGCGGGTTATCGTTCCAGATGTAAACGATTCATTGGGGTATGTGATGCAAGCCATCAAGGCTACCAAGGAAAAGCTGGACAATGCGGTGCCTTTGATCGGTTTTGCCGGTTCGCCCTGGACAATTCTTTGTTACTGTGTGCAAGGGCAGGGAAGCAAGAATTTTGATAAGGCCAAGGAGCTTTGTTTTACACGGCCAGTGGTGGCGCACGAACTGTTACAGCGCATTACCGATACCACCATAGCATATCTAAAAGCCAAGGTAGCGGCCGGTGTGGATGCCGTACAGGTATTCGATTCATGGGGTGGCATGTTGTCGCCCGTGGACTATCAAGAATTTTCATGGCGTTATATCCAGCAGATCATCGACGCGTTAAAAGACCATGCGCCCGTAATCGTATTTGGCAAGGGATGTTGGTTCGCCCTGGGAGAGATGGCGAAATCCGGTGCTTCGGCATTAGGGGTCGACTGGACCTGTTCCGCCAGGAACGCCCGCTATTTAACGGGAGGGAAAATTACGCTGCAAGGGAATTTTGATCCGGCCCGATTGCTTTCCCCGCCTGCGGAAATCAAAAAAATGGTAAGGCAAATGATCGATGCCTTTGGGAAAGACCGCTATATCGTAAACTTAGGGCACGGCATTTTGCCGCACATCCCGGTAGCGAACGCAAAAGCGTTTATCGACGCCGTAAAGGAATATTCCGTTTAGCGTTCGGACCACACGAAAGTTGTTTTTTCAGCACAGCGGTCTTTTTTCAATGGACAATTAGCAATTAGCAATTAGCAATTATCAGTTCGCATTAAGTAGTGGTGAGTGGTGAGTAAAAAGTGATTGGAAAAGTGGTTAGCAGGTTCTCTTCTAGCTTTGAGTTTGGGCTTAAACTTGTATTTGAATTTGAGTTTAAGTTTGACACTTGAACTTGTCTTTGTTCTTTTCTCTTTCAGCGCAGCGGTCTTTTTTCAATGGGTAGCATTATGATAGAGCATCAGTGGAGGGGCATTTGGTGTTGGAGCCCTACTTTAGTACATTTAAGGGTATGGGAAAAGGTTGGTATATCGTGCTTTTGGTATTTGCGGTCGCTTGCAATCCAAATGTGGAAAAGGAAAGAACAGTTGTAGAAAAGGCTGTAACGAAACCTGTGCCGGAGGTGGGCTACGCCCCTGAGGCCAAGTTAAAAACGCTGGGTATCGAGCTAAAAACGCCCTCCGAACCGATAGCCAATTATGTGCATGCCGTTCGGTCGGGGAATCTTTTGTTTTTGTCGGGAAAGGGTCCCAAAAAACCCGATGGGACCAATATCGTTGGCAAACTCGGAGCCGATTTAACGGTAGAGGAAGGGTATGCCGCCGCACGTATGGCCGCTATCAACCAACTTGCGGTGCTCAAGGCGGAGCTAGGGGATTTGAACAAGGTTGCCCGTATCGTAAAAGTAAAGGGGATGGTAAACGCCGTGCCCGAATTTACCGCCCATTCCAAGGTCATCAACGGCTATTCCGATTTGATGGTTTCCGTTTTCGGAGACAGGGGGAAACATGCCCGAGCGGCCGTGGGTATGGGGTCGTTGCCCGGAAATATGGCTGTCGAAGTGGAAATGGTGGTAGCGGTATACGAATAGCCGACAAATGGCTTAAATACTGCCGTAGGTATTGCGCATGATCTGTTCCGTTTCGGACCTTGTTTTAAAAACGTCGAACGTACGGCCCTGTGTGCGCAGGGCGCCCAAGGTGTTGGCGTACTTTGCGGCACGGATGTAATTGGTGGGGTCTTCCAAAAGCCCATAGCCAAGGCCGCCCGCAAAAGAATCGCCACAACCGGTAGTGTCTACCACATCCGTAACAGGTACCGAAGCCACAATTTCATGCTGTACCCTGCCGTTCTCCTTAAAAAAAACGGATCCCCCGTTGGAATCCAAGGTAACGATAAGGGATTTGATACCGTTGTCGAGCGCATGGGCCGCAAATGCGGGAAGGTGGGAGGTGTCGTTATCGGTCAACTGGCCAAGATCTTCCAATCGGTACTCTTTTTCGAACCAGCAACATTTCGATTCTTCCAAGTTCATTTTCAATACATCGATATAAGGCAGCCACTGGTCACGGTCGACCCAGAATTTGGTGAGCCGATCTCCGGAAGTGGTACAGGTATTGGTAGGTCCGTGGGCATCGAAAATTATGATGGCATCACTGTGTTCCTTAATAAATTTCAGGGTTTCTAAGGGAACCTCAAAATCGGTAATGGGCACGCATACGAATACGTCACAGTCCAACAAGGCTTCCAGATCTTTTGGAACGATGGGGTTCATAAAACCGGTTTGTTTCTCAAGCCTGTTGTTTTGGTCGATAAACGTTAAACGGATCACATCGCCCTGATCGGCATCGCAGGTAATATGATCGGTATCGATGTTCGAATATTCCGCCAGCAGGTCTTTTACCGCTTTTTCATCTTGCTTTCGCAGGTGGGAAACGGGGTATACCGTTCCATGCGCTCCCAAAAGTTTTGCGATGCCTATGGCGGTATGGGTGGCACAACCATATTTTTCGATAACCTCGCCCCGGTGTGTGGTAATATGATCTCTGGGAATCGGACCCAGTACCCCAACTTTATATTTCGTCATGTATACTACTGAATTAAATGGTCTTTCGATAGTGCACACTACCTTAGAACCAAACTGAAAATCTTTTTAAATTACAAAAAATTGAATAACGACCTTAGGAAATGCATAAATTAGTGACGGCAACCGGGTTTTGGGAGCAACACCCTTTGAAATAACAGCAATGAGAAACAGGAATAATGTAAAAAGAATGGCGACCGTACTCTTTCTTACTTTAGGAGGTATGGCTATGGCCCAGGTATCGGGCTATAAAACGGAAAAAGACGTGCCGTACTACGACGAAGCGGTACGTAAATCGGACGCGTACATTGCCGAACGCTGTGTTTTGGATGTATATTACCCGAAAGACACTACCGGTGTTGCCACGGTAGTTTGGTTCCATGGCGGCGGTCTGGAGTTTGGGAACAAGCACATTCCGAAAGGATTGGAAGAAAAAGGGGTGATCGTGGTTTCGGTCAATTACCGTTTGCACCCCAAGGTCAAAAATCCGGTATATATCGAAGATGCCGCCGCTGCGGTGGCCTGGACCTATAAAAACATTGAAAAGTATAATGGCGATGCGAAAAAGATATTCGTTTCCGGGCATTCCGCGGGGGGGTATTTGGCCAGCATGGTCGGTATGGACAAAAGCTATCTAAAAAAACACGGGGTGGCCGCCGACTCGCTTGCCGGTCTGGTTCCGTTCAGCGGCCATACCATTACCCATTTTACCGTGCGTAAGGAGATGGGCATTAAGGGCACCCAGGCCGTTGTGGATAAATATGCCCCGCTGTTCCATGTAAGGAATGATGCCCCGCCCATGTTATTGATTACCGGTAACCGGGAACTGGAACTTTTGGGCCGCCATGAGGAGAACGCCTACTTTTATAGGATGATGAAGGTGGTGGAACATCCCGATATCGAATTGATGGAGCTTGACGGTTATGGCCATGATATGGTATACCCCGCAATTCCCTTGTTGCTCCGATTTGTAAAAAAACACAGCGACCCCGCTTCAAAATAATGCGATATGAACAGGGGAACCTTTTTAAGAAAAACGGCCTTAGCCTCGGCATTTGGACTGGTTGGCGCGGACCGGCTATGGGCGCAATGGATGAATACTGAAACAATGGAAAAAATAGCACCACTGGGCATACAATTGTTTTCGTTGCCCAAGGTACTGGAACAAGATTTCGAGGGCGGGATCGCCCTGCTTGCCGAAATGGGGTATACCGAACTGGAGCTGTTCGGTCCTTTTTCCTTTAGTGCCGATAGCGCCAAAGCGGATTGGAAAAACGTTGCCCCCTTGTTGGGGTTTAGTGGTAGTGGGCTGTTCGGGAGGTCTCCCGAGGGGGTTGGCGCGCTGTTGGCCGAACATGGCCTGACCGTACCTTCCGTACATACCGATTTGGATACCTTGGAACACCATATCGAGGCTTTTGCATCCCTAAAGTCCGTTTTGGGAGTGGAATATATTACGCTGCCCGCGATACCGGATTCCCGAAGGAAAACATTGGACGATTATAAAAAAATGGCCGATACCTTCAATAACATCGGGAGCAAGGCGCGGGAATTTGGATTGAAATTCGCCTATCACAACCACGGATACGGACTGCAGGAAACAAAGGGTGTAACCCCTTTTGAGGTGATGATCGATGCTACCGACCCCGAAACCGTGTTTTTGGAGATGGACGTGTTTTGGACGGTCGCCGGTAGGGCGGACCCCGTGGCGTATTTAAAAAAGTATTCTGGGAGGTACCATTTGATGCATTTGAAGGATATGAAACCGAAAGTCCATTTTTCCGGTGACGGTTCCGATGCCGCGCAGTGGATGCAACTTTTCCCCAACATGACCACAGCCGGAGACGGGGCACTCGATCTAAAGGGCATCATTACTACGGCCCATGCCCATGGTGCCAAGCACTTTTTTGTAGAACAAGATCTGGTCGAAGATCCAAAAACGGCCCTGAAGAAAAGCTTTGATTATTTAACAAGGGCCTGATTCCGTCCAAAAGTCCTAAAGGAAGTTTGAAGTAATGTCCCGATTGCCGGTGACCGAAGGTATGGGCATGCCGATCGCGCTTGCCGTGATCAGTGGGTGCCCTTTGTTTCTGCAGCTTGTATTAAGCCGCCTTGCCGACTGTTGGTGCGGACCCATGGCATCATGTTTTTGATGCGGGCATTTTTATTTATTGGAATGGGATTTAAACCTTTTTTGAACACAGCAGTCCTATTTTCCTAAATCATAAAAATTGATCGGAATGAAGAAGTATGTCTTCAGGGGGCTTTCTTTTGTTTTATTGCTGTTTTCCCTTTCACTGGCCGCACAAGAGGCACCCCGCTTCACACAATACCTACAACAACCTTTGCTTTTGAATGCCGCATACGCCGGTACTTTGAACGACCTGGCCCTAACGACCGCCTACCGCTCGCAATGGGTGTCCATTCCCGATGCGCCGCGTACGTTTTTGCTTTCCGGGGAATATCGTATTACGGATACCATGGGAGTTGGACTCACCCTTTACAACGATGCTTTTGGCCCCTCGTCCCGTAATGAGATTCGCGGACACTACGCCTATAACCTTCGCCTTGGCGAAACGGTGCAGCTTCGTTTGGGGTTGAATGCACAGCTGTTGTTCTATGATTTGAATACCTCCGAGATCAATGCCGCCGATGCGGAGCAGAATCTTTTTGGCTCCGACCTTACCGATTCGGCGGGCAACCTCGGGTTGGGAACGTTGGTTCATGGGGAACAATGGTTTTTTGGTTTTTCAATACCTACCCTTTTTGAAACGGAGGCCCTAGAGGGCGATACCGTTATCGTATTGCAGAACAGGAGTTATAACCTTATGGCAGGCTATGCCTTCCCACTCGGGGATCATTGGACGGTAAAACCCTCGGTCCTTTTTCAAAAAGAGGAACGGTCGGCTACCCAATATAACATTACCACCAGCGTCGCCTATAAGAACAAAGTATTATTGGGCCTAAACTACGGCCTAGCCAATGCGGTGTCGGGCATTGTCGGTTTTCAGTTGACCGATGGTATTCGCATGGCCTATTCCTATGATGCCGCCATTTCCGATATATCCTCGGTCAGTGGGGCGACACATGAGGTGAGCCTGCGGTTCAACCTAACCAAAAACCCGATTTCCTTTGTAGGAAGGGACTAGCTTTTTTAAAACCTTAGAACCGGTTTTCCGGAAAATATAACATAAAACACAACACCCTTAAAACCTTTGAACATGAAAAAAAACGACATAACGGTAGGCACAGCCTTCTTTTTTATACTGTGCTGTTTCGCCATGGGAACGGCCCAGCTGACGGATGCGCAACGGGACAGTTACCGGAAGATCGCGGAGGATGCCATGCTTTTGGAACCCAATTCCTTCGATTTACGGGCCTCGGTGCCCAACTATCAGTTTGGAAACGGTCTGGCGGGGGACGATTTTTGGCCGTTTCCCGGTTGGCGTGCCCATAACGGGGAAACCACGGGTTTTGATACGTTTATGACGGTCGAGCCCAGGGACGCCGTTCCCGGCCTTAACGAAGTACACTTTCACGACGGTACGGAGCGAAGGGTGTCCAACGACCCGGATTTTAGTCAACCCGGAGATCGTTATTTTCTTGGTGATCATAGCAAAACCTTTTATACCGGAAGGCAGGGTACCCAGGTAGATCGCGACTTTACCTATATCGAGTTTTTTGAGGTAGGTCCCAGTAGGATCTACATCCATGGCGCTCCGGAAGACTATGTTTTGGTAGATGTTGTAGAGCCCTATGCCGGCACGGCCCTATTTCTTAAAAAGGGGACCGATGGTGTTGTGGACGATGACTTTATGGCCATTTTTTTAGAGGTTTCCGCAGCGGAAATTCCCTTGGACTCCGACCACTATGAATATGCGACCGCGCCCCGGCGCGCGGTAAAGGAAACGGCAGGTGGTATCGATCAGGTGCAGACCGCCAGTATCGATGTATGGCCTACGGTAGAGGTAGATCCCAGGGGGAATGTTTTCATGGCCATGCGTACGCCGGATCCCTTGCCCAATAATGCCAATCCCGGTTGCGGTTGCGATTTGGCGGCCATCAAATACGATGGAAATGGCAATATCGTATGGCAGGGAAATTACGGTGATGGCCGATGGGGTACGGCAAAAAGGACCAGCCGAATTTTTGATTCGGTGTATGAGGACGGTTTTTACTTTTTGGGGGTCTTTATCGGCAACGACCGTAGTAATGGGGGAGGCCGTTTTCAAGTGGTAAAGATCAATGCCGAAACCGGGGAACAGGTGGGAATTTTTGAATACGATCCGGGACCGGGAGTGGATAATGTGACCGGCATTGCCAAGGACAACAATGGAAAACTGTTCGTAAGCGGAAGCTCGTCGAGCAGTATCAACGAAGGTCCCGGTCCTTTTTTCCTGAAGGTAGACCAGGATCAGATCAGTTCGGGTCAAAACGGTTTTGAAGCCTGGGTAGATGGCGGTATCGAAGGTACTTTTTTTCATGAAGGCCATGGAGGGGTCGCCTTTATGCCCGATGGATCGGGAATTCCCGGAAAGGGAACCGTTGCCAATGCCGGTTGGAACAATCTGGTGGTCCGCGGCAACCACCACGCCATGTGGTTGCGCCTGTGGAGCGATAGCGGGGAATTAAAGGAGTTTATTCCCTTGACCGACGGTGACGATTTTCCGGGTTGGGCCTGGCAGGTAGAATTCGATAGTGCCGGTTTTGCCTATGTGGTCGGTGCGGTGCATGGCGTTTTGGACGATTTTCCCAGGAGGCGTTATGGCGGAAAGGGCGATATTGTTGTATTTAAGGTAGATGTGGCGACCGCTACCTTGGTCGATGCCACTTTGGTAGGTTCCGAATGGTCCGATGAGGGTATCGACCTTTTTATCGATGAACGGGACAACCTCTTCATTACCGGGCATACCTACGGGAGCCTGTTTGCGCAAAACCCCGCACCGGGCCGCTATGCCGATGGTTTTGTATTGAAAATGGATACCGATCTGAACGTACTCGAAGGATTTCAGATCGGTACCGAACGGGAGGATCATTTTACCGGTTTAGTGGTAAAAAACGGTATCGTGTATGTTACGGGCTTTACGGAAGGCTCGCTGTTCTCCAGTATCGATACCACTACCTATAATACCGATGCCGTTTTGTTCGCCCTAAAGGCGCAGGACCTTAGCTATGCGACCATAACACCGTTCGAGGAAGAAGCTCCCGTGGTGGAGGCCCCGAGCGTGGAAGGCCCCATAACGGTCTATAATGTGGTGACCAGAAACCAGGATGGCCAAAATGACTATCTAAAAATAGACGGTATCGAAAATTATCCCGACAATACCCTGAGCATTTATAACCGAAGCGGTACCCTGGAATACCAAACCACGGCTTATGGAACCGACGACGCCTTGTTTTATGGTGTTTCCAACCAGGGAAGCGCAAAGGGTATGGTAGGCACCTACATTTATATTTTGGAGTATCGAACGAGCGAAGGCCCCAAACAAAAGAACGGTTGGATGTTTATAACGGATTGATCGGATACCGGAAAGAAACTTCTTTTCGGTTCCGTTCACTTTGATCGGTTTGCTGGCGGTAAAGTTGCCAAAAAACTTTATTTTTGCCCTCCCACATCTAAAAAGTTGGAACAAGGACCATGAATATTTCCTTGGGCGAACGTATAAAGAGTTGGGTATTATTGGCCTCGTAGTTCAATGGATAGCATAGCCCCGAAGCATCGGGGTCCTAAACGTTTGATTTAGAAGGTGTAATCGAATTCGGGATTTAGAGTGAATACTATTGGCCTCGTAGTTCAATGGATAGCATAGCCCCGAAGCGTCGGGGTCCTAAACGTTTGATTTAAGAGGTGTAATCGAATTCGGGATTTAGAGTAAATAATATTGGCCTCGTAGTTCAATGGATAGCATAGCCCCGAAGCGTCGGGGTCCTAA
>NZ_JBNGOP010000021.1:0-70391 GCF_050589625.1 Maribacter sp. 2-571 | reverse complement strand
TCGGGATTTAGAGTAAATAATATTGGCCTCGTAGTTCAATGGATAGCATAGCCCCGAAGCGTCGGGGTCCTAAACGTTTGATTTAGGAGGTGCAAACGAATTCGGGATTTAGAGTAAATAATATTGGCCTCGTAGTTCAATGGATAGCATAGCCCCGAAGCGTCGGGGTCCTAAACGTTTAATTTAGGAGGTGAAAACGAATTCGAGATTTAGAGTGAATAATATTGGCCTCGTAGTTCAATGGATAGAATAGAAGTTTCCTAAACTTTAGATGCAAGTTCGATTCTTGCCGAGGCTACTTTTTGTCAGGGACCTTTTCATTCATTTGAAAAAGTTTTTTATAGTTTTCTACACTGTAGTTTTTTATAATTTCATATCACATCCCTTTAAACTGTCCTGTTGGAGTGTTAATGTCCATACCTTCCATGTTTAAGTTGCCGTTTCCTTTATTATAAAACTGAGCAGTTCTAGTTTGGGGAAGCTTACAATACTACCATGTGTTATAGGGTTTTGGATAATACAATAGAGATTGAATATTTTTGGGGAAATTTTGATGACCCAACAAAGATCAATGAATTATTAAAGTTTAAATAAAGGATGCTGTTTACGGTCTGCACGATATTCATTGTCAAATGCTAAGGCGTATTAAAGATACCAGGCTAGCCTTGGTTTATTCTCTATAGGGTTAATACCTCGAGGCTTGCCTCGTCTGTAAACGATAAAGTTTAAAAACGTTAATTCTTATTAACAATGCCTCGGGGCTTGCCCCGGGGATTATTTAATAGTCCAATAACACTCACAAAAACCATTTTTAGAAATACTTGAGTATAATTCTTTCAAACAACAGGTACATGTGTTTAAATATCGGAAACTTCGTTCAATTAGGTCAAAAATCTCTTATATTAGTTACACAAATAAAAGTTGTAAAATCATCAATTATCTATATTCCTACGTTACCCACAATTTGAAAAAATGCCATCAACAATAACAAAGTATAAAGTTTTTTTAGCCTCACCAAGTGACCTTCAAGATGAAAGAGCTTCAATTGATGAAGTAATAAAAGAATTGAACCTCACATTTGGAAAGCCACACGACATCTATCTGGAATTATTAAAATGGGAAACACATTCTGGACCCGCAGTTGCAATAAATCATCCACAGGAAATAATTACGTCTGATTTGGGAAATGACTATGATTTGTTTATCGGACTCATATGGAAAAAGTTTGGGACACCAACCAATGTAGCTGAATCCGGGACAGAAGAAGAATTTTTAAATGCTTATAATAGATTTTTAGAAAACCCTAACTCACTTCAAATACTGTTTTATTTTAAGAGCAAACCAGTGTCATTAAGTGAAATTAATCCCGAACAATTGTCAAAAATTCAGAATTTTAAATCTGATATTGGCAAAAACAAGAAAATTCTATATTGGGATTATCAGGATACACAACAATTAAATAAATTTTTAAGAATACACATCCCTCAAAGAGTTTTAGAATTAAGAAAAACGGATGAAAATAAGGTTCCTGTTGAAAAATCTCAGGAAGTACTAGAAGCTGAAATTTTAAGTGAAAAATATGGGCTTATTGACTATCAAGAAATGATAGAAGATAATTTTAGAGAATCAAGAGAATCCCTATCAAGAATTTCTGACGCAACAGGGTGGATTGGTGAACAACTGAATAAAAAAACAGCTGAATTGAATGCAATGACTGCAAACGGAAATCAACCGGGAAGAAAAACACTAAAAATTTATTTTTCACGAACGGCAAAGGTAATGGACAATTACGCTGTCCGAATAGAACCTGAAATTCCAATATTTTATGAACATTTTGAGAAGGGAATAGACGCAATGTCAAATGTGATCAATATTTCTAGAAATGACCTAAAAGTTGAAAAAGAAGAAATTGATGAAACTCAGGAATCTTTGACAAGTCTTATCGATGGAATTTCTAATTCAATAGAGGGTATGAATGACTTTTTGCAATCAGTTAAAGACTTGCCTAGCATGTCTAAAGAATTAAACAAAGCAAAATTTAATGTTGAAACTAAATTGGATAATCTATTAGATAATTTAACAATAAGTTTCTCAATAGCTAACGAGTTAGAAAAAAGCCTAAAATAATAAAAATTGTGGGTAACAACCTCAAAGCGTAGCTAATAAATATTCAACCTAAAAGTTTGTGCTTATTTATAAGTCCGCCAAATTTTTAATTTGGCTTTTAAAAACGATAAGTTAAAAGCAAGATATAAAAATTCGACTCGTTTTAAGTTCGTAAAGTTAGTTTCCTTTTACACGCTACGTTTCATCCAGAAGGCCGATGTGTAAATCTAAAAAACTTGGGAGTTCTTCAATCGGGACCCACTTTAATGTAATTGTTAAGGAGTATTTCACAACCGAAGCCAAAAACTTGCTAAAAACAAGGCACTATATGAAAAATTTCAAACATGCCGATAAGGCCGTTCTGTTTTTTATTATTCTGATAAGCTCCGCTTTTAATTGCATCGCCCAAAACGACATCGAATACACCAAACTGTATAAACATTTTGTAATCAAGGAACATTGGGTACAAAGCAAACGCTTTGCCGAATGGTTCGATAACCTTAAAACAACTCGTAAAACAACCCTGCACGACAGTATTTTAAAAAAGCTCCCGCAGTCGCCCCCTTTAGCCGTATTCGACCGTAAAAAAAGTACCCATTTCAAAATAAGTCCGGAATATTACACCTATTATACTTTCCCTGACGAATTTAAGACGGATAGCACCGTATCATATGGTATTTCCAACATTCATAGAATCGATAGAAGCACGAATAAAAGAAAAACGTTTTCCACCGTTAGCTTTAAGGTGTCGGATGGACCGGAGACGCGCTACCAAGACGACCACCGATATTCGTTGTTGGCGGAGAACAAAAATCTTACAAAGGAAATCTGTGGCTATAACTGCTTTCAAGTGCTGATGAGGGACAACAACACCAAGAGGGAAGTTGAGCTGTACGTCACAGCGGAAATTAAACTGGAGTTTCATCCTGTTTTAAATCTAAAAAAATGTTTATTGAAGTATTATCCGCTTTATGTTCGATTTTACAACACTGAGCTTCCAGGGGAAGAATATCGGGAGTACCAATTTTTTGAGTTGAAATAGTTTACCATAAATCGTTCTTTTTCACTGGACGCGCTGGCCGGCTCCTCATGAAAAGCCAAATCATTGGCTTTTTCTTTCGGCCCGGTCTTTTTTTCTTCCATAGCCCAGCTATGCAGCTCAAAAAAGACTTCGATCGAGCAAAAAATAACTGATTTTCACTAAGATCCAAAAAGCCCAAATGAGTTCAATTTGAAAAAGGGTACAACGTTAAAGATGTGTCATTGTCATGACGATCTTGCCTTTGCTCCCCGCGGTCGCAAAAGGAAAAAAGGAAAAATGAAACGGGAGGCTATACCGTTCCGGTGCAGCGTTTTTTAGAAGAAACTGCCCAAGATAAAGGACAAAAAGGCTGGGCTGCCCCTTTTCGACTATTGCCGTAGTTCCGCATTTAAACATACCCTTATCGAACGCTTGACCGTAGAACAGTTGCAGCATTATGCCACGGTAAAGTGGGGCTACAACCTTAAACGCATCACAAAATATTTAAAAACCCGACATGCCGAATACCTAGGGGCGCGCACAAGGTAAGTTATGGTATGATTTGGGACAAAGCAGACAAGGTGTTTTTTGCAGTATCAAGGCTGAAAAAGCCTTGATACGATTAATGGGAATTCCCTGAAATGTAATGTTAAACTGTAAAAATTGTGATGTTCAACTTTTACTTCTTTACCGATGCCGGTGGTAACTTTAACGTTCATAAAAAAGTAGAATCTATGTAGTACGTCGAAGAATTTAAAAAATAAGGGATAATTCGTTTACTTTTATAAAAGTAAGATAATACGTATGCTTGTGTTAGCACTTTATGTATAAGTGTTTTGTGCGAATTAATGAAGTGATTTTCTGATTTGGTAGCTTTATAGGAATATTAACCTAAAAATATTTCTTTATGAAAGTTCCAAAATTAGTACTCATGGTATTTGCCCTGTTGGGTGTTTTAGTAATCGCTTCCTGCACGGATTCATTGGCGGAGGATACAGAATTGTATGAAAATCAAGAAGCAGTTGACTACACGACGGTTAAGAGACCGACTTGACGAACAACATACTCTTGACGGAACAAATGTTTCGTCGAGAGTTATTGCATCTTTACTGGTCGCTGCCTCTGGTATATTGCTTTATTCCGATAAAATTTTTAATCTACTAGGTTTAACTTTTGAAATACCGGAAAAGTTCAGTTCGACGGGAATGCCGTTCGAAACCTTTGTATGGTTATGGGCACAAACACTCTCACCGTTATTCATAATTTTTGCATCGCTGTTAAAACCTTTCCGATATGTGTATCTGATACCGCTTTTTTGTTATCTCTTACAAACATATACGCTGGCTTTTGACTCACAGGATTTTACCTATACCAGTCTGTACGCCATTGGTACGGCAATATTGGTATTTGTAATTCTCGAACTTTTGAAACGTTTTTTTAAACGTTCGTTGCAGGCGGAAATTGAATCAATGAAAGAAGAAGTATTAGAAAATATTGAGAATGTACGTTAGTAAATTTAAAAAAGTGACCCTTTTGCTAAAATCCGCAAAAACACTTCATCAAGAGGGTATCATTACCACTCGGGAGTACACTACTTTTTTAGATCACGTAGAAGAGGAGTACTTAAAGGTGGTCGATAGAATGGAAAACGAAGAGCTGTCCGATATTATTCACGACCTTGTGCTGAACCTTTCTTAGCAATATAATTGCTGTCCGTTTGTTTTCTTGCATCTTCAAGCTGCCTTCTTATATCTTCTTTTTCGAGCATGAACAACAACTTTTCATGCAATTCATTCTGTTTTTCAAATTTTGATTCCATCTTATCGCTTACCAGTTGGACCAATAAGGACAAAAATGCCTCCGTGGTGGTGTTATCTTTTTTCTGGGTACCGAAAAGCACATACTCAAGATTTAGCGATTCCCTATGGGCAAATTCCAATACCAATCGAAAATCGATGGTCTCCCTTGAACGCCAAGAAGAAAATGTAGTCTGTTTTACGCCCAATCGTTCACAAAGTTCCAAGTCCTTGGAAATTCCAAGTTCTTCCTTGATACGCTTCAAGACTAATTTTACATTAATCGGTATATTTTCTTTCAAAATACGTATTTTGTAATATATTTGTGTAAAAAGTATAAATAATACGCTTAATGCGGTAATATGATTAAAAATTACCTTTTAATGCGCAAATTGTGAACTAAATTACTAAAAATTAAATAAATTGGGACAGGAGGTTTACATATTGTATGGAAGCCACAATGCCATTAAAAGCTTTGAGGTATCCGCTTCACGACTGTTAAAGATGTGTTCCCCTATGGAATATATCGTGGTCTACCACAACTTTTCGGAGCGATTCGATTGGAAAAATCTTTTGGATAATTCTATGGCCTATCAAGCATATCGGGTCATTCAAAGAAAGGAATATCGTTTGATCCATCAGTTCCTCTGCGAAAAGGCCAGGGAATCAACAAGAAAGTTAAAAGATCATTATTAACATAGGAGTCGAAAACAAGTTAATGGAACCGAAAAGGATGTTGATTATCGATGATCATGAACTTACCGCAAGGGGTTACGGCTATTTGTTGGAAAACGCCGCGCTGCAGAACATACTCCCCAAGTTCGTTATCGATTATGCGCAAGATACCAAGTCGGCCTACAGGCAGATAATGAGCAAAGTAAAAACCAGCCTTGTTTACGATATCGTTCTGTTGGATATCAATTTACCCTCATATCCCGAGAAGAAGATCTTCACGGGGGAGGATGTTGGAAAACTACTCAGAAAAGTAGCGTCCAAGACCAAGATTATCGTACAAACAGCTTTGACCGACAACCATTTGCTTTACAATTTGTTCCAGTCCATCGACCCAGATGCTATTGCACTAAAAAGTGAATGGAATGAAGAAGAGTTCGTACGATGTATCCAAAATGTACTTGAAAGTGTTCCCTATTATAGTGCAGCTTTTTCCAAACTAATACGACAGCAATTCTCCAAGCCCTTTATATTGGATAATGAAGACAGGGAATTATTGTATCTACTCAGTATTGGAGTGTCTTCCAAAGAGATCCCAAAATATCTTCCTTGGTCTTCTTCCAAAGTTGAAAAAAGAAAACGAATCTTAAGAGAAAAATTTGGCGTTGAAGAGAAGAACCTTCTTTCGTTACTTCGCGCAGTGAAAGTTGCTGGTTTTATTTGAGAAAATTTAAAAAGTGTAAAAATTATGCAGTAACACCCTTAAATATTTTACAGTTAAATACTACTTTTATAGAGGGTAATTATAAAATGTTAAAGCTTATGGATTATATTGACAAAAGCATTATTGTTTCCATTTTAGTGCTTGTATTTGCAATTTTAGGCTATTTTTTCACTCCTGCTAAGAAGAGTTCGTTCGGTTATAAGACTCCTATGTCTCTTAAGAATAATAGCACGTGGAATTATGCGAATGGCCTCGCGAAAAGACTTTTTCTGTTTATTGCCGTGGTTTTTATCATTATAGAGCTTTTTCTGTATTCCAAAATGGAAGACTTTAAGGCTTACCGATATTCACTTTGGTTTTTGACTATCACATCAATTATGATAATTCCTATTATAGAGATAATGTTAAATCTTAAATTTGATAAAAATGGCAACGAAAAAAATTAGTTTTTTATGTCTTTTACTTACAGTGTTCCTATGGTTAACTTCATGTTCCGAAAGGGAAACCCAAGAAATAGAATTGCCCGTATTTTCTTCAACAATAGACCAAGATAAAGCAATTTTTAAAGGTCTTTTTATGGGTATAGGAGATGTGGCTCGGAGTATTCCTTCCATTGACCATCGGTATGTTGAGAATATTGTTTCAAATCTGTCTAAAGAGGAAAGGGATTTTATTGAAACATTTATTGATGACATCTACTTAGATATCAAGAAGTATAGAAACGAAGAATTCAACTCGTTTATTAAGGCTATTAAAAGTGGGGATAATTCTCAAATATCCAAAGGGCTTGTTCAATTTGGAAACGTTTATTACTCGACACTTCAAAATTCACCAAAATACGGCAGATACTTTTTAAAGGCCAAGGAAAAGCTCGATGCCATTAATAAGGCGGATATTTTGGATGGAGCAGGAAATTTTGACGAGGATAAATTTAACTCCATTTTGGTCGATAGATCGACTGAAGTTTCCGATGCTGAAGATGATGAATTGATTGCCGACGAAGAAATGGCTACGACCTTGGGAGTTGCCCCAGTTGTCTGCTTAACCGTAATTGTTTGGAATTATGGCGTGGTTGTTAATGCTGCTGCGGCCGTAAATGCCGCTATAGGGGTCAATGTAGTAGTTTTATGCTACATCGGTGTCGGAGATGATTGTTTTAGTGGTGGTGGTGATAGTGAAGATCGTCCAACACAGAGGTCTTCAAGATTATTGGAAAGAGAAATGCTTATAAACGATATAAGCAATATTTTGTATGAAGGATAAACTAAAAAAATTATCCATACCAGTACTGACCATAGTTTTATGGTCAGTATTTTTTTATTTGATTCTGATTTCACATTTTGAATATTCACCTGTTCATTTGTCAAAGAGCGTGTCAAAAGAGATATTCCTTGCTACACCCCAAGGGTGGAGTTTTTTCACTAAAAATCCGCGTTATGAAAGGTTAGGAGTATACCGAATGAAAAAAAACGGACAAATTGAGCAATTAACAAAACCGAATTTCTCTCTGGAAAACCAATATGGTTTTAATAGACAAAATAGACAGTTTTTAAGTGAAGTCCTAAGCTCTTTGAAAAGTACGTTACTTAAAGATAGTATTTGGCATTTTTCGTCAAAGGGTGCCCTTGAAGCATCCAAAGAGATTAGCTCAATTTATAACTTTAACAGCTCTTTTAAAGACCCAATGTTGTGCGGACGATACATTTTAGAGATGCACAAACCAAGACCATGGGCTTGGCTGTCGAATAAAAAATATAAAAACCCTAAAAAATATTTGATGATAAATCTCGATTGCGAATGAAATCATTTGTGGAGTACATTGAGCTTACTTTTGCTCAATTGGGTAAAAGAGAAAGCCATTCGAATGTTTATGGGTATGCTAGGTCACTTTTTGCCCTAAGTACCCTATTTACCCTACTTTTTAATGATAACAGTGTTTTGTTTCCAAAAAATATTGAAGCCAATAATGGTCTATTAATCCAATCTACCTTGAGGGAAATTAATCTCTTTTGGCTCCTACAAGAGAATTTGCTTATCGCGAAATTTATAGCGATTACAATTTTAGTATTCGTTCTTATCGGTATTTATCCCAAACTAACAGTAATTCCTCACTGGTGGATTTCGTCAAGTTTTCTTTTATCTTGTAAGGCTATAGAAGGAGGGGATCAATTGATAGCTATTCTTACCTTATTATTTATCCCTATAGGACTTACCGATAGCAGAAAATGGCATTGGTCCATTGTAAATTATTCTGAAAAGGCATATTCTCACGGTAGGTTTGTTCTAAATTCATTTTATATAGTAATTAGAATTCAAATCTTCATTCTTTACTTACAAGCATTTATTGGTAAACTATCCGTCAGTGAATGGGTTGATGGTACCGTTTTATATTATTGGTTTGAGGATAATATTTTTGGTCTGAACGAAAGTTTTAGGCCATATGTCTTTCCAGTATTGGAGAATTACTTCGTTATATCTGCTTTAACTTACAGTGTTTTAATCGTAGAGCTTACATTGGCCTTGGTGTTGGTTATGAAATTTGAGAAAAGAAGACCGCTACTTATTTTAGGAGTTATATTCCATTTATTTATATGGTTTATTCATGGGCTTCCTACTTTCTTCATAACAATGTGTGGAGCTTTGGTTATTTATATCGTACCCTTTTATAAAAACATAAATTTAGAAAAGTCGGCGGCGATCATTTTTAAAAATGAGCCAATGAATACATGAAATTTAGAAAAAGAAAAAGTCGATTAAAAGACAGACTAGGATGGCTCAAATGGCACTTTTGCCAAACTAATACGGAGACAATTCTCCAAACCTTATCTGTTGGATCAGGAAGATAGAGAGTTGTTATACCTTTTAAGTACGGGAGTATCCTCCAAGGACATTCCAAATCACCTCCACTGGTCCGCATCCAAAGTGGAAAAAAGAAAACGGTTGTTACGGGAAAAATTTGGGGTGGAGGACAAAAACGTACTATCGCTATTAAATTCGGCCAGAAAAGCCGGGTTCCTATAGCTTTCTTCCATACTTTCCTTGCCAAAATTATTGCTAAAAGAAGGTTTACCCTTTAAAAATTGACAGTTTATACCGTCATATTTAATCTTCGAACGTTTAGATTTACACCTCAATCAGATTGTGTTTTTAGTAGCACTACGAAATGGATATAATTTAATACACAACATATGAGAACACTGATACTAGTACTGCTGTTCGGCAGTTACGCCCTGGCCCAACAAAAGGTAACGGCCGGCGACGAATACACCAAAACGCTCGCCCCAAAAGTGGTGGAGGCGCTACAACGGCCCCATAGGGATGCCCAAGCGGACAGGGCACTGTTCAAAGCGGTACGCGAACGGGCCGAGGCGGGGAGCGCCGTAGCGGCCTGCGACCTTGGCATGCTATATAAGGAAGGTCTCGGGCACGCGCTCAACCTGAACAAGGCCCGAAAATGGTTTCTAAAAAGCCATAAAAAAGGAAACGCCAAGGCGGCCTATAGTTTGGGGTACCTCTATCTAAAAGGTTTGGGGAACATCGAACAGGACTACCAAAAGGCCCTGCACTGGTTCAACCAAAGCGACGACCCCATGGCCGTCCATTGGACGGCAAAATGCCATTACCACGGGCTAGGCGTACCGCAGGACAGGGACCGGGCCATAGCGCTCCTAAAGGACAACCCCATCGGTAACAGTGCCGTACTCCTTGCCCAATGGGAATACGACCGCGAACATCCGGGGCAGGTAAATACTGAAACCTCTCTGACCGACCTTACCGATACCGATGGTCCCCTGACCAACGGCATCACCGGAACCTGGCAAGGACATTGGGAACAATTGGACTGGTCCGGCAGCACCGTCATGCGCAGCGACGAGATCCGGTTGGCAATCGCCGACACCGGTACCGGTATCCACCGGGCAACGATCACCACCTTGGAAGGAACGGTCATGGGGGACGTGCTCCCCAACGGGAACGAACTGGTGTTCCCCGAACTGACCTTGACACAACAAAAACGCTATACCGACCGTACCGATGAGGTCACCCTCGACCATCGCCTGACTTCCCTAAAATACCGGACCGATACGGAAAACGGTGCAATCGTACTCGATGGGAACTTGGAGACCTATATCAACAATTGGTCGGAACCTGGGCCGCCCATGCGCCTACGGTTGCAAAAGGTGGCCGGAGGGCTATCCGATACCATTAAAGAAGCTTTCGCCCAACAGGAAGACCATTTTATAAAGGTATACCCCAACCCGTTCGAGGCGGACCTATTGGTACACTATACCTTGGATACCGATGCCGAGGTACACATTGCCCTTTCCGACTATCGCAATCCCGGCACCGTGCTGCAAAAGCGGCAACGAAAGCAACCCAAGGGCGACCGTACCGTCTCCTTCGACCGATTGTCGGAACTCCGCAGCGGCCTGTACCTGTTACAACTGGAAGTGAACGGCACCGCCCATTCCCGTATCATCATCAAAAAATAAGCAAGCGACACCCTTATGAAAACATTATATACCATTTTAACGATAACAACACTGCTATGCCTTTCCCTGCCGGAAACGGCCCAAGCACAGTACCATGAGCAGGGCATGCCCTGTAACATGCTCAAGGCCGAGGACAGCCTAAAACTGGCCGGGCGCCCGCCCATGCAGATCAATATCGGCGACTGCACCGATCTCGACGACCCGAACCCCGGTGGTGGTGGCGAAGAGGACAAAACCGAGGATCCACCGTTCGAATATGATATCGACTTTAATAATATAGGCGAACTGTTGTATTTGGAGGGACTTTTAGCAGCCATAGCAGATCGCGAGGAACAACGATGGCTAGATGAACAAGAAGAGACCTTCCGAAACGAGATCAACGAAATGTTCGACACGCACCATTCCACCTTTAAGGCCGCCCAAGAAGCCTTTTTTAGGGAGTTCGAATCCGAAACCTTGGGTTTTGAGCGTACGGCAAGTGATGAAGCATATCAGCACCGGCAGATTGCCGATCGGATGGACACCGATCAAGAGGTAGTTACTACCGAACTGTACCATATGGAGGAATGGAAGGACCTATGGGAGTTTTGTAAAGATTGGGAAGGGGCGGATTGTGATAAGTTCGGTTCCAAAACGGTACAAGGGACCCGCTTACGCGATATTGCCACCCAGCACCAGTTCGATCAGTTGTTGGGGCAGGCCGAAACGGATTTTGCCGAGTTGGAGTTTGATGCCGCACAGGAACGTGCATGGGCCGATGGAATATGGAATATGGTGCACGACGGAAGCTACTACGAAAGTATCATACGTTCCCGCATGTCCCAGTACGATAACCTATCACGACGGGATCGGGTATTCCTGATGACCAACTACATTCTCACCTATAACTATCCGAGCAATGCACCAATGGCCACCCCGACCTTCATATCGGACCTTCCCAGCTATTGGCATAGCGAGACCCTTTTCGGTCTTGGAAAGGAAATGGCGCCGACCCCTAGTATAGAGGCACTGGTGTTTTACCCCGGTTATATTGAGGACCGTTTTGACGATTGCCAGGCCGGAAGACCAAAAAATGATAGGGGCGTATACCTTGGCCCCGATTATTGTACCCCGGCAAGAACAGAGCAGGAAGCGATACGGGAAAGGGTAATAGCAGAGCATATTAATGAGGAAACTTTCGAGTTTAGTATCTTGAATCAAATTACAGATCCTTGTATTGCAGATATTGTCGATGTGGTAAATGATAATGACAATGTGGTATCCAAGGCTATGGCTGAAGCTTTTGGTAGTCCAATGAGTGGATATGATGTAGTTTACGTTGGGGAAGTTTTAGAAAATGAGAAAGACAAAATAAGTACTGGAAGGACTATTCCGACAGTAGACAGTAATGACAAAATAACTGGCATCAAAATTGTTATTAATAGTGAGTTGTTTGATTCTATGACTGATTTAGGAGTTTTTGCGACTACTCTTCATGAAAATGTTCATGCGATGATGTTTTACCAGCTAAATCGAGGAGATATAAATATAGAAACAGATGACGTGGAGTTTTCAGTTTTAGCTGATGCTTGGTCTGAAGCTGTTGCGATGAAACAGAATAATGGAGAGGTTGGCACCACGACTTTGGGATATTTACAACATGATATAATGGCCGATTTAATAAATGAAATGGCTAAAATCGTTAAGGAATACTCCGATTCAAAAGGTTATGGGATGAGTGAATTTGAGTCAGAGGCATTGATGTGGATGGGGTTACAAAGCTCTGTAGCTTGGGCAACAATGGAGAAAGAGTTAAGAGGTGCTTATGAGTTGATTTTTTCCACCGAAATAGATGGATTTGCTGTACTAAAAATTGGAAAGAAATGTGATGAATAGATTTATCGGCCTAATATTATTTTCTGTAAGCACAATAAGTTCCTCATATTGTCAAGATTTTTATTCAAATGAGGTTGGAATTATTAAGACTTTAATTTCAATGGATACTATTATTGACCAACGTAGATTAATCGTTATTTCCGATAAGATACAAAAAGGAATGATGACCAAAGAGGATAGCATCAAGTTTGTGGAATCATTAAAAAAAAGAAAAGCAAAACTTTATGCCATTAGTCATAACCAGGCGATGAAAGAGCAGTTAAAGCAAGACTTGCGTGAATCCGGTCCGTTGACCCAGAAGTTGACAGAAAATGTTCTAAAAAAGGTTATAAGAAGGATTCCCTTTTTTAGTGAATGGAACGTTGTCGATTTCAGTGATTCAGCAGATTTGGTTTATGACCCCGAATTAATGTCAACATATCATAAATTTTCGAACCCCGTATACATACAACACAATCAGTTTCTAATTTATCATGTTAAATATGTTGGGCGGTTTAATGGATTTTCAAAACTAATAATTTACGAGGTTGGCACTGAAGGCGACATCCTTATTAAGGATACAATTCTATTAAATTACAACTAGGAAAATGTGAATTATGAAGGATGGAGTCTGTATGAGGTCAACCGTTAAAGGCCTGTATTTTTTGGTGTGGGGTGAAATAAAGAAGTAAATTTTAGAGCGCCTTTAGTTGACTGCAGAGGTACCGAGTTACCCCCAGGAATTCTTGCTTCTGCCTCCGCTTATGACAACATAACATTCGACTGATAAGACCAGATTGTAGTCATAGTATGGATGACACTCAAGGATACTATGGCATGGACTAAACTGGAGGAGGAAGAGAGAGATATACACTGATATATTTTCATATGAACTGACCGGATTTGAACTATTGAGCGTAGGAAAAAAATGTACTGAGGAATGAAAAATACATTGTTTTTTGTGATGCTGTGCCTTGTAACTTCAGGTGTGGCACAAAACTTGGAAAAAGCGACCCATAAACTGATTTCCGATCTGATAAGAGAAGATACGGTTTTTGATGCCATAAAGCAACGGGCGGTGAAGGCCATGATGTCCAGGAACGAGTTGAATACAAAAGATAGTTTACAATACGTGAACTTTGTCAAGAGCCGGCCATTAAGATTAAATAGGCGGAAGATTAATAGTAAATTCAAAAAGCTGTTAACGGAAGATTATGTTACCAATGGCAACTTATCCAAGGAATTCTCTTCGGCAATGGTTAAAAGAATGAACGAGAGTTTACCCGAAGAAGGAGAATGGGAAAAAATCTCCATGTTTGATGGATTTGAACTGTTAGAGATGGTTAACGATAAAGATGGCTACCACGGATTCTCCGATCCGGTTCTGATACGGGACAACAAGTATTTGATTCATCATGTTAGACTGGGTATCGACATTCAGTTTGTAGAAGAATACCTCGTTTTTGAGATAGACGGTGAAAACTATAGTCTCAAGAAACCGATAGGGCTGTACTATCATTGAAGCGGGTACATTTGGTTATTTCGAATAGCATCTAACCGAATTTGCTTTCGGAAAACGGGTCGTTTTTAAGTCAACTCGAATATCTTTTGTGGTGGGGCCGTAAGCTATTTACAGGACTGTTCTTATGGTAATAGCCAAGTATCCTGATTATAAGGCTTAAAAAGGAAAAACTTGATGAAACCCCTAAGAAAAGAATTCGCAATGCACACAACGGGCACGGTATTAATTGCGATTTTAGTTCCATGTTTCTGCGTAAGGACCTTTCGAGTAAATTCTACTCAACAAAAATGGAGTTATATTGAACAAGATCTGCGCAAAACCGTTTTAGAAGTAAATTTAATATAGTCAGAAGCCGTACGTGTTTTGAATGTTTCAGAATTTGATCAAACCCTATGAAGTAAAACCATGGACAACTATAATTTCGAAGATATACCTATGGGTAAGTTCAGTTATTTTAATGCATTTTTTTTAAACCATCCAATTTGATTTCATATGAATTTCAAGGTTTCAATTACTATTGTCAGCGTTTTAGTTCTAGGTGGAATGTTCCGTGATTCGACATTTTCGATTAACATCCACGACACCTATTATCTTTTAAGTTGGTTTGAAATTTCTGTTGTATCGGTTCTGGCTATAGGCGTATACTTTACCTCTAAACATCTTTTTAAAATTTTATCCGGTGTGGAAAACTGAGTTTCTCCTTTGATATTACGGGCCATTGAAATTAGTTGTTCTGGACTACGATATAATAGAGTAGTCCAATAGGATACGATATAAAAATCAAGTATCGGAACAGTATATCGATTTTTTGGAAAAAAGATAAAATACTGAAAAAGTAAAGTAGCTAAATGTAATGGTAATGGCTTTGAATTAGACAATAGGCCAAACGATGTAACCTTACTTTATGCGCTATTCAACTTAACCGATACACCCTTACATTTAGAAAATAATGAAAAATTGGATAATATCAGAATCACAATCAACCGCTACATATTTAATAGCGAGTGAGAAAGCTATTTGGTTGACCGAACAAAATAGCGACACAAACATTGATGAACTTATCGAATCGAAAAGTTTAGGGTCGATCAGGAGTATTCGCTTCGAGGATTTAAAAGAAATCGTATTTATAGATTCGGATTTTACCATTGAAATGAATTTTAGAGATGATAAAACCACGGACGAAGAATTTCAACTGAATAAGAATGTGTATTTAGAAATGCGTTCCTATTTTAAAAAGAACCTGAAAGGAATAGAATTAAAAAACTATTCGGTGCTTAAGCAAATTTACGCTAACCTTATAACCTTGGGTATCGCCATCATTTTTACCAGTGCTACCTATATTTCCGCTATGGAATTGGAAAAGGGAGGCACTGTTAGAATTACTGGCAGAAGGGCATGGTTAAGAAAAATAATAGCCACAATAGCGGAGTTTCTTGGAACAACAGGTACACTAATCGTAGGATTTATTTTTATTGGCGGGATATTATACTTCCTGATGAGGAAAATCCAGAACCCAAAGAAAGGTGTGGTTCTCAAAATCACAAATGCTCCAAAACTAAACGTGTAAAAAAGTGAACTCATCTTGAGTTGTTGTTTGTAACCAGGAACGAAGGCTTTTGTGACGTAATGAAGCCATTTTATGGTTGCATAGCCGGGCTACGGAAGCTGAAAATGGGGAAATTACGGAGCAAAATGCGACCCCGACGCATCGGGGTTAGGTAAAAGAACAACTCAAGATGAGTTCAGTATGTAAAAATGGAATGAACAAATTACTATTAAAGTTAATACTGCTTTTTAGTCTATTTCAGACCAATACATATGGGCAAGAGAAGGACGGTATCTCGTTTCGCCTTGTAAACCAAATAATGCTCCAAGATACTGTGTTGAACAAGTACAAATTGGACATGATCCATGATCGCGTTTTCAAAGGGGTACTCACCAAAAGGGATAGCGTTGCTTATGTAGAGAAGATAAGAAATCAGCCATTACATTTATTTGCATTATGTTATAATTCAGGAATGCAGAAAGCATTAAAAAGCGATTTGAGACAGTCCGGTATAATGTCCAAAAAGCTAACGCCCGAAGAAGTGGTCAGGGCAGCTTTAAAAACGATTTCTTATGACCGGGAATGGCCGAGGAAAGGGTTGGTCGATAGGATCGATCTGGTCTATGACCCTGAACCGTTATCAACCTACCATAAATTTTCGGAGGCGGTTCCTCTTGGAGACGGACGCTATCTACTTTATCATGTAAAACATATCGGAAAATTTAATGTCGAAATCAGGTTTTACCTTCTGGGAGATGATGAAAATGGCATTTTCTCCATTGATGAGACCGTGGAAGTGTACTACCATTAATTTTTTTGTTGAAGGCCATAATTCAAAACGCTTTTCGGAACAATTGTTGAGACCTAACCAATTATGAAAGCACTGTTTACCTTGCTATTGGCGCTCATGGGACATCAGGTATTTGCCTGTGTGTGTTTTCCGATGAAGTTGATGGAGCGGTATATCCGATCGGATTTTGTGGCGACGGCAAAAATTATTGACATCGCTCGGGATGGACAGAATGAAGATTTCCACACTGCTGAAATTTCCATCGCAACTTTATACAAGGGTAGTGCTATCAACTCCCTAAGGATATATACCAGTCTCAATAGTTCCTGCGGATTTTATACCCCAAAGAACACCACCTGGCTCATCTTTGCTTCGAAAAACAACAGCGGCGACCTTGTTTTTGGCAGCTGTTCCGGATCGGAACAAGTTGATAAAACATATGATTCCGAGTACTTCGTTCGAAAATATACCGAAGAAGAATTGATAGCCATCAGGGCCAAGCGCTATAAAACGATGCAGCAGAAACTTGAAGTACTACAATATATAAAGGATAGTGACCTTTACCCTACCAACGAGTACCGGTTAAAAACCTATTTTATGGATGAGTGCCTATGGCAGCCCAGAAGTTTTACCATTACAACGCCACCTTACGCTTTTTATGAGCTGGCCGTCGATACCAACTTGAAAATCAAAATGATCAAACCCCTAAAGGAGTTGGGTAACGCTCCCTTGGATGCCGCGTTGTTGAACTGTATTAAGGAGCATACAATTCTGCGTGGCCTTAAAAATAAAAAAAGCATACCGACCGATACAAAATTGACCCTTTAACTCTATTTTTATGAAGGTACCGATACGTATGAGAGCTTTGTGAGCTCGTTTGGGCCGTGACCCCGAACGGATGTCGGTGTCAGTACCATTGTAACGTAAAAACGGTATAATCGGTTTCTTGGCAGTTATCGAACGAAGTCGGTCATTTTGAAAAACAAGGTAGATTTAACCAAAAACAAGTTGAAATGGATGCGGAAGAATACAAGTGGCGAGTAAACCTGGATAAAAGTCGTTTGGAGTATTTGAACCTGACTTTTGAGCAGGCCGAAAAAGTGTATGCCCATGAAGAAGAAAAACGGATTTCTTCCGAGCATCATTTTTTTTCGGATTGGGAAGAATGGGATTATGACCTAAGTATGTTCAGGGAAATTTTAGATGCTGCCCAATTCGAACGTTTTGAACGCCGCCATATCGAGAATATCCGTAGGTACGAAAAAGCATTGGTCGACGGTGACAAACCAAATACGGTCGACATAGCCTATACACGGGACATACAGGATTTTTACGAACAGCGATTGCTACCGGCCTTTCAAAAAAACAAATATGGACAGCCCTTTTTAGGGACCTCCATGGAAGCCGCAAAAGTGGATTATTTGAGGAAAGAACACCAAAAGTTTCTTCAGGAACAAAAAAAGAAAATGTTGACCCAACATTTTCGCCATTGCAGAAGCTTTAAACCGAACGCATTGGCATTATCGTTACAAAAACATAAACTAGGGTGTACGTTTCCGGATTACCCGTACTTTAAACATTATATGGATGCTCCCACCAAGGCGGTAGCGACCTATCTTGAATCCCGTTTTCAAAATTTGACCGATGACGTAACACGGACCATAGCGGAAAAATTTGAAGAACTGGCAAATTTTACGAACGATCGTTTTGAAAAGCATTACGGAAAAATATCCTTGGCCGATACCTATGTTGTAACGGTTCCACCGCTGGGCGAAACGGAACGGGCCATCCAAAATACGATGACGATTTTATTGCTGGATCAAGAAAAATGACGACTACATTTCTAAAACCTTTCCAAATGGCCAACACACTTTTACATCGTATGGTAGCCTATTTGAAAAATACCAATATGGCGTTGGGTCTGTTGCGGTTCCTATTTCTTTTTGGCCCTTTGACCTCGTTTTCGCAAACAATTACCGAAACGGCCTATGGAATAGTCCCCGAAGTAATACGGCAAGACACCGTACCCGATCCCATGTTGGCAGAGGTGCTTCACGACCTTATTTTAAAGGGAAGGTTTACCGAACAGGACAGTATCGACCAAGTGGAAAAAAGAAAAGAGCGTTCGTTTATCCTGTTAAACTGGGCCGTTAACACGGAGGCGGAGCGCAGTTTGGCCAAGGCCTATTTGGACACTTCCAAAATTGCCGAACATTTTGGGAGGGAACGGATCATGGAATTTTTTGATCGAATAGGCCCGGATAGGCCGCACCCTGATTTTTTAGGGGGTACCGGTGTCACCATTGTCGAAAGAGTAGCAAAACAAATGCACAACCATCGTTTCTCCGAACCGCTGCACGTAACGGAAAACCAATTTTTAGTGTACCACGAAAAGTACTGGGGAAGTTTTGCGCAACTACAGGAGTGGGTTCTTTATCGGGTAATGCAAGAAGGGGTGGTGGTAGAGCAGTATTTTGAGGTTTGGGACAGGGAACAACAAGGAATCATCTGCTTTCCCCATCGATAGCGAAAGCTACCGCTCGGTTGTAACAAGTGCCGTTGGCCAAGAAACCATAACACCAGAAATGGTATAATACACTTCACCTTAAGGTTCTCATTAAATAGAGGGTAACAAATGGATATAGGTAATAGGGATATTCAGTTGTCCGGGGTCATTGAGTAAAACATTCGACTGTCAATTTAATCGCTTTACTCTCCAATATTTGTCCTATAAACTCAATAAATGTAATTATAGAGGGTTTTAAATCTTCTTATTTTGTGTATTTTTGTATATTTAAGAAGAAAACACAACAATGTTAAACCCTATTCCGACAGCAAAGATTATCGAACGCCTTCGCTATGAAAATCCATGGTGGATTACCAGGGAGATACCGAACACGTATAGTGCAATGTCCAAGAGATTGTACTTTGATCTCTTTTATCCATTCGTTCTTGAAAGAAACGTCAAAAGAGCTTTAGTTTTAATGGGACCTAGAAGGGTTGGTAAAACGGTAATGTTATTTCATTGCATTGAAAACTTACTGAAAGAAGGAACAAACCCCCATAAACTATTCTTTATAGGCATTGATAACCCGATTTATGTCAATTTAAGCTTAGAGGAGGTTTTAACGCTATGTAAAAAAGCCTTAAACCTTGAAAACCTTAATGGCTGTTCTGTCTTTTTTGATGAAATACAATACTTGAAAGATTGGGAAAGACATTTAAAGGTATTGGTCGACTCATATCCTGAAACGAAATTCATTGTTTCAGGCTCAGCGGCCGCAGCTTTGAAATGGCATAGTACGGAAAGTGGAGCGGGCAGATTTACCGATTTCTTGTTACCTCCGTTGACATTTCAGGAATATATCCATTTGAAAAATTTAGACCATCTAATTTTTGAAGGTGAAATTCAATATGGAGATAGGGATATACGGTATTGCTTAACCCATGACTCAAAAGCTTTAAATAAAGAATTTGTTCATTATTTAAATTTTGGGGGCTACCCTGAGGTCGTATTATCCGAGAAAATACAAGGTGCTATGGGAAGATACGTAAAAAATGATATCGTAGATAAAGTGCTGCTCAGAGATTTACCAAGCTTGTATGGAATTAAAGATGTCCAAGAATTAAACAGATTTTTTACATATATAGCTTATAATACCGGAAACGAATTTTCTTATGAAACAATGTCCAGGGAAAGTGGGATTCAAAAGGATACCTTAAAAAAATATCTAGAATATTTAGAAGCAGCATTCCTCATTAAAGTATTGAACAAAGTTGGGGTCAATGCAAAAAGATTGAAAAGGATAACAAGCTTCAAAGTATATCTTACTAATTCATCACTGCGCACAGCTTTATTCTCACCGATAAGTGAGACGGACCAGGAGATGGGAAACATGGTTGAAACGGCAATACTTTCACAATGGATGCACCGAGAACAGCTAGATTTAACTTATGCCAGATGGAAAGACGGCAGAATTGAAGGAGAGGTAGACCTTGTTTTAGTAGATGATAAAAATTACAAACCTGTTTGGGGAGTAGAAATCAAGTGGAGTAATCGATATTTTGATAAACCCCAAGAATTGAAAAGTCTAATTAAGTTTTGTGAAACAAATAAACTCAAGGCTGCCGTTGTTACCTCAATTGATGAAATGGGAACGAAAGAAACACAAGACTTGAGTTTTACTTTTCTTCCAGCATCAATATATGCCTATAATATCGGAGAGATTACACTTAAAATGAAAACGAACAATTAAAAAACGAAAGCACAACAATAGGTTTCTTGCATTTCGGCACCCTACGGAATACTAAAACTGCATACCGTAAAAGTTTTAGAAAATCTGAATAAAGTTTATAAAGTATCTTTTTTCCTTTGGCGTCCTTCTCAAATAAACGTTCCACCGTGGGTATTTTCGCTGCAAAAATGCGTACACCTATTTTATAACAATGCTTATTTTTTTGTGCGATAAATATGGCGGATGATGCCAATAGCACACAAATACCTATCTTTAGTATCAAGGCCAACAGTGGTGTCCAAATCGGTGCGTAATAGTTTAGATGTTGTTTTAAGTATTTGAAAATAAGTAGGTTATGGAGTATTTTCGATTTTTTCCAAGACTATTTTTTATACATAATCGTTCTAAAAACGGACGCTTTTAAAAGAGAAACTACTTTTCCTTAAATCACCGAATGCTTAGTTGTTTTGGCCTTAAAAGTACCAAGGCCTTAATTTCTGCATCGGTGCCCCCCAAAGCGGGTCAAATAGAAAGGAAAAGAGCGTATCTTGACCTGACCGCCAAAAACAGCAACGCCGATCTAGGCGTAAATTGAAACAAGATATGACGGATATAAAAAAAGACTTGCGAAGCCAAAAATGGTTCGGTAAAACGGGGAAGGATGGGTTCATTTATCGGGCTTGGATGAAGAACCAGGGTTATCCGGCAGATGAATTTGAAGGCAAGCCCGTTATCGGTATTTGCAATACCTGGTCCGAGCTAACCCCGTGCAATGGACATTTGCGTCAATTGGCCGAACATGTAAAAAGGGGCGTTTGGGAAGCCGGGGGCTTTCCGTTGGAGTTCCCCGTAATGTCCTTGGGAGAAACTTTAATGAAACCCACCACCATGCTATATCGGAATTTGGCGAGTATGGACGCCGAGGAGAGCATTCGCGGAAATCCTATGGACGGCGTCGTATTGTTGGGTGGTTGCGACAAAACAACACCTTCGATCCTGATGGGGGCCGCCAGTGTAGATCTTCCCACCATATTTCTATCGGGAGGGCCAATGTTGAACGGCAAACACAAAGGTAAGGACGTGGGCACGACCGATCTTTGGAAATTAAGCGAGGCCAATAGAAAAGGAGATCTAAGTCAGAAAGAATTTGTGGAGATCGAAGCGGCCATGTGCCGCAGCGATGGGCACTGCGCGGTCATGGGAACAGCTTCCACAATGGCCTGTATGATAGAAGCTTTGGGAATGTCCCTCCCCCATAATGCCGCCATTCCGGCGGCGGACGCACGCAGAAAAGTATTGGCACACCTGACCGGTAGGCGCATTGTGGATATGGTAAAGGAAGATTTGAAACTTTCAAAAGTGCTGACCCGGGAAGCCTTCGAAAATGCGATTATGGTAAACGCGGGTATTGGGGGCTCCACCAATTTTGTGGTGCATTTGCTTGCAATTGCCGGGCGGGTAGGGGTACCACTGACCCTTGAGGATTTTGATGAATTTTCGGCGAAAATACCGCTGTTGGCCAATTTACAGCCATCGGGGAAGTACATGATGGAAGACCTGTATTATGCGGGGGGTTTACCGGTAATCCTAAAAGGGCTGCGTGCCCATTTAAACAACACCGCATTAACGGTGAACGGAAAATCCATCGGCGCAAACTCCGAAGCGGCGGCATGCTATAACGAAGCGGTCATAGGAACGGTGGAAAAACCCGTAAAACACGATTCGGGAATAGCGGTAGTGAAAGGCAACCTATGCCCCAATGGTGCAATAATCAAACCTTCGGCGGCCACTCCGGCCTTGATGCAGCACAAGGGAAGGGCCTTTGTTTTTGAGGATATTGAAGATTATAAGGCCCGGGTAAACCTGCCCGATCTGGATTTGGATGAAAATTCGGTTCTGGTATTGAAAAATGCCGGTCCGAAAGGCTATCCGGGAATGCCCGAAGTCGGGAATATCGGATTGCCGAAAACGATGCTGGACAAAGGGATAACCGATATGGTACGAATTTCCGATGGCCGTATGAGCGGTACCGCCTTCGGAACGGTGGTGTTGCACATATCTCCGGAAGCTGCGGTCGGCGGTACGTTCGGATTGGTGCAAACGGGTGACATCATTGAATTGGACGTACCCAATAGAAAATTGACGCTACACGTTTCGGAGGAAGAATTGGCGGAGCGTAAAAAAAGGTGGAAGGCCCCAGATCTTGGTTATGCCAGGGGATACACCAAAATGTATATCGAACATGTAGAGCAGGCCCACGAAGGGGTCGACCTGGATTTTTTAAAGGGAAATTCGGGGAGCGAGGTCAAGAGGGATTCCCACTAAAGTTTGGAACAAAAAAAACAATAAATATTAACAGATGAAACCAATATTCGACTTGTCGGGAAAAGTTGCCGTTGTTACCGGAGGCGCAAAAGGCATTGGAGAAAGCATCAGCAAGGTATTTGCCAGACAAGGGGCTTTTGTTCATATTTTGGATATTGATGCCGAGAAGGGAAATCTTGCAGTAAAGGAAATTGAAGCACAGTCGGGAGCGGCAAAATTTCACCAATGTGATATCGGCAGTCACGAAGACGTCGGGGCCGTTTTTCAGAAAGTTTATGATATTTCCGGTTCCATAGCTATTTTGGTAAATAATGCAGCTATTGCCCAAATCGGTAATGTGGAACAAACTTCCTTTCTGGATATGGATAAAATGTGCGCCATAAACATCATGGGCGCGTACAATTGTTTGCACTTTTGTGTGCCGTTGATGAAAAAGTCCGGTGGTGGCGTCATTCTCAACATGGCCTCCGTTGCGGCCGTTGTGGGACTTCCCGATAGGTTCGGGTATTCCATGAGCAAAGGGGCCGTGTATGCCATGACCACATCGATAGCCAAAGATTATATCAACGACAACATCAGGTGTAACGCTATTGGTCCCGGACGAGTGCATACCCCTTTTGTAGACAATTATTTGGAGGAGAACTATCCGGAAAACAAACGGGAAATGTTCGAAAAATTATCAAAAACACAACCGATCGGGCGTATGGGACGGCCCGATGAAATTGCGAACCTCGCCCTATACCTCTGTTCCGATGAGGCCGGTTTTGTAACCGGTAGTTTTTACCCGATCGATGGTGGTTTTTTAACGCTTAACAGCTAGTGCAATGATACATTTTTCTTATGATGGCAAAGTAGCCATAATAACGGGTGCGGCAATCGGTATCGGGTTCGAGATTGCCAAAATGCTTTCAAATTCGGGCGCATCGCTCGTATTGAACGATATTGATGACAAAGCGCTTGAAAGGGCTATCGGCGAAATTCGTGCTCATCATGGGAAATGCAGTTCGGTAGTCGGGGATTCCGGCGATCTTGAGGTCATTCAAAAGATGGTGCGGACGGCAATAGCCGACTTTGGGAAGTTGGATTTTGTAATCGCAAACTCGGGCATCACTACTTTTGGTGATTTTATCGATTACAAACTGGAGAATTTTCAAAAACTGACGTCCATTAACTTGCAGGGTTCCTTTTTTCTCGCCCAAGCGGCAACCAAGCAATTCATTGAACAAGAAACCGGCGGACGGATCATTTTTATGTCGTCGGTCACTGGGCATCGAGCACACCCCAAGCTGTCGGCATACGGGATGACCAAAGCCGCCCTGGAGATGTTGGCCAAAAGCTTGAGTGTTGAATTGGCAAAGTATAAAATAACCGTAAACGCGGTAGCTCCCGGGGCAACATTGACCGAACGCACCCAATCGGATGAAAACTACAAGGCTATTTGGGAAGAAATTACGCCTACCGGAATCGTTTCTACAACATCGGATATCGCGAAGACCATTCTGTTTTTATTGGCGGATAGTTCGGGACAGATTACGGGCCAGACAATTATCGTTGATGGTGGGTGGACATCCGTAAGTCCGCCCCCCAAGGAAAGCTAAAAGTATTCCGTCCGTTCTATGAAAAAGGTCGGGCAATGCTTTTGGTGATATCGGCTGAAAAGGTAATTTTCACTCCTAACTCCTAACTTTCGCCAACAATCTTCTCCAGCAGATAGGCCCCTCCCAAAATTTCGGAACAGGTAAGCACACCGCTAATGGTGACCCCTAAAATACCGTGCATGTTAAGGCTTTGTCCGGTAAAAAGCAGGTTCGGAATTTTGGTCCGGGGCGATATGAACGATTTTAACGGATTGCTCACGTCCTTTACATAGCCGTACATGGATCCCCGATTGCAACCTATATAATCACGGTAGGACAACGGTGTTGAGGTATGTACCGATTGAACGCACTCCCGGATGTTCGGAAATTTTTTCTCCAGTTCGTCAAGAAAAATTTCGGTCCGTGCTTTTTTAAAATCCTCATAGGTTTCCCCCCTGTTATTTTTATGGGCAACGGTATTGAAGGTTGCCGCCCATGGCTCCACTTCCTCGTAACGCATATAGGAAATGGCCGTTAATTGGTCGCCCCATTCGTCCTGGTCCTTTCTAACGCCCATGGAGACCATATAGGTTTCCGGCCAGCTTTCCGCCGTGTATTGGTGGCCGTTCCAAACCGCATCATGGTTTTTAAAGTGGTAGTAATTTTTATTGAGGTACGGGAAGGTTTTTGGTTTGAGCACCAAATGGATGCTAAAGGCCGAAATGGTACTATCGATTTCCGAAATGCGTTTGCCGTACGATTTTCGAAAATGCTGTTCCCCTACCAATTTTACCGTGGTTTTGGGTTCGATGTTCGAGATAAAAATATCCCCGCGGACAACATCCCCTTTTTTGGTGCTGACCGAAACCACCCTTTTGTCCACCACTTCAAAATTGACCACCTCTTGGTGTTTAAAGGCATCGCCCCCGTGTTCTTTTAGCTTGCGGATCAACCTTTTGGTGATCTGGCTGCCTCCATCTGCGCACCGATAGGCACTTTCAATATAGGAATTGACGGATAGCGCATGCACATAAAACGGACTTTTATCGGCATCTCCCGCATACAACAGATTGGACCCGGCCAGTACCGCCCGAAGTTTTTTGTTTTGTGTCAGCGAATCGATATAGGGCTTTGCCGGGGCCTCGAACATATCGGAATCTTCGTAATAGGGTTTGCCCAATTGGAGGTTGTACAAGGGAAACTTGGCGCAGATCTCCCGTAATTTGGCGGTATAGGTTCGAATGGCTTTGGCCTCTTCGGGGAATTGCGCGATAAGGCTATTTTCAAAATTTTCATAACCCTGCGCATGTGGATATTCATTGGGATCGTCGTCGAAAGTAATGATGTCAAAACCGTCCCGATCGAGTTGTTTGAATTCCAAGCCGTCCAAAACATCCAAATACTCAAAATACCGATAAAGGTTTTGGCCTTTGGAGAGCCCGCCCAAATAGTGTACGCCCGTATCGAAAATCGTTTTTTCGCGCACAAAGGTCTGTAAGTTGCCCCCGAATTGGTTGTTCTTCTCCAATACGCAGACCGATTTCCCCTCACGGGCAAGAATATTGGCAGCCACTAGGCCGCCCATACCACTGCCGATGATGACCACATCGTATCGTTCTTTCATTCCCTTTGCAATTTTTATGCGATACCTAGGTTTTACCGTGCCGCTAAAACGGTCCCAACTGCTTTACATTTTACGATCATAACATTCTTGATAGCGGAGGATGACCGGTGTTCCATGGCTATGGACCTAAGCTATAAAGATATCACTTTTGTCGTTCTATTTTAACTTTGAAACGATGTACCGATCAAGAGGTCTTTAGCGCATATTCCGTCCAAGAACCATCATAAACGGCCAGTTGGTTCTGCAATAGTTGTTCGCCGGCCAGTAAAACGATACATGCCGTAATTCCGGAACCACAGGAGAATACCAAGGGTCTTGTTTCACCTTGTAAGGGTTCGAAGACCGGTTTTAGGGCCCGGGGCGATTTGAATTTACCATTTTCCAATACTTCGGTATAGGGAATGTTCATGGATCTCGGAATATGACCACCCCTAAGGTCCGCTCGGGGTTCGGGGACCCGGGCATAAAAACGATCTGCCGAACGGGCATCGATGACCAGTGCTTCGGAGCTGGAACTATTGGATCGGATAAACTCGAATTGTTTAACGGCATCGGCATCAAAGCTTGCCTTAAAATTTCCTACCGCTATGGGCCGTTCCGTTACGGCCTCGGTTGCATAGCCCTGCCGTTCCCATTCCGGCAGTCCACCGTCGAGGACCAGTACATTTTTATGCCCCATGGTCCTTAACATCCACCAAGCACGCGGACTTGAATAGATTCCCAGATCGTCATACACCACAACAGTACTCTCGTTATCGATGCCAAGGGCACGGCAGGCTTCTTGAAATTGTTCGACTTGGGGGAAGGTATTGGGAAAAGGACTGTCCCTATCGCTAAAGGCCTTTTTGATATCAAAAAAGCGTGCCCCTGGAATACGCCGTTTTCCTTTTGGTGGAGCGGCACCGGCTACTTTTGGAATGGTCGCATCCAATACGATAAGGTTCGGCGTACCCAAACGATCGCTTAATTCGGCAACATCAATGGTATTCTTTTTCATGGCTAATGTTTATTGTAGGTTAAACGGGGTTGTCCTTGAAAATTGAAAATAGTCCGTAAGCTCCTGCTGCCGTTCAAGGCCAACGGAGCGCAATTTTTCCATCAAAGGGCCGTCTACGGTGCTTTTTAATATGATTACCATAGAAAAACGGCCTAAAAAATCATTTTCCCAACTATCGAACGGTTCGAGATCGGTATCCAAGATAAGTACATCTGCCGTTGTTTCCAGAAGGGCTTCCCGATCATCGGCTACCGTCAAGCGACGGCGCTGTTGGACAAGAAAATTATTTCGGACAAGGGCACGGGTCGAAGCGTCTTCCAGATACAGGGTTACGTTCCGAGTACCGGAATCGAGCATGAGCAGAAAATCCAATTGTCCGTATCCTTCGGAAATATGAACGATGCGGTCCGTTTTTCCGATGTTCCGTAACAGCTGAAAATAGATTTTTGAATATTGTTTTAGGTCCTTTTTCACCGTGCCGTATACCTGGTCCCCTTTGTACCGAAAATGTTCCAACAGGGTAGCATGCCAATAGTTTTCCGTTTCTATGGTGTTGCGCAGGCGGTCGAATTCGTTTCGAAACAGGGCAGCGACCTTTTTGCTACGTTCGGTATAATCTTTTCCGAATTGTGTTGTTTGTGATGGAATTCTAGGAAGTATTTCAACGGTGATGCTCCCGTCCCGAATGCTAAACGTGCCTTTGGGCAGTACTTCCGAATTGCCATGGATAAGTACGGGAAGGATGTCCAGATGGAACGATTCCGCCAGAAAGAAAGCGCCCTTGTGAAAACGTTTTATGGTATTGCTGGTGGATCGGGTACCCTCCGGAAAGGCGATCAGGCTAAAACCCTGTGCCACTTTCTCCTTCAAATAGGCAGTACCGTTTTCGAGCCCGCTCGATACCGGATAGGCCCCCGCCAATTTAGCGGCCCAACCGAATACCGGGGAGTGGTACACCCAGTCGTTGACCAAAAAGATAATTTTGGGATGTAGCATACCGATGCACAAAATATCGAGGAAAGAGGTATGGTTCGCAATGATCATTGCCGGTTTTGCAAAAGTTTCCCCATGCGGGTTCCGAATCGTTTTCCGAACAAAGGGATTGGTGTAAAGTACGGAACCCATAAGTTTGGACACCACGGTATGAAAACCGAGTTGCTTTTTGTTGCGACTGTTGGGAGAAATTTTCAACACGATCCAGGCATACAACGAGAGCAACAATCCCCCCAGGCCGAAATACCCGAAAGAAACAATGGAATGGATGAGATAGCGCACCGAAATGGGCCGTTTTTTTCGATTTCCGATAAACAACCGAAACAATAGGGGTTGTATGGTAAAGGCAACAAAAGCGGCACAAAAAATCCCGATAAGCGATACCAACGATATGGTATACAACACCGGATGTTTTGCAAAAACGAGCACGCCTACCCCTGCAATGGTGGTAATGACCGATAGGATGATGGCCGTTTTATGCGTCGGTAATACCTTTTCGCCCGTACGGTATTCGGTCAACAGCCCATTGGTGACGAAAATGCTATAATCCACCCCTAGACCAAAAATAAAACTGCAAATGATGATGTTGAAAATATTGAACTCGATATGGAACACGCCCATAACGCCTACCGTTAAAAACCACGTGAGGAAAATGGGAATGCTGGTGACCAGGGTTAGGGAAAGGCTACGGTAAAAGAAGCCTAAAATGAGGACTACCACTATTAAGGAATACCCGATAAGACTATTGAAATCGTCCTTTAAATTTCCCAGAAAAGTCTCGTTTAGCTGCTGCCTATCGATCAATAGGGTATGGGGTTCGTTCGCAAAGGCGGCCCTAACGGAATCAATATGGGCGTCCCCGACCTTTACCAGGGACGTAATGGTGGTGCCATTGGCATCTTGCACGATAAAATCGTCCACCGCGAACGATTTTACGGTTTCCAAGTCGGAAATTTTTATGGGGCGAAACTCTCTTTTTAGTAGTCGGTAAAACCCATCGAAGGTGGTTTCCTTAAGCCCTAAGGGCGTACCGCTTTTTATCAGGTTTTCCGAGGTTTTCATTGCCCTGTCGCCTTCCCAAAACGCGTTCCAGGCCGCTATTTTCTGCCGCTGTAGTTTTTGCGACCGTACCAGCGCCCCAATGGAACTAAAGCTGATAATGGCTTCCTTTTCGGCCATGCCTTCCAAAACCCTGTATAGGGAATCGTTTCGTTGCAATACCTTTTCCTGTTGTTCCCCATAGGTGGAAAGGTAAATGGATTTGGAACTGATGTCCGTTAAGGTCTCCAAGCGTTTGCGGGCCGATAGCAGTACCTCAGGTTCGTAATTCAGTTTGGTAAGGTCTTTATTGAATTTGACCGTACCGTACGTAAAACAACTGATTACGGTAAGCAACAACACGGCAATAATGGCCCATTTGTTCCTATGAAAGGCATGTGCCGCCAAACGGTCCAAAATCGTTTTTCCGGGCGTTTTTTTTACGGTTTTATATACCTGTGGGATAAAAACCAGGGCGAATACCGATGCGCCCAAAACGCTTACCGCCGCAAAAATGCCCAAATCTTGCAGGGCCTGCGACTCTAGGAACAACAGGCATAAAAATGCGGATGCCGTGGTGGCACTGCTCATTAAAATTGATGGGGCCACATCGGTATAGAGGCTTTGCACGCTATTGCCGTTTCGGATATGCGTGAGGATATGCAGCGCATAATCCAAGGTAACGCCCAACAGTACGGATCCGATACCAAGGGAAATGATCGATATTTTGGCCCGGATCAAGCATAGAAAGGCCACTGCTAATAGTACCCCGAACAGGGTAGGGGCGAACAGGATGAGCGGTAGGGACCATTTGCGGTAAAAAAAAATCATTAAAATGAGCAGTACGGTCATGGCGATGCTGACCGTAAACTGAATGTCCTTCCGAATCTGTTTGGCATTTGCAACCGCTACCAGCGCGGCACCATAGTATTCGCTTTTTACCGTGCCCTTAAATTGTGCGTTCAACTGCTCTTGAAGGGCATATAGCCGCTCGGAAAAGGGCAGGTTTTTGTCCGTAGCGTTGGAGCTGTGTATCGGGGTGACAAAAAGAAGGATATTGGTTTCTTTTGCATCGAGCAAAAAGCCATTTTTGAGTTTAAAGTCGTCGCCGATACCCAATTGCTGTAATTTTTTTAGCGCAAGGAACGACAGCCCCAAAGGATCTTTTAAAATGGTTTTTCGGGTTACAATTCCCGAAGGTGAAACCAGGGAACGGTAGTTTTTGGCCGTAATCTTGGCAATGCTATCTGGCGTGAGTTGTTCCTGTATGCCCTCGTAATCGGCAGCGTCCAAGAACAGCGGTAAATTGTTGTAGACCAGGTCCAGGGTTTTGGGAAGGTCGTCCTCGTTGATGCGTCCCTGAATGTTTTTGATGTATTCGGAACCGTTCTGTTCCAAACTATCCAAAAAAACCGTGGCGTATGCCGTAAGGTCGTCTATGGTGCCTTGTTCGCCCTTCTGGATGTTGACGACGATCTTATCGGTAAACGTAATGGATTTCAGCACTTTCTGAATGCGTTTGGCATCGTCGTTTGCGGGAATCAGGGAAGTGATGTCATCTTCAAAGCGAATTTGGCGTACAATGGCCAGTAGCGCCGCAATAAGGAGCAACAAACCCAAGAAATTACCCCATTTCCATCGCCGTATCCCGCGGTATATGTTTCCGAACACCTTATCCATTGTCAACGGTGATTTTTTGCTTTGCGATCAGTACGGCGTATCCGATCGAACCGAAAAGTACCGCTGCGATCAGGGCGAGGGCAAAGCTTCCCACCAAATAGGTTTTCAGGTGCTGCAACACTTCAAGGTTTTGGGTAAGGTCGTCCATCGAAAACGAAAGTGGCTCGCCGGTAAGGAACATGCCCAGGTGTACGCTCCCATAAATGATAAAGGGAATCATCGGGGGAATGCTCACATTGGAAAAGGCAAAGGCAATGGCCTTGTTCAGCTTTAAAAAAACGGCCAACGAAAACACCAGAAGCGTTTGAAAGCCCCAAAACGGACAAATGCCGATAAAAACACCAAGGGCAATGGACAATGCCTTTTTTTTGGGAGAGTCGTTATGTTGTAGTACATTCTCTATCAAAAACTGTTTAAATCCCTTTTTTTTAATTTTCCGAAAAAGGTTCCTAGGTTTTATGTAAAATAGGGCAACAATAACGAACCAGGTATTTAAAACACTGATACGGGCAAAATCGGGAACGGTCCTGAAATGGGAAACACGTTCTTCCTCATCGTATGAAATGCGTATGGGAATATTTTGGACCGAGGTGCCGTTCCAGGCAGCTTTTACGATCACCTCTATTTCAAACTCGAATTTTGGGGTTCGCAACCGAAGTTTGGCTATCTCCTTTAGGGGATATAACCGATAACCGCTTTGGGTGTCGGTCAGCCGTTTACCCGTCTCGAACCAAAACCAAAAGTTGGAAAACTTGTTTCCGAAACTACTTTTTCCCGGTACGTCGGATTGGGCCATATTTCGGGCCCCGATAAGCAGTATATTCTTGTTTTCACTATTTTCCAAGGCTTCAAGAAACACAGGAATATCGTCGGGATAGTGTTGCCCGTCCGAATCGATGGTGATGGCATAGGCAAACCCTAATGCGATCGCCTTTTCAAAACCGTGGCGCAGGGCATTTCCCTTGCCTTTGTTTTCCGGTAGGTGTAGTTGTTGTACTTCTGGATACGCGGCTAGGATATCGGCAGTATTGTCCGTAGCCCCGTCGTTTATTACGATTACCGATGTGGTCCGTTTTAAAATACCGTCCAGTACTTTTTTAAGGGTGCCCCCATTGTTGTAGGTCGGTACCAGAACGCAACACCCTAGGCGTTGCATCGTTTCTTGTATGGATGGGGTATGGGTCGGCACGGTATCGTTGGCACTCGCGAAACTGCGGCTTCGCAATTTTATCAAAGATACGATTATGGGGAGTATTTGAAATCGGTAGTGGGGATGAAAGCTAAGGTGTAAAAAGACGCTTACTTTTTGGATGAGCACATCGCCCGATTTTATGTCTTGTTTTAATCTTTTGCCGGGTTCGGCCCATACATACAAACTGCTCGGTTCAGACGGTTACCGGCTATGTTTGCACAAAATGTCACCTGCCTACTTTTAACGCTCTGAACTTGGCCGACCATTCCATCATTTGATCAAGTATGGGTTTTAAAGTCAACCCCTCTTCCGATAAGCTATATTCTACCGTAATCGGAACTGTATTAAATGTATTTCTATTGACAATTCCGATCGATTCCAAGTCTTTTAATTCTTTACTCAACATTTTAGGTGAAATCCCATCTACTTCCCTCTCCAGTTCTTTAAACCTTCTTTTTCCAAAATAGAGTTTTGATAGGATATGGATTTTCCATTTTCCACCTAAAACCTTCAATATAAATTGCAGGGATGAAACTTTATTTTCACATTCTTTCATTTTAATTAAATTTAGAAAATTGATTATCAAACAACTATATAAAAAGAAACTAATATACTATTTGGTTACTACTTTCAAAAGTATATTATTGAGATTATATTTACATGTATAAAAAATGTATTTATATGGAACTAACGCTTTTTTATACCGCTCTTGGAATTATCAGCTTAATTTATTCGATAGCAGGTACTCAAAAATTGATCGGGATGGAACCGATGAAAAGTCGAATGGAAGAAATGAATAATGGTGGAGTGGTAATGCGCATGATCGGCGTATTAGAAATCACGGGTGTTATTGGTCTCTGGTTTTCGAGTATCAGACCGTTTGCCTTAATCGGTTTATTGCCATTTGCGGTTGGTGGACTAGCTGCACATATTGTTTTAAAACACAATTTTATGGAAAGGAACATTCCTGCCGTTCTAATGATAATTTTGATTATCGCAGCGCTGTTTTTAGATTCTAGTTTTTCAATAACATTTCATTGAATTCACTAATCGGATTTTTTTTTGGTTTGCAGCTAACGGTTAGGAGGTTTTGTTACAGGGGGTATTTATTCCGTCGCAATAAATACGTCCACTTCCGAATCCGCTCCGTTTTGTGATTTCGCTCCATAAATTTCAAAGTCCGCTGTGTATCTACGTTTTAGTTCTTTACCTTCTTTCCAGACCTTTTTCCATAGGTCGACGATTGCATTTGGCATTTCTCCTTTTGCCACAAGTTTGCTATATTCTCCGCCTTTAAATTCCCGCCCGATAAGTCCGTCGGGAATTTTGTCCAAGGATGTTACTTTCTGTCCGATTATTGCTCTAATTTTTCCAGTATGATCCGTTTCATAGTCGGTATAAATCGAATAAACTTCTTCAGAGCGTTTGTTAGGTATTTTGTCCGAAATTCCATCTGAGTAGAATTGACCCCAAAGTTTACCTATATCTTCAGTGGATTGTCCGCCCTCGTTGGTCGTTTGGATTGAAATTCCGATTATCTTGAATTCAGCTAAATTTTGTTCCATATATCCACGATTGTTTTCAAATGATAAAGCAATGGTCAGTATTACTATGCTAATTGTCGTTTTTTCATTTTAAATGACATATAACCTCTGGATAATCCAATAACTTTTCAATGCATCATTGGTGCCACGGGGTTCAGGTGCCGGCGACCTGTTCCTTTTCGGCCGAAGTAAAACTGGTCGATTCAGCTACAAACTCCTTGAGGTAGCGTTTCAGTGCCCTGTCCTTCACTTTGGTTAAATGTTCCAAAAGAAATGCCTTGTCTTCGTTTCGGTTTTTACGGTAGCCGGTAATTTTTGGGGCATTTTCCTGTACGCTCAAGCGTATAAAACGAATTTCGATATTGTTGGGGTCTTTCGCTAAGGCATACTCCAAATTGTCCTTCCCTTCCTTAAAATACTTTTTTTTCTCTTTTATAGTTGTTGCATGTTTTGCCATTAGCGTAGTGGCTGCGCCCTTATATGCCAATAATACGGGGTCGGATGTCCTGGAAACGGTAACAAGGTCTCCGTGCAATTGTACCGCTATGGCTTCGCTATCGGAAGCTTGGCGATAGGCGTTTCGCACCTCCGAAATTTCCGGGGTATCGGACCAAAATATGAAAAAGGCGAGTAGGAAGGCTACGCACTTCATACCCTCGTTTTTGGTGTGAAGGTAGCGCTTAACTTTAGTGCCAAGGTATCTTCAAAATGTACGGTGTTCTTCACTTTAAAGGTATCGGGCGTCTCCGTAATGGTCAATGCCAAACGTATGGTATCGTTCTTTTCCGGGTTGATGATGGCCATAAACTTGATGTTGGATGCCACGGATAAAAACAGTTCCTTGTCCAAGGCTTTTTCGGTAAGCTCTTTGATCATCTGTATCATGCATACGCCCGGCATTACGGGGTTACCGGGAAAATGCCCTTTAAATACGGCATGTTCCTTATGCAATTTTACGGTAGCGGTTACCGTAGCGTCCTCTTGTTCGAACGTTTCTATGGAATACAGTCCTTCGATCAACATACTTCTCTTTTTAACCCGTTTTATGCTCTCCGCAACGGTACATCCCCGGAGCGAACTAGCTATCTCATACCAATTCAAAATTAAGGCGCTATCAAAAGGATTTTAAACCGATCTGCAACCTTATGTTCTGGTGGTCGATTTGGATTTCTTGTGCAATGTTATCATTAATTCCCGAGAAACGAAAAACCACTTTTTCCCTTGTGTTTCCCGTTCGCGTTATTTGAACGAGTTTTCCGTTTTCAAAAGTGTAATAATGGAATTTTCCCAACAGTTTGGCTTGCCGTATCGTTGTCGTTCCGTTGGTAAAGCCTTTGGTGGCCATTAGGTTTTCCTTGATCAAGGCCGTAAAGTCCCTTTGGAGTGTTTTTACGATTATTTTACGGTCCAGATCGGCCAGTATGCGGTTTACTTTAAACTGTTCTCCCGTCAGGGTAAAGTCAAATATCGTATTTCCCATTTCCGTTGTGAAAACGATACGATGTTGTTCCTCGGCCGTTTTTTTGATGATCAGGATGCCGCCCAAGGTCTTGTCATATATCGTAATCTTCGATTTGTAGACATAATCTTTTGTAGCGTCGGAAAAAAAAGGATTGACCAGGGTCTCTTTTGATAGTGCGTTAGCGGAAAATCCTTGTTTTTTAGGATAGGGGGCACAGCTGACCAGCAATAGAAAAATACTACTGAGCAAAAACCGCATCGGGTAGGGATTGGTTTTGTTTTCGGTCGCTAAAAACGATAAGGGTATAGTCGTCCGAAGGTTCTATCATTTTTACTTTATCGACCTCTCCTTGCATATTGAAGGTGATATGAAATGCCTTGATAAAATCCGCGAACTGTTCATCTTTTGGGAAAAAATGTACAAGGCTCCCTTTTTCTTGTTTAAAATAGGAAATATCGAAGGCATTCTCATCGAACATATCCCCTCGGATGCTGGCGGTAATCAAAGTGTTCAACTGTTTGAACACCTTACTGCTGCTGAGGTCCATGTCGCTTTTTTGCCCTGCATCGTCGATGTATAACTTTTGATCTTTAAAAAGTACCGAGTATGCAAAGGGTTCGGTGTATTCCCACTTTACCAGATCGGGGGCCTTGAAGGCCATTTTTCCCTTGGATTCGATGTCGTTGGTCAAAAAATCCAAATGTTTGTATTGGGTAAAGCTACTGCTGATGGTGCGGGTCGCATTGGCCTGCGTTTTTACCAGCGTACGAAGGGCTTTGGCCTCAGTACCGCTCATAGCGGTCTGTGCCGTTAACGAAACCGAAAAAAACAAGAGGACGAACAGTGGCATCAGGGAATTCCGTTTCGTACCAAAGGAGAAGCTTATCAGGTTATTTGGCATATGCGTTGCGCTGTAACAACCGGTCCACCGGAACCGATCGTAGGTTGTTTTCCTGTAAAAATAACAATAACTGTTCCAAAACCGCTACGCTTTTCTCACTGGTATCATGTAACAAGATCACGTCCCCTTTTGAAGTTTTGGAGGTAATTCGTTTCAACACCATGGAAGCCGGCCGGGGTGTGGTGTCCAGCGAACGTACGTTCCATCCGATCACATGCAGTCCCAATTGTGCGACGGCCTTTTCGATCTGTGGGTTGGTCACAGCAAAACAGGGCCGATACAGGCGCATTTTTAATCCGGTAATCTTTTCGATAAGGTCGTTGGTCTTGCGAAGCTCGTCCATCACCTGTTGTGTGCCAAGAAACCCGAACGACCTGGCATGGCTATAGGTATGGTTGCCCAGGGTATGGCCCTTGGCCACGATTTCTTTTAGCAACTGCGGGTGCGCCTTTGCCTGCTTGCCGATACAAAAAAAAGTAGCCTTCGCATTATAGGCATCCAAGAGCTGTAGCACTTTTGGGGTAATGTCCACATTCGGACCGTCATCGAAAGTAATGGAAACCCAATTGTCCTGAATTTTTTTATTGGAATGGATGGCTTTCAAGTGATAGTTCCATCGGATCAGAAAAGAACCCAATAAGGTGATCCAGAACCATATAAAGAGTACTGCGCCCGACCACCACCACGAGGTATGAAAAAAAAAGCCGGCAATAGCGGTGAGGGCCAAAAAAAGAACCCCTGCTTTATTTATGAAACGGCGCTTTAGCATTGTCGTAGCACCACCAAACTGTGGTTTTCTCCCCTGTATTGGTTATAAAGCAATATGGTTTTGGGTTTTTTTACTGGAGCTCGGTTCAATTGAACGACAGTAGGAACCGTTCCCGTTCTTAACATTTTAGCGGCCAACCAAAACCCAAAGGCGCTAGCGGTATCGAACTCACCGGAAAGATGTTTGTAATACGCCTGCGGATGTTCGTTGAAAATTCCCTTGGTCAGCACCGCATAGTAATGGTCATAGGCAACATCCCCATTGTTCCCCAATACCACCAGGTCGATACTTTCCGGGGTTTCGCCATGTTCCTCCAAAAAGGCAAGCACCGTTTCCTCCAGTTTTTCTTCCGCTAAGGTGTTGTAGGTACGCACGCCCACCAATTCGGCATAAGCCGAAGGTGTTTTTTTATGGCCAAGGGTAAAAAAATGGGCTCCCTCGCCCATAACACAACCCGGGGTGTTCGACCGTAATAGCGCATCCGAGGCGACCGGGTTTTGCTTTACGTGCCCGATCAGGCGGTGCGTGTTTACATGGTGTGCGACCACCTCGTCTACGCCCCCGACCAAAATGTGGTCAGCCTCTTCGGCGCCCAGTTGCATTTGTGCATCGATCAACGTGGATTCAAAAGAGATCGCCGAATGCACATAGGTATAATTATAGCCTTTACAGCTCAAGCCGATAGCGATCTGCCCGGAAACCGTATTGTGCGAGGACTGGATAAAGCGTGTCGGGGTTAAAAATTGTTCCTTGTTATCGATAATGGCGCTCACAAATTTTTCGGAATCCCCGATGCAACCCAGTCCGGTACCGACGATGATGGCGTCTACCTTGGTCAATCCGGCATCGTCCAATGCCGTTTTTGAGCTTACCGTACTCATTTTTATGCCTTTGGCCATTCGCCGAGCGGCAGCCCTAGGGATGTAAGCCTTATAGTCGGGGTCCAGTACCGTTATCGTAGTGTCGGAGTAGGCCCGAACCTCCTCCAAAAAAGTTTCGTTATCATAGGTTTTTTGTGCGGAAACCGAACCGATACCCGTTATGTATACCGGTTTCATCATGCCTCTTTTGAAAATAATAGGGTGGTACAATTGCCGCCAAAACCAAAAGAGTTGGACAATACCGTATGCAGTTCCTTTGTTTTTAGGGTGGTTTGTGGTCGTAGTTCAAATTCCGACATGGGCGTTTCAAAGTTGAGGTTGGGGAAAACGGTATTGTTTTGGAGCGCCAGTATGCTATACACGGCCTCTACCGCTCCCGCCGTGGCCAAGGTATGGCCCGTAAAAGCTTTGGTGGAACTGAAGTCGGGCACCTTGTTTTCAAATACCCGTAACATGGCCCGTCCTTCGGAAAGGTCGTTGTTGGGCGTTGCGGTACCGTGGGCGTTCACATAATCGATCTCGGTAGCTGCGATTCCGGCAACCTGTAGCGCTTTTTCCATGGCCAAAACCGCTCCATCACCGTTTTCCGAGGAGGCGGTTTGGTGAAAGGCATCATTGGCATTTCCGTAGCCTTTTACATAGCCTAACACCGCTTTCTGCGTTTTTTTCACCACCTTATCCGACTCCAATACCAAATAGGCTGCCGCCTCACCGAGGTTGAGCCCTTTACGCTGATCATCAAAAGGGGTGTTGCAGGTGTCCGATAAGATCATCAAGGTTTTGAAACCGTTTATGGTAAACTTGGAAAGGGAATCCGTTCCGCCCACGATTACCCGGTCCAATCGGCCCGATCTTATCATGCGCGCACCCAATAGTATGGCGTTTGCGGCAGAGGAGCACGCGGTACTGATCGTGGTGGCAAAACTCGCTTCCAGACCCAAGCTTTGGGCAATTTTTTTAGTGGAGTCCCCGGCATGCAGGCCGTTGATATGGTGCCATTCGTTATCGTTTTCAAAGTAATCGTAAAAATGTTGTTCCGATTTGTCCATGCCCCCCACGGTAGTGCCGGAAATCAACCCTGTCCGGTATTCCTGCAGGTCCGCAATATTGGCATGGGCTACTGCTTCTTTTGCGGCAATGGCACCGATCAATGCACTGCGGGACCACGAATTTTCGGGAAGGCCCAGCTGCTTTTCCAATTCGGAATTGGTGGCGCGGATCTCGCCTACCATAATATCGTTTTTATGGATGGTATCGATTTTGGTAATTCGGGAGATGCCCGGGCTGGCGGTCGAAAGGGAACGGTAGTTTTCGGCAACATTGTTGCCTATGGCCGATAGTATGCCCATACCCGTAATTGCTACTCCTTTGCCCATGCTGTTTTCCGCTAAACGGTTACCGCCTGCTAAAATACGAATATCCCAAGTTTAACCGGGTTTAAATGGAAGTTTTGATTACCGACTTTAGCGGATTCTTGACCTTAAAAAAGGGGTGTTTACTGAAAGAAAATGGTACCTAAGCTTTTTTATGGGCTTCGATATAGGCGGCCATGGTCGCTACCGATTCAAAGATGTCCCTGCCTTGTTTGGGGTCGGCCAACTTAATGCCATAGTCCTTGTCCAACATTACGATAAGTTCCAATGCATCGATAGAATCTAGGCCCAGACCGTCACCAAAAAGCGGATCGGTATCCCCTATTTCATCGATGGCGACATCTTCCAAGTTCAGTTGCTCGATGATTTTTTCTTTTAGTTCTAATTTCAAATCGCTCATGGAGTCTGGTATAGCTGGTTTATTCTCTTTTTCGAATGGGTAAAAATACCATTCTTTGCCACAACGTACAAAAAGGCCCCGTACTTTTCGTTGTCGTTGTCCACCCAGCCACAAAGTACTTTTTCGGCACTGTTGCCGTTCAGGAGACCGGTCGCATAGTCGTACAGTATATCGGCATTAAAGGTGTCAAAGACAAAAAAGCTATTTTCCGAAAACAAACGGTGTTTGATACTGATCTCGCCCAAGCAGATATTGGGAAGGGTATACACAAAAACCGCGGGACTGGGATAAAACTGTTCTGGATCTTCGATGCTTTTTTGATGTTTTCGGTCCGTATCCAAACTGGAAGCCCTGTTGGATAGTACCAAAGCGATGTTCTTTTCGGGTTCGGATCTTAAAAGGGGTTCCGAGGCAATCATGGCCAATTTGCTCAGCGTATCCATTTTAAAGAACTTGGAATGGTCCATATCCAGTTGCCGATAGGCCGTTTTTGAAAAGGTCTTCCAATCGGAGGCAGCGCTTTCGAAAATCGTTTTGCCGTTCAGCAGTACACTTCCGTTGCGTACATGACAATAGCTTTGTATGTGATGGGAAGCGTGCATCATCGATCTGCTTTTTGAAAAACGGCTGCCGTATTGCACCCACCAAAACCGGAGGCAGTCTTTAAAAAAGTGCGCATCGGTCTTTTGACCGTTTCTGTTATAATGTGCAATGGTTGGCTTACTCCAAGTTCCTGAAACCCCTTGGAAGCGAACAGGGTATTTTGTGCGAGGGCATGCATGCCTACTATGGTTTCCAATAGGCCCGAAGCACCAAGCGTATGCCCAAAATAGCCTTTTAAGCTGTTTAAAGGGGTCTCGCCCAAGGCCGCTCGGTTAAAGGCGATCGCCTCCATTTCGTCATTGAAAGGGGTAGCGGTACCATGGGCCGAAATGCTATCGATTTCCTCGGGTCGTAGACCGCTTTGGTCCAATGCCGAACGAATACTCCTATACAGTCCTTCCCCGGTCCGTGAAGGTCCCGAAATATGGTTGGCGTCGTTGCAAGAAGCCTCGCCCAAAACGGTTACCGCTTCCTCCGTTAGTAGCGCGGTGTCCTTGGTGACCAGTACACTGGCACCCACCTCCCCAATATTGATACCGGTACGGTGCTGGTCATAGGGCCGGCACGGGGCATTGCTCAGTGCCTGAAAGGCGTGAAAACCGGAAAGGATAAATTTGGTTACCAGATCTCCACCGGCCACCACCACATGGTCATAGGTGCCCTGCAAGATCAATCGTTTGGCGACCGCTATGGCCAATACTCCGGAAACGCAGGCGTTGGAAAGTACGATCGCGTCGTTCTGGAAACCAAAAAAAGTTTTGATTTTGTACCCTAATGCGCCAAGATATGCCCGTTTTTCCGAAAAGGGGTTTTGGGGTTCCAAGACGTCGATATTGCCCTTGGTCGTAGAAATGATCAGTCCTACTTTTTGGGTTATGGGTAGCTGTGCGGCGTGTAACGTTTTAGAAATGGAAAGAAGCAATAACTGCTCCAGTCGCGTATGGTCCTCTTTCGTACGCAATCCTTCAAAAGCATCGTTCAATATACCGGCATCCGGTCGGGAGGTACAAATGGGTACGGGCAAAATGTTGTTGTCCGAAACGACCTTTAGCGCCGTTTTTTCGGCGCGGATGTTTTCCACGGCCACGGCGGAATCCAAACCATAACCGGAAACGATGTTGTTGTGCGAAAGGTATATCGCGCTCATACCGTTAGCCCCATTTTTAGTTTCCAATCCTTAAAAAAATCAGGGGCTGTAAGCGAAAGCTCCCCACCGAGCGCAACAAACACCTGTACCGTTTTTCCTGTGCAGACCACCTGTCCCTTTGGGTTATAGATTTCGTATTTGAAGATCATTTTGGCCGCTGCGGAATCTACATAGGTCGTTTTGATCGTGGCCACATCCCCGTAGGTCAGCGGAAGTTTGTGTTCGCATTGTGAGGATACGATGGGCGTAGCGAAGTTGTGCGCTTTTTGGTCGAGATAAGAAATACCGTGATGCCGCCCAAAGGATTCCCTACCGTCCTCAAAATACTGAATGTAATTGCCGTGCCATACGATTCCCAAAGGATCTGTTTCTGCAAAGCGTACCCGTACCTCACTGGTGTGGCTGATTTCTTTGGCGGTGTTAGATGGCATTTTTTTTGGCATTGTAAAGTAAGGCAATTAGGGTGGTTATGATAAAAAAGAGGCTCAATGCACCAATCTCCGGAAGTAGTTGTGCTATTCCCACGTTCCGCAAAAATACATCATAAAAGGCATTGAGTCCCCAATTCATTGGCGATACCTTTGAGAGGGTCTGCATAAACCCCGGCATGGCGAATACGGGCACCCATACCCCACCGATAGCGGCAAGGATTACTACAAAGGTAGCGGCAAAAGGGGCCGATTGTTCTTGGGTACGGGCGATGGTCCCTACCAAAATACCGAGCCCCACTGCGGCCAAACCGGCAAAAAAGGCAACTAGGAACAGCAAGGGCAATTTGCCCTTGATCTCGAGCGGGGACAGGTTTAGGAGTGGAAAAAGATACATGCCCACTAAAAGCATCAGGGCAAATTGTACCATGGCCACGGCGATAAAAACAAGGGCCTTTCCCGCCAGTACGATCGAATAGGGAACCGGTTGTGTTCGAAGCCGTACGAAGGTGCCCTGATTTTTTTCGTTCACCATATTGGTACCCAGGGGTAAAATGATAAAGAAAATAGCAAAAAGCGTCCATGCCGGGATGTTGTGCTGGGTAGCATTGGGAACCGCCATTTGTTGCTCGCCGTCCGGGGATGCCTCGGTGAAGGTTATAAAATGGTCGGTATCGAAAAGCGCGTCCGACGGGTTTTCGGTAAGCTGTTCCTGAAAGGCTCGGTATACGGCCTCACTTTCCAGCTTGGCCACCATTTGATCGATATTGGTACGTACCGATGTTTTAAAGGCCTGTTGGGTAGCGGGATCAAAATACAAGCGAATTTCCTTGGGGGGCAACACATTTTTTTGCAAACTATCGGCGCTTTCCCCGTCCGCAAAGCGAGAAAGGATACGGTCTACATTCCCGTTTACCCTTTGGGCCAAACTTTCGGAAAGGTTTTCCGGAATAACAATGGCCAATTGAAACGTTCCCTGTTGTACCAGCTTTTGAGCGGCTTTCTCGTTCGGTGAGGGCACTACTTCGAACATTGCGGCGCTATTGAGGTTGTGTTGTATGTTTTGGGAAACGGTACCCTGATCGTTGTCCACCACCAATAGGGGTATTTTAACCGGTTCCAAGGTTTTGAACGTACTGTCCTGTATGAGGGTTACGGTAACGACCAGTAATAAAGGCATCAAAAATAGTACGGCCAGGCCGCCCAAATCCCGTGTCAGTAAAAGCAATTCCTTGTATGTGGCCGCTAAAAGTTTATGCATGGTCCCTTAGGGCCTTGCCCGTTTTTATTAAAAAAACATCCTCCAAATGGCGGGCGTTCGCTTCTTCGGAAACCAGTGTTTTTGGAGCGCCTTTGCAAATAATGGTCCCCCTATCGATTATGGCCACTTCGGTGCAAAACTCCTCCGCTTCGTTGAGGTGGTGCGAGGTGTATACGATAGTGGTTCCCGCTTGTTGCAGTTGTTTTAACTGTTCCAAGATCACCGATCTCGACTGTACGTCGACCCCCACCGTAGGTTCGTCCAAAAAAAGGACTTTAGGCCGGTGCAAGATTCCCGCAATAAGGTTGAGGCGCCTTTTCATGCCCCCTGAAAAGGTTTTGGTCTTTTTGTGCGCAAAATCGGTGAGGCCCATACCTACCAACTGTTGTTCGATGTTGGTTTGCAACGGCTTTCCCTTAAGGCCGTACATGCTACCAAAATACCGAAGGTTCTCCATTGCCGTTAGGGTGGGGTATAGGGCGTATTCCTGTGGTACGATCCCGATGAGCCGTTGCAATTGCCTTTTTTGTGCCGTATAGTCCAGCCCGGCGATGCGAAAACTGCCGGATGTCGGTTTTAACAGGGAACAGAGCATGGAGATCAAGGTGGTTTTTCCGGCACCGTTGGGTCCCAACAATCCAAATATTTCCCCTTCGCCGATGGTCAGCGATAATTGGCGCACCGAATAGTCGGTAGCGCCCTTATATTTTTTGGAAAGTTCGGATATTTGGATCATTCCTTCCATTTCACCGCCTGTGGTTAGATCGTTTTTTTCAATTGGGCAAAAAATGCGGCCTCGCGATCGCCGATGGCCTCTAGTTGGTCCGCTACCTTGGTATAGCCATCGCTTTCGACACTTCGGTTTTTGTACAAACGAGAGGCGTCAAGGGCAAAATCGCGCCATTGATCTCCGATTTCGGTCATCTGTTGCGATAGTTCCGCCAAGCTCGGGTTGTTGAGCACGGTACTGGCCTCTTGTAAAAAAGCGGCATAGATATAGCGAAAACCGCCTCCCCCGGTACCGATCTCTTCTTGCATGCGAACGATTTGCCCCAGATAGTGGTTGGTTTTTTTGCTTCCATGCTTCTTGGGCCATTTGCGGATCATTTTCGCAACGGTCTTTACTCCTTTTGCCCCGACAATGGGTACCGGGGCAAGCATTTCTCGACAAGTATGTCGGATCCCCTTTTTTATCGCTTTTTCCAGTTCCAAGGTTTTGGGAAAGGCCACGGGGTAATACATATGGCCTTTGGGTGCAAAAGGGCCTTTTGCATAACGTACTTTTTCCAATTCTTCCGCGGTCAAGGTAGTGGTGTGCTGCATTACGGGATCGCTGATCAGATAGGTGTCGTCGTCCTTGCCATAGACCACTAAATTGTGGGCATTGAAATGAAAACGGTATTCGTCGGGAAAGTAGGTGAGATTGTAAACCCCCACTTGTAACCCTACCGGATTGTCCTTGGCCAGGTTTTGGTCCAATCGGTCCTTTGCCCTTTTGGGATCTTTGAACTTTTCCCTTTTGATGGTAATGCCCACCCTTTTGGCAAAGCGTTTAAAGATAAAACCGGCCATGGCACGGTAGGTGATCAAAGGGGCATAATTGATCTTTACAAAGGGAATATAACAAAAAAGAAGCCCTGATCCGATACCGAACACCATGGGTTCGCTAACTTGAAACCCGTGGTATTCCATAAGATTGGAGATGACCCCATTTTCACAATGCGCCGATTGCCGGTGCTTGAAATCTATTTTCATGGATCAGTGTTCTATATGCTGTAATTGTGCCACGGTAATATCGAAAACAGCGGCATATTTTTGAAGTGTCCTTTGACTGAGCCTTTTGAATACGGAAGGTTTAAAATGGCGTTTTACCCGCCATTGCCACATGCCCACATAACTGGCAAGTATGGGGAGTTCCATTTTACATACCTCCATATAGTATTCGATAGGGCTTGTGTGTCCGCTCAACACACGTTGTTTGGCGTCGGCCACCCGTTCTTCGATTACTTTTAGGGCATTGTCGAGCGCAATGGTCTTTACGTCCCAACCAGAGCTTAGGGCCGTGGTATAGTTTCCTTCCTCGTCCACCGCATAACACAGTTCCTTGCCGTGTTCTTCCTTTAAAAAACTTTCGTCCTGCGGTACTTCATCTTTTTTCATGGTAGTTCGGTGTTAACGGTGGATGCCATGCACCAAAAAGTTGAACGTACAAGCTACGATTAATTCTTCTTTTCTGAAAGTCTCCGAGGCGATGGTACACAGGCTAAAATGCTCCTCGTCGTACCGGGACAGCAAATTGCCTTTGGTGCGGAGGCGTTCCCCTACTTTCGGCAGGCTGAACACTGCTACTTTTTTGATGGCGCTGATGTACGCAATGGCTTCGCCGATCTGCCGGTCTTGTTCCAGATCGAAGGCGTAGCTCTGGGCTACAATGGCCGCGCTGCTTTGTGCGGCATTTTCAATAAGGCCGGTTTCCGAGAGGTATCGGTCCTTTACAAAAATACAGTCCGCTTCAATATCGAAACAGGTTTCTACCGAATTGGCATCCAGGTAGGGCATGCAGGTGGTCATCAGCATCGGCTTCCGATGCGGCAGGTATTTGGTAATGTCTATGTCGCGTCGTGCCTGATCCACTTAACTTGCCAATGCTGTTTTCATTTCACTTTGTGCCAGCAGTTCGTTTTCGCACATGATTTTGGCCGCTACCAGGGTAATGCCCATAATATCATGTAAAATTTCCACTGTCGTAAACATTTCGGAACCTACTTTTGGCAGGGTGAATATCGTTGCCTTTTTAATGGCCCCTATGTAGCCCACAGGTGCTTCTTTTTGTTCCAAATAATACCGATAGCCGGTATGCAGTGCTACGGTCTGTGCCATATTCTCGATAAGGCCCGGTGCGGAAAGCTTGTTGTCGATACTAAAAAGGTTGGTGTCCAAAACGGTGAAACCCGATGTCAGGTCGGTTTCCGAAAAATGATAGAGCGTATCCACCATTACGAACGGCGCTTTTTGGGGAATCAAGCTCCTTAAAAAATCCCCTTCGGCAATAGGTGTGGTCGGTAGCTGCATTTAGTGTACCGTTAAATAGGTGTGTACATAGGAGAACCTACTGCTCTCCGGCACAAAGAGCAGAATGCGATCGCCTTTTTTTAAGGTGCCGGAATTCATAAGTTCCTCTAGCATGATGTAAATGGATGCCGCACCGACATTTCCTACGCTTTCCAAGTTAAGGAACCATTTTTCAAAAGGGATGGTGATGCCATTTTTCTCCAAGGTTTCGTAAAACCCTTCCTGAAAAAAGTAAGAGGAAATATGGGGCAGAAAGTAATCGACATCATCGGCCGTAATGCCGTGTTTGGACAACGCCTTTTGTAAACTGTCCACCGCTTTGATCAAAATGTGTTCACCGAGCAGTTTTACATCTTGTTTTATGGCGAACACGGACTTTTGGTTCCATTCTGTCCCTTTGTAGTCGGACCATGGTTTTAGGGTGCCGTCTTCCAGTTTTTCACCACCGGCGTACATACAGGTCTCCATTTCATGGGCATAGGAAAACCCTTCTATCCACTCGATTTTCAGAGCGGTATCTCCCGAAGGGCCGTCTTGTAGCAGCATTGCCCCGGCACCATCGGAAAGCATCCATCGTAAAAAGTCTTTTTCGAACGCTACAATGGGGTTGTTTTCCAGGGTTTCCAAATGGGCCGCCTCTTCTTCGAAAATTGCTGCCTTGGTCAAGGCGGAAGCTCTTTCGGAACCCGTACAGACCGCGTATTGTACTTGACCGGAACGAATGGCCATAAAGGCGTATTTCATAGCGTTCATTCCCGAACAACAGACGCCCGAGGCCGAATTGATCTCCATATTGCCGTTCTTTAACAGCCCGTGCACCATAGCGGCATGCGAAGGCAGCAAATGGTCGGGTGTAGAGGTGCCACAGGACAAAAGTTGTACCTGTGAAAGCAAAAAGGAGTCGTCCGCGAGTTTTTGGATGGCCCGTTCCGTAAGTTCGGCATTGTTGTGCGTTACCGTGCCATTTTCGTCTATGGCATAATAACGGGTCTTGATTTTATTGCTACGCAATACAATATTTTTGGCCCTCGACGGTTTTCCGTTAATCATACCGAGTCGGTCCTCGATCTCTTCGTTTTTAACCGGGGCGTTCGGTAAAAACGTGGCCATTTTGGTGATATATACGTCTTTCATTTGGCTTCGACTGAATTGGATAGGTGCTCCTTTTTACACTAAGGGGATTTAAATGTTTGCCATGGGATCGGAATCGCTTTTGTGAAGGCGTTCAAGCGGGTTGCGGCCTTTTTTCATTTTTGAAGCTGCTATGGTTTTGATCCGGGTCAACATTTAAATTGGTCGTTAGTGCTACATCATCGGGCTATCGTTCTTTTTTTAGATTGATGGAGGAATAGTATTGTACATCTCTTTTTATCTTAAAATAAAAGGGGATGTAAGTGAGCAAAAATACAACAAAAACAATAGGGGCAATGATCCAGATCGCAAATTGTAGGTAGCGTTTAAAATAGCGAAGCCATCTACTTCTTTCGGGCGATCCGGGGGTACTCTTTTTGGTGATCAAGGCGGCCCATTTTGAAAAAATGATGTTTCCCCGTTTATCCGTCGGGATAAGGGCCGGCCGTATGGAAACGGCTTTTAATTTTAGCAGATCGCTTTGCAGCCCCGCATAATTTCCAGAATCCAAGGCCTTTTTTATGGGAGGTCCGAATTTGCTTGCGTCGCTAATGTCTTTTTCGGAAACACCGGGTTTGGGAAAAATGCCCCACATGCGATCTTTGTTCCCTTTCATCATCCAGTATTCGATGGTAATTACGCTGATGTGGTTAATATTCCTGTCGGTAAGGGCAATGTTCCCCACAAGTTTGGCATCAAGCTCGACCAAAAGATGCTTTAGTTTTTCCTGTGCCTGGTACCACATGTTGCGCGCACCGATTACAGTGACCACCGGCGTGTTTTTGAGCAGTTTTTTGGCCGCAGCCGAACGGAGGAAGGAATTGACGGGAATGGAGGGGGACAAGTACCATACTTGGTGCCCTAAAATGACCAGGTCATAGGTTTTGGCCAATAGCTCCGGTGAAGGGTCTTTTATTTTTCTCGGTATTTGAAGGAAACTGTCGGGAAAGGTACTTAGGAAGTCCTCCTCTTTCCAAGGAAATGGAAAAGGGGTTTCGGGCGCTATTTCATGATAGGTAACGGCAACGTGCTCCCCTTTTAAAGTGGAAACGATGTTCTCGATAATACGGAACAATTGTCCGGTTTGGGAGTAGTACACGACCAGTACTTCTTTCATGTATTCGGCTTATCGTTCCAAAAGTCAAAATAGTTGAACCACTGAAACGGATATTTTTTGAGCATGGATTCCAAATGACCGGTATACTCGCTCAATAACGCGGCTTCGTTTCTTTTTTTTGCCTGTGCGGTTCTGGCGTAAAGATGGTATTTTTTGTTGGGTTCCTTCATCACATAAACGAAAAGTACCGGAACGTTAAGCCGTGAAGCCAATAAAAAAGGTCCTAACGGAAACTTTGCTTTTTTACCCAGCAAGGGAGCTTCCTGGTATTTGGATCCCTCCAAAAAACGATCCCCGGTAAAGCACACCAATTCTCCCTTGCTCAAGGCATCGTGAATTTGAAAGATATGGGACATATCGTCCGTTACCAAAATAAACTTTACGTTGGATTTTGCCTTTACGGTGTCCATATAGGCCTTGATCTGCTCGTGTTCGGTATCCCAGGTGACTACGCTGATTTGTGAAATTTCGCTAACATCTTCCAAAAAGTATTCGGAAACCTCAAAATTACCGGTATGCGCGCTCAGCAGAATACCGCCTTTTTGTTGTTCCAGAAGCCTGTGGATGTTTTCGATACCATCGAACTCATAGGTAAACCGATCTCGAAGGCCGCTGGCTATGGTAGCACGGTCGATCAATGTCTGCCCAAAGGTGTAATAGCTTTTGTAGATGCCAAAAAAGCTCTTTGTTCTGGAATACTCTTGTCGATAACGAAGATAGCGGTAGATGGCCCGAGTACTTTTTATGGAAAAGACACAGAAATATAAGACAACAAAATGCAACAAGAGGTACGAGGCGTTGAGCCCGAGATGCTTGATAAAAAAAATATAGATCTTATAGCCTAAAACGGTGCCCCTGGATTTGCCTTCCCATTCCAATGCCATACGCTGTATACGTTATGTGGGGGTCAATCCAATTTTTTTTCGATGAGGTCGTAAAAGTCCTGAAGGGTAACGATGTTTACAAAATCGTCACCGACCAATTTTACGCCAAAGTTGCTTTCTACGGCAACTACCAGATCAACAAAATCCAAACTATCCAGACCTACCGATTCCTTTAAATTTGCGCCGGGAACCAGCTCTTCCGAATCGACCTCGAATTCTTCGATTAAAAACGCATCGATCTTGTCAACAATATCTTGTTTGGTCATTATCATTTTTTCGCTAGCATTTTTTTACAATCAAGGTGGAGTTGGTACCTCCAAAACCAAAAGAGTTCGACAAAAATACGTCAATTTTTTTATTTAACGTTTTTTTAACGATGTTTAGCCGGGCCGAAGTGTCGTCCGGATTTTCCAGATTAATGTTGGGTGCCACAAAGGAATGTTGCATCATTAAAAGGGAATACACGATTTCGCTGGCACCAGCCATCCAGCATTCGTGGCCGGTCATCGATTTGGTGGAGCTGACCAGGGGATTCCCTTTTCCGAAGACCTCTAAAATCGCCTGTGCCTCGTTCGCGTCGCCTACAGGGGTAGCGGTAGCATGGGCGTTTACATAATCGACCTCCTCAGCTTGCATGCCCGCCTGTTCGAGAGCACGGGTCATGGCGCGGGCAGGGCCCTCAACGTTGGGTGTGGAAATGTGGTCGCCATTGGACGAAAAACCATATCCTACGATTTCCCCTAAAATAGGCGCCCCTCTTTTAACGGCCGATTCGTAGCTTTCTACGATAACCGATGCGCCACCACCGCTGGGTACCAGTCCGTTACGGTCTTTGTCAAAAGGACGGGATGCTTTTTTGGGGTCGGTTTCATGCATGGCAAACACGCCTAAACCGTCAAAACTACCAAAGGCCAAATGGTTGACTTCTTGTGCCCCGCCGGCAATAATACAGTCCTGAAGACCACTTTTGATCAGGTGATAAGCAGTGCCTATGGAATGGGAACCGCTGGCGCAGGCGGCACTGATCGTGAAATTGACCCCACGTAGTTTAAATATGGTGGAAAGGTTCATGGTCACCGTTGAATTCATGGCCTTGAAAATGGCTCCGGAGCCCACCAATGTGGTGTCCTTTTTTGCCCGCATGATATCAATGGATTCGATTACCGAACGGGCGGTACTATCGTTCCCGTAAAGAATGCCGACCTCGTTTTGGTCCAGATAGTCTTGGTCGATACCGGCATACTTCAAGGCTTCGAGCGTAGCCATATACGCGTATTGGGCTTCCTCGCCCATACTAATGCGCTGCCTTCTGGTGAGCAGTCCTTTTAAATTGGGTTCGTCCACCGCTCCGGTCAATGGGGAGCGATACCCGAAATCGGCACGGCCTTGGTCGTATACAATACCGGAACGGCCCTCATAAAGGGAGGTCTTCACTTCATCCAGGTTTTTGCCTATACAGGAATAAACACCCATTCCACTGATAACGACTCTTCTCATACTGTGCAGGTATTACGAATAAATTCCGCCATTAATGTTCACTATTTCGCCCGTAACGTACGATGCTTTGGGAGAGGCCAAGAAAGAAACCAAATGTGCCACTTCCTCTGCATTTCCGAACCGATTGGCAGGAACCATTTTTTTGAGTTCAGCCTCATCCAATTCCCCGGTCATATCGGTTTTTATAAATCCGGGTGCCACGGCGTTAACGGTCACCTTTCGTTTGGCCACTTCTTGCGCCAAGGCTTTGGTGGCACCGATAACGGCACCTTTTGCGGCCGAATAATTGGTTTGGCCGGGCGTGCCCTTTAAGCCTGAAACGGAGACCATATTGATGATACGGCCATATTTGTTGACCAGTAATTTTTGGATCAAGGCATTGGTGACGTTATAAAACCCATTGAGACTGGTGTTGATCACACCGGACCAATCTTCGGGCGACATCCACATAAAAAGACCGTCTTTGGTAATGCCCGCATTGTTGACCACTACTTCGATTACCGCGTTTTTGTGGGTTTCATGCCAGGCCTCCAAACTTGTTTTTACGGCATCGGCATCGGCAACATCGAACTGGAGTAGCTCACCGCTTTTTCCCGCAGCCGTCACCAGGGAAAGGGTTTCTTCTGCGGCTTCCCTGTTTTTGTTGTAATTGATCAAAATACCATACTCCAGATCTTTGGCCAATTGTTCGCAAATTGCCCTTCCGATTCCTCGGGAACCGCCGGTAACCAAAGCGTACTTTTGTTTTTCTTTTTTATCGGACATTGTTTTCCGTTATGCTAGTTTATAACAACAAAGGGTTCTACATTGGCGTACCATTTGTTGCCCAATACCGTTCCATCTTCTTTTAAAAATGCCCATCCTTTTTTGGATTTCACCCGCACCAGACCGTTTTGGAACCCTTTTTGTTCTTTGCCGGCCAAAAAGGCAAGGCCCGCGGTAATATCATACTCCATTGGGATTACAAGTTTACCGGAGGTATCCATAAATCCCCATTTTTTGTCCTTTACCGGAGCCAATCCGTTTTTTGAAAAAACTTCGGCATCCCTATAGGTAGCGGAAATGACCAGCGCTCCCTTTTCGTCGATATACCCCCATTGTTTGCCCTGTGCTACGGGGGCGAGTCCTTGGGAAAAGGCCCTGGCCTTGTCGTAAGTCGGGGGGATGACCCATTTTCCCGTACCGTCCACAAAACCGATCTTTTTGTCCTTTCGGGCGTAGGTCAGCGGAGCATCTTCATAAAAACTCCATACTTTGTCGGCACCATCGATCGGGTAAAACGTACCGTTGCGAACAATACCGAACCGGCCATTTTTTTTGGCGTCCACTCCGGATGGGTGAAACGTATTTCCCAATTCTTCATATTCCGCAGGGATAACGACCTCTCCCTTGGTATTGATCATGCCCCAGTATACTCCTTTGGAAACCTTTGCATGCCCGTTTCTTATTTTTTTGATGACGTTATAACTGGGTTCGACCAGTAGTTTTCCATCGGCTCCAAGAAGTCCCACCTTATCCAATTTCTTAAAAATGGCCGCACCATCTTCAAAATCATAATACTTTTCCGCTTCCGGTACCTCTAAAACCGTACCGCTTTTTTGGATATACTGCCATTGATCGTCCTTGTTGACCAATGCAATGCCAGAATTGAAATATTTTGCCTTTTTGTATTGCGGTTCGATTACCCATTTTCCGGAAGCGTCGATATACCCCCAAAGGTCATCTTTCTGGGCGGAGGCAAGGCCATCGGAAAAACTTTTCGCTTTTTTAAATTGCGGTTCAATGGCGTAGTTCCCCTGTTTGTCAATATATCCGAAACGATCGCCTTCGCGAACCAAGGCTAGCTCTTGGGCGGTAACTTGGCTTATGATCGTAAGAAGGAATAAAAGGATGATGTGGCAGCGTTTCATTATTTCTTGTTTTGATGATTGATAATATAGTGCTTTACCTGATTCACATAGGGATACATGACAACATCTTCTTTGAACGGGGGAACGATGTTGCGAACGGCGTCGTACATTTTTTTGGTCTTTGAGGAAACTTTTTCCTGAACGCCCAAATACTCGATGGCCTGTACTACGGTCATCATTTCTATGGCAACGATCTCAAAGGCGTTCTCGATTACCCTTTTTGTGATGAGCGCTGCGTTGGTGCCCATGCTTACCACATCTTGATTGTCGTTATTGTTGGGAATGCTATGCACGTACATCGGGTTCGATAGCATCTGATTTTCGGCCGTGGTGGAGGTGGCCGTAAATTGTACGCCCTGCATTCCAAAGTTGAGCCCTAGGGTGCCCAAATTGACGAATGGGGGCAATATGTCGTTCAATTTGGAATTGAGCAGATAATTGAGTTGCCGTTCCGCAAGCATGCTCATTTTGGTGACCACGATCTTAAGTTTGTCCATTTCCAGCGATACATAGTCGCCATGGAAATTACCACCGTGGTATACGTTCTCTTTTTCAACATCGACTATGGGGTTGTCGTTGGCAGAGTTGACCTCCTCGATCATAATGCGTTCCACTTCGTTGAGCGTGTCCAGAACCGGACCTAAAATTTGGGGAACGCAGCGCAGGGAATAGTATTCCTGTACCTTTTCTTCAAAAACGGTTACCTCGTCGGTGGCAACATAGAGGTGATGTTCCCTTTTTCTTATCAGCGTACTGTCCTTCAAGTGGCTCCGCATCGATCGTGCGATCTCTCTTTGGCCCAGGTGCTTTTTGGTCTCGTTGATCTCCTGGCTCAAGTGATCGTCATAGGCTGCCACTATTTCATTAATAGCCGAGGAGCAGCAGATCATCCATTCCAATAATCTGCGCGTATAAATCGTGTTCACCACGCCGATACCGGTCATTACCGAAGTACCGTTGATCAATGCCAATCCTTCCCGCAATGCTATTGTTATGGGCGCTATTTTTTCTAGTTTAAAAACCTCGGCGGTGGGCCGCCGTTCCCCTTGGTAAAAAACTTCTCCCTCGCCGATCAATACCAGGGCCAAATGGGCAAGTTGCACCAGATCACCGCTTGCGCCCACCCCACCATGCTCATAAATCAGCGGTGTAATATTTTTATTGATCAAAAGGGTCATGGTTTCTATGACCGATCGGTGTACCCCGGAATGGCCCAGACTTAGGGTATTGAGCCTGGCCAACATGGCGGCCTTTACATATTTTGGTGCAATGGGGTTTCCCGTTCCCGAGGCATGGCTCCGGATCAGGTTGTATTGCAAGGCAATGGTCTCGGAATCCTTTATCTTGTACTGGGCCATGGGACCAAAACCGGTGTTGACCCCGTAAATAATTTTGTTTTTGGCAAACGTTTTTAAAAAGTCAAAACTCTTTTGAACCGTATTGAAAACATGGTCGTCTACCGAAATGGGTTCTTCTTCAAAAACAACTTGGTAAAATTCCTGTATTCCTAGTGCTCCTTTAATTTTCGGCATGTATGGTTGATTCTGTCGGGTATAAGTAATGAACTCGTTTAAACTTTTTGCATTTGCTAAAAAATTGCTCTTTTTCGTCCATTTGAAGGCTTTTTTTCCTTCCGTAGCCCTGCTATGCAACTTAAAAAAGCCTTCAAATGGCCAAAAAATGACTAAATTTCGCTTAAACGCAAAAAGTTTAAACGAGTTCAATACATTAGTAAATAAAAATAGGAAATTTGGTTGGCAAATTTATAACATTTGATGAATCTATCCCTGAAATTAAAGTTCTATAGGGTCGAAGGCTCATAACCACTGCTTTTGCATGGAGCGTGCGGGATTATAGTGCGGTTTAAAAACGGCTTATGAAAAACGAAAGTGTTGATGTTTTGATTATTGGCGCAGGCCCTTCGGGTGCTGTCGCGGCCGCTTATCTCCATAAGCAGGGCTTGAAGATAAAGGTCGTGGAAAAGAACCGTTTTCCACGTTTTGTTATTGGTGAAAGTCTTATCCCAAGATGTATGGATCATTTTGGTGCCGTAGGCCTCTTGCCCTGTTTGGAAGCAAAGGGGTTCGAGGTAAAGCGTGGCGCACGTTTTATGAACGATAAGGGTGTGGTGTGCAATTTTGACTTTAGCAAAAAACATGGGGACGGTTGGGATTGGACCTGGCAAGTACCCCGCGCCGATTTTGACAAGACGCTGACCGACGAACTAGAACGTTGGGGCGTTGCCATCGACTTTGAAAAGGAAGTGGTAGATGTCGTTTTTGCCGATGATGGTACCTCTGCCACTACGATCAAGGGCAAGGATGGCGACCCATCTGTTATCGATGCCAAGTTTATCATAGACTCCAGCGGTTGGGGAAGGGTATTGCCCCGGTTGTTGGATTTGGACAGACCTTCCGAAATACCCGAACACGCCACTATTTTCACCCATTTAAAGGATGTGAGAAGGCCCGAAGGCGAGGAGGGCACCTTAATTACCTTCGATATTATCGATACGGATACTTGGTTATGGGTGATTCCGTTCTCGAACGGGGATTGTAGTATCGGTTATGTGGGTACCATTGCCTATTTGGAATCTTTTGAAGGAAGCCCGACCGAAAAATTGCGGCAAATGATGCGCCTGTCCACCTACTATCGTGAACGTTTTGAGGGGCTCGATTATCTATTTGAGCCGCGAACCATTAAAAGTTTTTCGGCTTCGGTAAAGCAATTGTATGGAAAAGGATATGCCCTTACGGGGAACAGCGCCGAGTTTTTAGATCCTGTATTCTCCTCCGGTGTGACCTTTGCAGCGGAATCGGCCCATTTGTCCGCTAAACTGATTGACAAACAGCTGTCTGGGGAAAATGTCGATTGGGAAAAGGAGTATACGGAATACATTATGTACGGGGTAAACGTTTTTTCTACCTACGTAAAGGAGTGGTATACGGGCAACCTACAAAAAATATTCTTCCATAGTACGGTAAACAAGGGGATCAAAGCACAAATATGTGCCGTTTTAGCAGGTTATGTTTGGGACCGTTCGAACCCTTTTGTTAAAAACCATGACCGTTTGGTGAAAACCGTCGCCCATATTGCCGATATGGAAATGGAGCGGGCTTTGGAGCGGCAATAGCGCTCTTTTCGCACCAAATTAAAAAGGGCCGGAAATCGTAGATTCCAACCCTTTTTATTTGTTATACCTTTTTTAGAAAGAGTACTTCATTATTTCCATGGCCTTATACCATTTCTTAGGTTAAATTAGCCTTTAAAAATTGTTCTGTTCCATGTGTACTACAAAATAAAAGCTAACCATAGCTGCTGCTATGCTTGGATTTCATTTTTCGCCTACCCAAAAAACCTTGGTTTTTATTTGCGTAATTTAACCTGAATTATGCATTAGAACTTTGTAATGAAGGTTTTAGCTGCGCTACATTTAAAAATGTAGCGCAGCACCATATTTTGATGTAGCTGGAAGCTGTAATAGATTTTCTAATGCATAAAGCGGGTTTAACACCGGAAATGGTATTAAAACGCCTTTTTCGCAATAAGTTTTGCCAACGATTTTCCGGTTTTGGCATATCCTTCACCGACCCTGCTCTCATTACTATAGTTATTGCCCCATTGGTCGCCTGGGGCATTGGTACTGCTGACTTCCAAACGTACGTTTTCGGGTGTTGCCGTTTCTACAAACTTAAGATTGGTCGATACCTTTGCATGCTGTTTCATAATTCCCGCGTCCCACCCCGGATAGAGCCATACGGTTTCTACGATCAAGGTATATGCGGTTTCCGAAAGTTCTTCGGCAAAATAGATGTCCTCGTCGTTGCCAAGGTATTTGTTCATCAGCTCCAAAAATTTGGGTTGCCAAATGAGTTCACGACTGCTTTCCCATGTTTTTTTCCAGGTAGTGCCCTTTCCTCTTGATTTTTTCTCCAGATCTTCCGAGCGCTTGGCCACATATTCGTCGTTGGTAAGATTGTCTTTCATAAGACGCATATTGTCATAAACGAACTGGACGTTTATTTCCTTTTGGCCTTTTATAAAGTCGAAACCTCCTTGTTGTACTTTAAGCTTTTGTGCCTGCATGCTTGCGACAAACAAGAATGCACTAAGAATCATTAGTTTTTTCATTATCTAAAATTTGTTGTTGGTCGTTTCAAAAATACTCCAATTTTGGAAATTTGAAAGTGGGTCGTTCTTCCACCGAGCCCTATGGCTCAATCGTCAATAGCAGCGAACACCATTTGCCGGAATTTCCATGAGGTTTCCTCCACTACCGGGCCTTGGGTCTGTTTCATCAGTATTCCGATTACGTTTTCTTGAGGATCGGCAAAGTATTGAGTGTTAAAGTAACCGCCCCAATCAAAGGTTCCGGTGCTCCCCTCGCCCCCGGCATCTTGTCCCTTTGGGGTAATCACTCCGAACGCCAGGCCATAGTGTTTGTTCCCTTCACTGAATAAATCGCCACTGTGGTTGCCCATAATACTTTGGATGGTGGTACGGCTTAAAATGCGGGTGCCGTTGTATTCCCCTTTGTTGAGGTACATCTGTAAAAAAATGGCATAGTCATGTGCGGTACTTGAGAGTCCGGCACCTCCTGAAAAAAATCGTTTTGCTCCCGTAATGGGATAATCGGTATCGTAAAAGGTTACAGGGTACTTTTCCCATTGCCCATCGGGTTTATGCTGTACCGTTACCAATCTGTTGTGTTGTGCCTTGGGAAGGTAAAACCACGTATCGTTCATTCCCAGTGGATCAAAAATGCGTTTCCTTAAAAAGTCATCAAAAGGCATTCCGGAAACGATTTCCACAAGATAACCCAGCACATCCAGTCCTTCACTATAGGTGAACCGACTACCGGGGTTATGGTGTAACGGAAGTTTTGCGAGCTTTTGAACGCTTTCCCCAATAGAAACATCCGCAGTGGTAAACAGATCGGTAACACCGGCCTTTGCATATATTTTTTTGAAGCGTTCGTCGCGGTCGATCATGCCATAGCCGATACCTGAGGTATGGGTGATCAGGTGTCTTATGGTAATCTGGTTTTCGGCCGGTATGGTGGTATAGGTGGTATCGGTGGCATTAAAGGTCGCTAAAACCTGTGCGTTTTCGAATGCGGGAATATAGGTTGATATGGGGTCGTCCAACCGAAATTTACCCTCTTCCCATAGCATCATAACCGCAGTGGCGGTAATGGCCTTTGTTTGGGAAGCGATCCGAAAAATGCTGGTTTCCTTCATGGGTTTTTTTGTTGCATTGTCGGCCATACCGTATGCATTGTGGAATACGATTTTTCCGTTGCGGGCAATCAAGGCCACTGCGCCCGGTATGGCGCCCGCAGTAACCTGCTCCTGCAGCATGGCGTCTATTTTTGCCAACCGTTCGGTGGACATGCCTACCGCCATCGGGTCGGTCTTTGAGAGTATTGGCGAATGTTGTTGCGAAAGGGTCTGCGCCTGAGCGAACAGTAGGGAAAAGCCCAGTATCAGCAGTGCATATTTTGTTTTCATGTTCATCGGTTTTGAATGTCGGTATATGGCTTCGGTCCCGTTTTCAGCTATTCACAAAAAATCCTTAAAAGGGGTCCGGCTTAAAGATAATCGTTTTCGTCCTAGTTGGGGCCGTAACGGGTCCCGTGCTTCAAGAATAGGCTATTTTTCGTATTCCTTTAATTGTTCCAATAGCGCTGCTGCTTTGAGAATGGGCTCCCACTCGTTTCCGGACAGGAAAAAATCACGCACTTTTGAAACCTTGTTTTTCACGCTCACTTTGTGGTAGAGCCAGTATGCCATATAGGCCAATAGTAAAAAGATCAGACCATGTATTCCGCCATATACGAACGGATTGTCTTTGATCGCATCCAGGCTTACCCAACAAACCGACCAAAATGGTAATTGCAACACTCCCAGTTTTATACAATTGAAACTGGAAAGTCTCAAATTCGACAATTGTTTTTGGGTCGATAGCACATCCTCATCGTTTTTTACCCGGTCTATCAAATACAATTGATAACAATATCCCAGCAATAGGGCTATGGTAACGAGTGCAATGGCGCCAAAACCTATTGCGACAAAATAGGCCTTTGCTTTGGCCGCGATGGTGGTTATGGCGATCAATAGCAGCGTGTAGGGAACCCCGATACCAATGGCCGTCCACTTTGGCACGACAAAGCGGTTCATTTGTCTACGGAGTTTTTGCCGTGTGAGGTCAACGGCCAATTCGGTATTGATGGCCAGCATATCCTCCATTTTTTGATCATACGATTTCCAAATACGTTCGAATTCAATTGGGTCCATTTTTTTTTGTTTTTATAGTGATGGAACTGGATTTTAAGTTTCTTTTTTATTCTTGATATCTTGGTGGTTACGTTGGTTGGCGAAATGTCGATGATATCGGCGATGTCCTTGCTGCTAAGGCCTTCAAGATGTAATAAGAACAAGGCCCGGTCGATTTCCTTTAGTGCTCTCAAACAGTTGGTTAGCAGCAGAAAATCATCGTCCGCACCACCCTGTTCGGAAGTGTTCAGCACTTCTATTATTGGAGGAAGGGGAACGGTCCTTTCTTTTCTGGTCCTATGCCTCCGGTAAAAGGAAATGGAAGTGTTTAGGGCGACCCGATACACCCAAGTAGACCATTTATTGGTGTTGTTGAAATTCTCGATCGTGGACCACAACTGTAAAATAATTTCCTGCGCCAAGTCGCCTTGGTCGGCGGGATCTTTGCAATAGGTATTGGCTACTTTATAGATGATGCCTTTGTGGTCGTTAAGAACGGTTAAGAATTTTTTTTCTTTTTTGTCCAAACTGAAGCTCGTTTACTACATTATTCGCAGCACTGCTGCGTTTGTCACATTTTTATGGTGTTTTTTTGTGAAATGGAGATATTGCCCACGCTGTACTTATGTGTCACACCCTTTTTAACTTATTCCATTTTAACTTTGAAATAGCACTAATAAATCGTTTCTTTTTCAGCTGTTCTCCGTTAAGAAATATAACCATAGCTAAGGCTATGCTTAGATTCCCGGTCAAGCCGGGGACAGGCTTTTTGCCTCGAACAACTAAAAAATAATTCAATTTCTATACGCGCGATTTCAAAGTTAAAATGGTATTAAAGCTGGCTAAAAAAGATACGAATACCGTTTTAATGTTGGAATAGCACTACTACATGGTTCTTGTTGCGTTATTCCTAGTTAAAAAATAGAACCGTAGCTACTGCTATGCTTTATTTTTCTTTTTCTTCTAAGCAAAAAATGATGCCTTTTTATTTGGGTGATTTTAAGGCAGCAGGGTATGAGAAGTTTCTTCTAACGGTTCGTTGGGGACCAAACCAAAAAAATAGGATCTACAATGGTAACCATGGTGGGATTCCCATGCCAGGGCAGTTTGGCAATGGGCTTTTTGCGTTATCCGATAGGGTCATCGTATGGTTTTTCAACCACATTTTTCACCTAAGTGAAGCGAGGGCCGGTACGCATAATACTGTAAAACCGCTTCCAAGGCCATTTTGAGCGCTTCGTTTATTGGTAGAATGAGGTTTCCCAGGGTAAAATCGATCTGATTCAATTGCATATAGTACTCCGTAAAAACGGGTACGTACAGTCCTTTTTGTATTGCCTCGGTAACGGAGTTGTACTTATCGGCTTGGCCTTCCTTGATAATTTTACAGGTGGCCAATCTTAAATTTCCGTATTTATCGGTATGGGCGGCAAATCCGAACAATCTGCAAATTAAACCACGGTATTGGTAATCGCCACAGCGGCCTTGATCGATTACGGACAGGGGTTTGTAGATAAAACAGGTGGAGCCTTTGGTTTTGGCCAGCTGATGCAACGTCTTTTCTGCCTCGCCCCGTAAAAACAGCTGAAACGCCCAGGGTAAAAACTCTATGGGAGAGGCCTCTACGTTGGGGTAACTACAACATTTGCCACAGCCCGAAGCACAACCAAGGCCCGATGAGATTGCAAATTGGGCGGTTTCCTGCTCTAATTTGAAAAAAAGACGTTCTACGGATCGAACTTTATCGGGTATGGACATTAATTTTTTTCCAAGGTAGGCTTATTATTCCCTGAAGTGAGGGTTATTTGTAAAAAGAAAGGGAATACATTTTACAGGTTATGGGATACGATGGTTTTTGTCGATGAATTGTAATGAAAAAGAAAGACGTTCCTTTTTACTCGATAATCGAGATTTAAAATGCTCCGACGCTTGCGTCGAAATCAATGGTAATTTTCGTTCTAATGCCTCGTGGGCTTGCCCCGAGGTTATTTACGCTGTTCATTCAGTTTATAAAACCGGTGTTCATCACAGCGTTTGTCATTTTTGACAATTGCATTCTTGAATATTCCTTCTTTTTTAAAACCATTTTTTTCGAGCACTTTTATTGAGGCGGTGTTGTATGCGAAAACGCCTGCGTATATGCGATGTAGGGCAAGTTGATCAAATCCATATTCGGTAATCAATTCCACGGCTTTGGTCGCAATTCCATTTCCCCAATAGGGTTCTCCGACCCAGTACCCGATTTCCGCCGATCCTTGGTAGACGTCCTCTTGTACTACCAGCCCAACAATACCCGACAGGTGCCCCTTGTAAGTTATTCCGAAGGTTTGCTTTGGGTTTTCTTCTTTTGTTCGGGTTATAAAGGACCCGGCATCATGCTCCTCATATGGGAATGGGATGTAATCCCTTAGGTTGTCCCAAATGTTTTTGTTGTTCGCCAGCTGTGCCAATGTCGCTTTGTCGGAAGTTTGGAGCGGTCTTATCGTTATGTTTTCTTCCATTTGCGGTTGGGGGTTAGCGGTGAGGTGTATTAGAAGGGCGGTCTTACGGCGACCAATAGGTGGTTTTTTCGGTGTTTAAATGGTAAATACGATTAAAGTTAGAAAATTCTAATTTTAAGCTGTCCTATTTTTTGGGGAAGGCTACACATGCAATCCATATTTTGAAGATTATGGACTTGAAATAGGGTTACCGTTGCCGTGCCACGTATTTTTCAGTTCTTATTGTTCTTTCTCAATTCAGCCATTTTTTTTAAATAAACGTCTTCTTTTTCAATAAATTCTTTCAATCCGTTTGGTTCGAGAAACATTACTTTTTTCAAAATTTCAGCACTTCCAAGAGTTTCTATTCGTTTATAGGTTCGATATTCAGTTACATCATTTGGGATATCAAATTGGGTTAAATTTACCGACCCAGTTGTAGAATTTGAGTAGTATACGTTGTTATCATTTAGAAGTTTAAATCTTATTTGAGTATCAAAATTTCCATTGTAAACTTTTGATTCCGTTTTCAAAATCCCGTTTGGTTCGAGTTTATCAGATAGATAGCTATTTTCACACCGGGAATACTTCCAGTACTCAATTGGTTTCCATTCTCCATTTTGGTTTTTCGCTTCTTGAATTAAGAATAAATGCCGATTCTGGCTTGAAATTTTTAGCGAGTCGGTTGTTTTATTGTGCACATAAATAGCGTACAAGCTATCGTTAGTTTTTTCTAAAATCAGATTGATTTCATTTTCAGTTTTGCTTTTTTCACTAATCCTTGCAACGAATTCAGAGTCGGAAACAAAATCTATGTCGATTCGGTTTGCGTTGGTTTCCATTTTAGACGATTGAGCGTTTAAGTCAAAAGTCAGAAGTAGAATTAAAGCGCCAAGTATGAATGTTAGATTTCGGTTTCTCATATGTAATACGACAAAGGTATTTAACTGGGCATCTAGATATACTTCAAAAAGTGGAGTAGGATAACGTTCTTTGAAGGCATTCGTGAAAAGTCTTGTTCAAGTTTTGTTTTTGGCCTTACTACCGCATCGAAAATTGAGTTTGCTGTACTGATTCGACAGTAAAAAGGACGCTTATGTCCGATCCATTTCTTAAAGACCATAGGTTCGTTCAGGGGTTGCCGCTGTTATGCATTTGCTTTATCTATTGCGTGATATACCTTCGGGTTATGTTTCTCCATGTAAAATTCAGGATGAGGTATTTCCGTAAACCCGAACTTTTTATAGAGCCATTCCGCCGTATCGGTCAATAAAATCCAGCGCCTTAATCCTTGAAGATTAGGGTGCTCCATTATTTCATTTATCAGCCATTTGCTTAATCCCTTTCCTCTATACTCTTTTAGAACATAAACATCCCCTAAATACGCAATAGTTGAATAGTCTGAAATTATTCTAGCAAAGCCAATTTGCCGGTTTTCATGATAAAGCCCAAAATTCAAAGCATTTTCAATGGATGTTTTTAGCGTATTGATCGGAATTCCTTTGGCCCAATCCGTTTCGGTAGATAGGAATTTGTGAATACCCAAAATATCCAATTTATCTTTGTCGGTGGAAATGGTATATTCGTTTCTATGTACTTCTCTAATTTTCATTTTCTTTACTAATGCCAATACTCATATACGGTCCAAAATAACCAAAAATCCGCGATGCCAAAAAATAAGCAGTGACTCTTTTGGGTATGGCCTGTATATAAAGCGATACAAAGAAACATTTCTTTTTAGTTCAATACATTCTATAGTCTTTACCGTCTGAATTTCTGCAACCATGCAAAAGTTCTTTTAAGGAATACAGCTGTTCTAGTAACGCTATTTGTGAAGGCTTCAATCGAGGCATGTGGCGTAGCGTAAGTTGTTCCCTCGGGGTTGTCCATGGCCCCAACGTTCGGATCAATAGATCGGTCCTGCAAGATGATCGTCGGCAGAAATGTTGGGTTTTTAGACAGGCTGACGGCTCCGTACATGAAAAGTAGCGATGTATACACTAGCTTTTCGGTTTAGCACAGATCCTAATTAATGAACTTATTTGGACTTTTTTTACCGAACCGTAGGGAAGAAATTGCCCACTACAGCCTTTTTCTTGTCTTTTTTTTCTAGAGTAGCCCGGCAAAGAAACTCAAAAAAGTTTCCAATAGGCCTTTAAATCGCTTCCCGGAAGCATCGAGATCGCTTCAATCCAAAAAGTTTAAATGAGTTCAATGTGTTTGTTTTTCGTTCCAACGATTAAACCGCAATTGTTTTTATAAAATGTTTTAGCTATTGTTAGTTGTTTAATTTCGATACCGATCTTATTTCTTCATAGTCAATTCTTTAATAAGATCAATCTCTTCATCATTGTAAGGAGTGCCATTCTTACGGAAAATATCATGAAACCAAAGTTCGGGATCAGAACCATCCGGAATTGGGTCGTCCCATGCATATTTTGTATTGGACTTCCCGGCAACGAGCCCCCAATTAATAGCCCCTATATTTTGCGTTTTTAAAATAGGCATAATGTTACTGAACAAGCTATTATGTTTACGAGCCATATATTCTGTGCAAATCATTGGTCTATTCAATTTTTTAAGGGAATCAATTGCCCTTTGATGATCGACTTCATCATTGTAGTTGTGATACGTGATAATATCTGAATTTTCGATTTGAAATATATTAAGGTCTGACAAACTATTATTCCAAACTCCAACTGTTAAGGGTTGCTTTGGATCTATAGCTCTAGCCCATTTAAAAACGTCTTTTAAAAGCGGTAAAGATTTATTGCCATACCCCGAGTTTCCAGGTTCATTGTATAGATCCCACAAAATTATTCGTTTGTCGTTTTGGAATGTATCCAAAATATCTTTCACATAAGATTCAAGCAGGGGTGTTAAATTTTCGGCAGTGTAAAGTAAATCTCCGGGATCCCTGAGCCAACCGGAATTATGAACGCCTGGTTTAGGTTCGGGTTGTTTGCCAGCGGTATAGGTAGGGTTCCAGCAGTCATCAAAAATCACAAAAATAGTTGCAATATTATGCTTCTCGGCAATTGACAAATAGGTGTTGATCCGTTCTTTAAATCCAGTTTTGTCAACTTCCCATGCCACATGATGAAGATATACACGCATGCAGTTTAGCCCAATATCTTCGGCCCACCCCAGCTCTCTATCAATGGTTTCGGGGTCGAAGGTTTCCGCTTGCCAAAATTCTAATTGATTTATCGCCGTACTAGGGTTAAAATTCGCACCTCTTAACCACGGTTTGTCTTTTCCCCATGCCTTTGCCTTTTCTTCTGACCACCTTTTGGCGATAGCGAATTCATCGGATATTTCATTTTGGCTTGGTACTGCTTTCTTTTCTTGCTTGCATGCAGTAAAAAAAGAGATGGCCAATAAGATCAAGAGTAGCGACTTGCTGATTTTTTGATGCATGAGCTTTAATTATTTTTGGTGAATACTAAATTTATAAATACACGTCGATTTATAACGTTCGCCCTTATTTAAAATAGTTGAAGGGAAATGCGCTTGATTTGGACTGTCAGGAAAATGTTGTGTTTCCAAACAAAACGCAGTTCGGTATTGATAAGGTAAGCCATTTTTTCCAACATCTTTACCATCTAAAAAATTACCGCCATAGAATTGCAAACCCGGTTCGTCGGTAATAACCTCTATTTTCCTACCAGAAATAAGTTCTATTATTACTGCTGCAGTTCTTAAACCTGAGCCATTTATGACAAAGTTATGGTCGTATCCAAAACCATATGCTATCTGTTGTCCATCATCATTTATATGTTCTCTAATTGGTGTTGGTTCAGTAAAGTCAAAAGGAGTATTCTTAACCTCTTGTATCATTCCCGTTGGAATTAAACCTGTCGTAATCGGTGTGAAATACGTAGCATTTATTTGCAGGATATGGTCATTGATAGTCCCTTTGCCCGCTCCGTGTAGGTTAAAAAATGAGTGATTGGTAAGATTGACCGGTGTGGCTTTATCTGTAGTGGCAGTATATTTGATTTCTAATTCGTTGTTATCTGTTAAACGGTACACTACCGTTACATTTAAATTCCCAGGATAACCTTCTTCGCCATCTTTGGAAAGATATTTCAATTTTAGTTCGGAATTTGAAAATTGATGGGCATCCCAAATTACATTATTAAACCCTATTTTCCCACCATGTAAATGATGGTCATTGTTGTTTGAGGCCAGTGTATAAGTGCTGTCATTCAATGTGAATTTACAATTGGCGATGCGATTGCCATAACGCCCGATTAAAGCTCCGAAATATATCTCATTTGACTGAAGGTAACCCTCAATGGTTTCGTACCCCAATACAATGTCTTCAAAAATACCGGTCTTGTCCGGTACCCATAAACTAACGACACGACCACCATAATTAGTGATTTGTGCAACAAGTCCATTTTTATTCGTTAACGTAAATAAATCGGTCTTTTTGCCATCAACTACGCGTTCAAAATTTTGTCTGTTAATTAGTTTTAAGTCGGATTTATTTTTTTGACAAGAAATACATAATGCGACAAATATTGATAAAACATGGGTCTTGTTCATTAATCTCGTTTTTTAAGATATAGCGTACAACGTCTCTCGTATGTTGTTTTTGCATCCCGTAGGGATGCATATGCAATTTACAAACTGTTGTGTACAGTTTTATTCCGTTATTCTTTTCTTTAAATCTATTCTTTCTTGCAATATTCTGGTTATTTCAACATAATCTGGATTTAACGTTCCGTAGAATATTATGTGTCGATTTACTTTTATTCCGAGAAGCTGTTATGATATACCTTTGTAGTTTTTCCCTAAGTCGGGATTTTCAGCGATTTCTTGGCAATTGAATAGTAGCCCTTCATAATATTTATTAGCTTGTTTTTCAGACCACATCTCAAATGTGTAATCCCAAATCGTTTAATCCTCAACAGCTTTGTTGGTCAATTTATATTCAGCCATTCTAGCGCTTTTTCTCTTTAAGCGATTCAAGATGTTTTTTAGGGTTAAAATCGTGAGCTATTCCACTGTCAATTCCTTCTTGAATTGCTTTTTTCAAGGCAATCACTTCACTTTCTTCTTGTAAAAGCGTGAATCCTGCACGAATAACTTCGCTAGCATTTTTAAATCTTCCTTCCTTAATGCTATTTTGCACAAATTGGTAAAAATAACTTCCGAGTGATATTGATGTGTTTTTATTCATTTGAATGATTAATTTAATGTGAATGCATCAAAATCTAGTATAATTGGCAAATTTTTTAAATTTTACATTATGGTTCGGCCTGTATGAACAGTAATGGAGCAAACTAGCGTTTGCTTACCACCACATCCATCGCGAAATCTTTTGATTTTCTTTTTTCTTTTTCATTTATTACCAAATCAAAAGACTTGGCGGTGTTCCTTGATATTCCGGGTTTATAACTTAAGTAGCCAAGCCCGTATTGTTTTGAGGTTGTGTTGTACTTAGTTTTTACATTTTGATAGTTTCAGTTCTAGAAACTACGGGATTGCCAACATCGTCGAACTCAGGCGTTTCATTTTCAATTTCCCAATCTTCAAAACTAAAAATGGAATCAACAGATTTTTGAGGAGTTAGACAATGAATCTGTAGCCTTCCCCAAAACTGGTAAGGCTACAATATGGTTTCGCAACTTCATAAATGTTAGCAAACCTTTCGGTTTTGCCCTAAAGCCTGAATTATGTTTACGTTGTGTTATAAACAGGTTTTTAGTTCCGTGATGTTTTCCAGCCCAAAATCAGTCTCTTGTAAAGGTTTAAGTTTTACTCCCCTTTCGCTTACTTGGATAATTTGATAAAAATTTTGTTTGTCCACTTGTCCAAGGGTAAAAACAAGAAAATAGTTTTTGTTAATTTCTTTTAAGTACCAAAAGCCATTGTCATTCTCCCAAGTGTGATTTAATAGATTTAATCTTTCACTTTTCTTTTCTAACAATTTATCGATCCAATATTTATCTGCCGTAAATTCAATTTCCATAAAATCATTCAATGGCTCAAATCGGTGTGTTACGAGAAAATCGGTTATCGCTTCCGTCGACAGGTTTAATTGATTGGATAAATCTAATTTTCGAAAGATGTAAGACATGTTTTCTCCTGAATCCATTACTAAAGAGTCATTTCCGAACTTTTTTAGCTTCCCCATCCCTTTTATCCCCCCAACTTTTAGTTTTATCTTTTTCTTCTTAAAAATAAAGGCTACTGCAACTAAGGTGTCGGCACCAATATGCCCCATGGTTGAATTGTCAAAATCAATTATAATTCCCTCGCTTCCTGCTGTATTTAGGCCGTTACTGTCAATAACTTGATTTTTGTAAGACATCCAAACTCCGTTCAGTTCCTGTCCGTAAGCGTTTGCAAATCCAACTAAGAATAATATGAGAATAATTTTTTTCATAGGTCTCGGCTATGATTTCGTTGCGGACATTTCCAATGGAAATTGTCCGTGCGGAATCTAGCCCCTTTCTTTGTTTAAAGGGTTGAAGTTAACGAATTGTAGCAATGAATTATGGCCTTTGTTGTGTGTGGAGTTTTATTTCCATTTTTCACCTTTAGCGATTACCTCGCAATAGTAGCGCCCACTCGATTGTCCGTCTATATTGTACCATTTGTGTTTAGCACCGACCGATTCCCAATCCGTTCCTTTTTTTCATTCCGAGTGTTTTAAGAAACCAAGGGAATCTTGTCCTCCACCACATTTTTCTTTGGTATGGATGTCGATTGTCCATTTAATTAGCAATTGTTCTGTCCTTCAATTCAGGTTTATTCCTTATTTCCGTCCAATACTCTTCTCTTATGTCATCATCGATTCTTATTGGGTTCTTTTCATTGTAAAGTCGGTCGCTTCCATTTTTTTTACATCCCGAAATCCAATATTCTTCTCCAGATTCAGTTTCAAAATAGTTTGCCTTAAAACCGGCTCCTTTTAATGAGTCGAATCTAAGTCCGTTGTAATAGATCGATTTGCCAGAATTAGAGAATGTTACCCTCCCAATTCTAGCTTCACCGGTCAAATTCCCAGCTTTTCTTTCGATATACATGATTCTTGAATCCTTCATTTCTGATATTATACACAACCGGTTCGGCTATGATTAGTTGCGGGTGCAAGGAAACGTTGAGTTTCCGTATTCGCAGGAAGCCAAAGCTTTTGGTTTTACTTTTTTTGTCCAAAGCTAAATCCATAAGATTTTGCGGACTTTATAAAAATACGATAACCTTTAGATGAAGCCCAAACCCCGTATTGTTTATAGGTTGTGTAGTAAAACGTTTTTATTTCTCGAAAAACGTATCTTTCAGTTTCCCCTTTTTGAACGCTTTCAAATAGGTTTTAGCCTTTTTATTGATAGCTAGTCCATTCTCATCATTAGCCACATATGCTAAGAATATTTTTGCGCCCTCTAATTGCACTTCTTTTACATCTTCCTGCTCACTATATTTTTGTCCATCAATTTTGACACATTTGAGAATTCTGTTTTTATTGATTTTTTCACTGAGAATATAATTAGTTATTGCAATCATATAGAAGTATCTAAGATTGCTTTTTTGTTCTAGTTCATTATAAAAACCCCCAAATATTGGGACATTTATGCCAGTATCTTTATTTTTCCAGAAGTCCACAATTTTACAGGCACTTGAAAACTCCTTAGATTTAAAATTCGTTGGATTACTAAAAATATATTCCGTGGCGTCATAAAATAATTGTTCATATTCGTTATAATTTGCTTCTTTGTCAGCTTCCATCAGAGCCAAAGACTTCGCTAATTGACCAAAACCTAAAAGAGGGGCTGTCAATAATGTCAGCATTAATATTTCTCTCATCTATCTCTATTCTTTGTTCAAATGTTCTACAAAGGTCTCGGCAAGTAGGGCAGGCAAGGAAACTTTTCGTTTCCGTCTGGTCTGCGAGCCAGCCGCGAAGCCTTGGGGTTGTTTTGTAATTATTTTTATTTTTTAATTGTCAAATTTGAATATTTCGCTATCGCGTAATTTTCAATTTGGCGGACTTAGTAGATAAGTCCAAGCCTTTAAACATAAAACTTTGTGCCCTATTTGCTATTGTTAGGCATGGTTTTATTCCGTTTCTACTGAAGTTTCCCAACCGTCATATTCTCCACCGAACTTTTTAGCAACCATTCTTAATTTGGAAGTAATGGGATAAATGGAATCAATATCCACATTGTCAATTCTCCAAACTTGTAATTCAAATGGTAGCGTCGCTTCCTTGTTAATGTCGGTATTTTGAACCGTGAAGTTTGATTTAATTAATTCTGTTTTAGCTTTGTTCATTTCCGATTCTTTAGAAAAATAGAGCCAATGGTCCACTCGTCTTGCCTTTGTTAGCTTATCGCCAGCATCTGCTAAACTTCGTAATACTGACTGATCGGCCATATAGTTTTTCGTCTCCTCATTTGGGTATAAGAAATCGCGATAGTAAGTCCATTCTTTATCTTCTTTTACGTTCAGATAGAATTTATAATCGGGATAGTTTTTTTTATAAAAATCCTCAATTTTAGAAATGATATTTTTTGGTTCTTTAATGTAAAAATATTCTAACCGCTCCTTATCGTACATAAACGACCCGACTAATATAAAATCGGTTTCTTTTTTTACTATTTCCACTAATTCATCTCCAACTTTATGAAGCAGACTAAAAGTTTCATTTTCTGGAAAACCATTTTCTTTTGAGGTCTCATAAGTTAATCCAGTAACTAAAACATAATCTAAGCCTCTTATTGGAGTAGAATCAAATAAGTCCATTCTCAAAGTAGTTGAGCCCACCTTTTCATCTTCATAGGCAGCCATATAGGTGTCCCACCTCTCTTCTGAATTTTGTGCATTCATTAGTGTAATTGAAAATATAATTAATAACAAGAATTTGAATGTTTCCTTCATTTTTTAAATTATGCCTAACTTGTTTATAACAACGCCAAATATAGGAATCGGAGCAAGGCAAGCAAGCCTAAATCAATTGATCTATCTGCGCATTTTTATTTCTTTATTAGGGCGTGTTAACACTAATTGCATCGAAAATCAGGGCGATATAGATAAAGGCCGTGAACATGACGTCGAGT